>NZ_JACVBF010000080.1:0-283 GCF_014852195.1 Ensifer sp. ENS08
AAGCTTATTCGCAGCTCCCCACGGCTTATCGCAGCGTATCACGTCCTTCATCGCCTGTGCATGCCAAGGCATCCACCAAATGCCCTTTTGACACTTGATCGTTCTCATTGCCAATGCTCATCCTTAGCCGCCTTCCCGAAGGGAAGCGGCAACTCAGTTACCTTTTACAACCGAGCCAATCAGATGCCATCGACGTGTTCGATACGGTCGCTTTATTGGAACCACGCCGAGCGGTTCACTTGCGCCATATCTTAAGACCAGCTTCTCGAGATCTGTCCGGTGA
>NZ_JACVBF010000081.1:0-282 GCF_014852195.1 Ensifer sp. ENS08
ATGCCTTCTCCGACAAGCTCGCCAAGGCGGTCGCCAAGCTGAAGATCGGCAACGGTCTCGACGAAGGCGTGATCCTTGGCCCGCTGATCGACAAGGCGGCGCTGGAAAAGGTCGAGGAGCATATCGCCGATGCGACGTCGAAGGGTGCGCGGGTAATCCAGGGTGGCAAGCGCCACACGCTCGGTGGCACCTTCTATGAGGCGACGGTTCTGGCCGACGTCACCCAGGCGATGGCGGTTGCACGCGAGGAAACCTTCGGGCCGGTCGCCCCGCTCTTCCGCT
>NZ_JACVBF010000082.1:0-278 GCF_014852195.1 Ensifer sp. ENS08
CAATTCGATTGGTGTTGAACTGACGGAAGATATCCTTGGAGAAAATAAGTTTGCATCGGCTTTAGGGCCTGATGCCTGTTCTGATTACATTGTGAAGAGAAGATATGTCTGGAAGCTTCCAGGTGTTGAAGACGGCCGAAAGGTTGTTGGAGACGTCCGAGCCCAGATCCGATGAACCCATGGATGGTCTAGCCGACCGGATGTGGTGGAGGGTCTGGAGGTAGGAAGGAAGCCTTGTCCTTGAGGCATGATCATTGTTTGGGTGCTCACTTGTGAGT
>NZ_JACVBF010000083.1:0-277 GCF_014852195.1 Ensifer sp. ENS08
GAAGCGCCGTCTCGCGATCGAGGCAGTTGGCGCGCGGGTAGAGCTGCAGGCCGCCGACAGTCTTGCCGGTCACCATCCACGACAGCGAAACCCAGGGGTTGTAGGATGCGACGCGGGTCGCATCGGTGCCGGCGGAGACGTTGACGCCCCTTGCCAGCATCTTGGCCACCGGCGGCGTCGCTTCAGCGACACCATGGCCGTAGCGCTCGACGAAGTACTCGCCCTGATAGGCCATGCGGTGCTGCACGCCGATTCCGCCGCCAAGGGCGGCGATCCG
>NZ_JACVBF010000084.1:0-275 GCF_014852195.1 Ensifer sp. ENS08
GACTCGGCGTGGCTCGCGACAAGCTGACCAGCATGGAATACGCGGACCTGGCCACCGCTGATCGTCACCTCGACAATCTCGCCGATGAGCCGCCACGGGACTGAGTAGGCGTTGGTGTCGACCTCAATGGCGCAATCGGCGTGGACCTTGCGGATTCCGACCTGAAGCCGGCCAGCATTCCGATCAAAATCCGGCCACCGTTCCGATTTGAAGCCGGCCACGATTCCAATCAATTACCGGCTGGTTTCCGGCTCTGACGATACCCCCTGGGTCAG
>NZ_JACVBF010000085.1:0-273 GCF_014852195.1 Ensifer sp. ENS08
GATCACCTCCTTTCTAAGGAAGCTGTGGAATTGGAAGACGGCATCTTCGGATGCATGACCTTTCCCGTGCTTTTTAGAACATAGATGGCACCAGTCAGGTGACCATCGAAACGCAATACGCCACGGAAATACCTTTGGTATTCGGTTGGTATGGCGAGTGCCGCCGTCCACGTTTCTCTTTCTCACAAGGATACGAACCACGCCCGCTCACTTTAAGCGTCGAGCGACACTTAGGTGGTGCGTGCAACCGGAATGGGCCCGTAGCTCAGGTGG
>NZ_JACVBF010000086.1:0-267 GCF_014852195.1 Ensifer sp. ENS08
TTCGCGAACTTCTGTCGTCCTACGAATTCCCGGGCGACGACATTCCGATCATCAAGGGCTCGGCTCTTGCTGCTCTGGAAGATTCGGACAAGAAGATCGGCGAAGACGCGATCCGCGAGCTGATGGCCGCTGTTGACGCCTACATCCCGACGCCTGAGCGTCCGATCGACCAGCCGTTCCTGATGCCGATCGAAGACGTGTTCTCGATCTCGGGCCGTGGTACGGTTGTGACCGGTCGCGTTGAGCGCGGCATCGTCAAGGTCGGCG
>NZ_JACVBF010000087.1:0-258 GCF_014852195.1 Ensifer sp. ENS08
CTCTCGGGGCATCGGGCTGGCAGACCTTCTGGCATGTGACGCTGCCCAACATCAAATGGGGGCTGCTTTACGGCGTGCTTTTGTGCAACGCCCGCGCCATGGGCGAGTTCGGCGCCGTCTCGGTGGTCTCAGGCCATATCCGCGGCGAGACCAACACCATGCCGTTGCAGGTCGAAATCCTCTATAATGAATACAACTTCGTCGCCGCTTTCGCGGTGGCGGCGTTGCTGGCGCTGCTGGCGCTGATCACCCTGATTT
>NZ_JACVBF010000088.1:0-257 GCF_014852195.1 Ensifer sp. ENS08
AGTATTCCCTTGAGAACCGTGGAAGACGACCACGTTGATAGGCTGGGTGTGGAAGTGCGGCAACGCATGAAGCTTACCAGTACTAATCGTTCGATTGGCTTGATCGTTCCCATTGCTCATGCTCATCATTCAGATGAGCGACGTGTTCAAAACAAAACGAGTTGGCTCGACCAACTCACCAGCTTCTCATCCGGTTTGCGTCCGCTAGACGCAAATCTTGCGCTTTGCCGACCTGGTGGTTCTGGCGGGGTGGCTGC
>NZ_JACVBF010000089.1:0-256 GCF_014852195.1 Ensifer sp. ENS08
TCCTCATTGCCACTGGCCTGGTCCGCGTTCGCTCGCCACTACTTGCGGAGTCTCGGTTGATGTCCTTTCCTGCAGGTACTTAGATGTTTCAGTTCCCTGCGTTCGCTTCTTACCCCTATGTATTCAGAGTAAGATACCTTTAAACAATGCTTGGAAACCTAAGCCGTACTTGCGCACGACTTAAATTTTCCAAGCATTTAAGGTGGGTTCCCCCATTCGGAGATCCATGGATCAAAGCTTATTCGCAGCTCCCCAC
>NZ_JACVBF010000008.1:0-243396 GCF_014852195.1 Ensifer sp. ENS08
GGCCCTGTCCAGCGGAACGAAGACCATTGAGCCGATCGGCAAAAAAGGCCGGTCAGAACAAAACCGAACCCAAGGAAAGCCGCCAACTCAAGGCGTTCTGCCCCTTGCGTTCTTTCATTGGAGAAAGTCATGGCAGCGAACGGCAGCCTCAACGGAAAGTGCTTCTGCGGCGCAGTCGAGATCGAAGTGAGCGGCGATCCGGCCGCCATGGGTTATTGCCATTGCAGTTCCTGCCGAAGCTGGTCGGCAGGCCCGGTCAACGCCTTCACGCTCTGGCCACCGGAGAAGGTCAAGATCGTCAAGGGTGCGGACAATCTGGTTGGCTACCAGAAGACGGCAACGAGCGTGCGCAAATGGTGCAAGGCCTGCGGCGGGCATCTCATGACCGAACATCCGCTCTGGGGTGTCACCGACGTCTTTGCAGCGGCAATCCCGTCGCTTGCCTTCAAGCCGATGCTTCACGTCAACTATCAGGAGACGGTGCTGCCGATGAAGGACGGCCTGCCGAAGTATCGGGACTTCCCGCCGGCCTTCGGCGGAACGGGCGAGATGATGGCGGAATAGCTCATTTTCTGAGCACAATTCCGGACGGAAAACCGCTGTGCCCTTTTCCTGGAATTGCTTTACGCCTGCGCGGCGCCGGCCAGATAGTGCTGGAGCGCCGTGCGGGTATTGACGAACAGGCGGTCAGGGCCGAGCTGATCGGCAAAGCCGGATGCGCGCACATAGGCAAGCACGTCCGGGTTCAGCTCGGCCAGCCAGACGGTGACGCCGTGTTCGCTGATGCGGCGCTCGCCCTCCATCATCATCTGCAGCGCCGAATATTCGATGTCGAAAACCCGGCTCATGTCGAGCACGACAACTCTGGGCTTCTGCTTTGCGACCAGCATCTGCGCCTGGTCGGCCACCTGCTGGGCATTGCCAAAAAAGAGCCGACCCTCCGGGCGTAGGATCAAAAGTCCCTCGAAGGTCTCGTCATCGGGGTGTGCGGACGAGAGCGGCCGCAGCCGATCGGTGCCGCGCTTGCGGCCGACGACATAGACCTTCGCCGAGGCCGCCTGGCGCGCGAGCCCGATGAAGGACAGCACGATTGCAACGATGATACCCTGCAGCGTGCCGAAAAACAGCACGCCGAGAAAGGCGGCCAACGCCCAGTGAAACTCCATCAGCCGGACCTTGCGGACGGAGAGGAAATCCGCGGGCTTGATGAGCCCGACCGAGTAGACGATGACGATCGCCGCAAGCACGGCCTGCGGCAGCAGGCCGAGCAGCGGCGCCAGGACCAGCATGGTCGCAGCCGCAGCCGCCGCGGTGACCAGAGACGCCATCTGGCTGTGGCCGCCGACCGCTCGCACCACGGCGGTTTGCGACGTGCCGCCGCCGGCACTCATGGCACCGAAAAAGGCGCCCCCGAAATTCGCGGCACCCGTCGCCAGCAACTCGCGGTTCGCCCGGATCGGCGGGTCGGACGGAGCGGCAAAGGCCCGGCCGGCGGCAATGGTCTCGGTGAAGCTCATCAACGCGATGCCGAGCGCGCCCGGCAAGAGTTCCTGAACAAGACCCAAGCTCGGAAGTGTCAGCGAAGGCAGCGATTGCGGGATGAAGCCGACGGTGGAAACGCCGAGCGCGGCGAGACCCGCGAACCAGGAAAGCGCGATGCCCGCGGCCACCGCCAGAAGCGGCGCCGGCGAATGCGGCCAGAGGCGCTCCATCGCAAGCAAAGCCACCAGAGCCGCGGCCGCAATCGCGAGCGTGAGCATCGAGGTCTCGGACAGGTGCCCGGCGATGCTGAGGATATCGCGGAAGAAGCCTTCCTTGGTGATGTGAATGCCGAGCAGCTTCGGCACCTGGTCGAGCACGATGACAAGGCCGATGCCGGCCTTGAAGCCGATCAGCACCGGCGACGATATGAAATTGGCGACAAAGCCGAAACGCAGCAGCGATGCCAGGAACAGTAGCGCGCCGGTGAGCGCCGTCAGCGTCGCGGTCGCCGTCAGCAGCTTGGCCGGATCGCCATCCGGGACGGCAAGGCCGAGCTGCGTGCCGGCGAGGATCGCAAGCGTGGTGGTCGACGAGACGCTGAGAACGCGCGACGTGCCGAGAAGCGCGTAGATGATCATCGGCACGAAGGCGGTGTAGAGGCCGACACTGACGGGCAGGCCGGCGACCGTGGCATAGGCCATCGCCTTGGGCAGGACCACGGCGGCGGCCGTAAGACCTGCGATCACGTCGAGCCGCAGGCCCGCGGAGAGAGAGCGGCCGTCGCCGGCAAGTGAATGCTCATGCGATGCCATCCGGGTTGTCCTTTGGCAGGAGCTTTCATGAGATTATTCTAAAGCGATAGCACTCGGCCAAAGCGGTTGCAAGAAATGCAACTGACTGCATCGCATCCCGTTTGCCGGCCGGAAAACAGGCGCTGGAAGCCGACCCGACTCAGGGCTATCTTCAGAGCGGCGGCGGTGCGTTCGCGAAGGGATTTCGACGGCGGCAAGCGAGCCTTGGGCCGACCGTCCTGGGGGCGTGGCTGGTTCGCCTTCCGGGCCTATCCGCGAGAGGGAGGATTGCGTGGCGGAATCTCAACGCCGGCGGCAGACGAAGAGAATGCGACGCCGGTTCTTCTCCAATCTCTACCAGCAGCTTCAGCTGCTCTGGCCGATCTTCTCAGCAATCCTGATCGTAATGGCAGGAACCGGCGTCGTCATCGGCCGCATCGAAGACTGGCGGCTCGACGAAGCGTTCTATTTCACCTTCGTCACGGGCCTGACCATCGGCTACGGCGACATCACGCCGAAGCATCTGAGCGCTCGGGTGCTGGCGCTGGTGATCGGTTTTTCCGGCATCGTACTGACCGGTCTCGTCGCTGCGGTCACCGTGCAGGCGCTGAATGAGACTAGCCGGGATGAGACCGACGACCACTGAGGGGGCAAGCCGGCAAGCCTTGCCCGCCCCCTCGTTTGACGGGTCAGCCGGCCACGAACCGGCCCTCGGATACGATCTCCGACAGCGCCTTGCGCGGGCTTGGCTGCTCGCGCTGCTGCAGCGCTTGCGGAAGCAGCGCCTTGTCGCCGAGACGCCCGATCGCAACGGCCGCTTCGATCCGGTAGTTCTCGGGCACGCCGAGCTCCGTTCGCGCGCGCTCATAGTCGAGACCGGCCATACCGTGCGCCTGCCAGCCGGAATGCGCTGCCTGCAGCGCAAGCGCACCCCAGGCGGCACCGGCATCGAAGGAATGGGTGTAGGACGCCACCTCTTCGCTACCGCCGGGCGGCAACAGTGAAGTCTTCGACAGCACGAAGATCAGCGCCGATGCCTCCGCCGCCCAACTCCGGTTGAACTCGTTCAGGAGGCCGAGCAGCCTCTCCCAGCCTTCACTGCCGCGGCGCGCATAGACGAAATGCCAAGGCTGGGCATTGTAGGCGGACGGCGCCCAGCGAGCAGCCTCAAGAATCTCGAACAGCTCGGGCTCGGAAATCTCGGCACCCGAATAGGCGCGCGGAGACCAGCGCTCGAGAAAAAGCGGGTTGATCGCATAATCTGCGACGCGGGAATTTACATGCAACGTCATGGGGATGTTCCATTCATCGACGGCGTGCCGCCGTCACTTCAGGTAATTGATGGCGGATTTGGTCACTGACGGCCGAAGCTTTGATAGCGTCCGCAGCGGCTTTTCAAGGTCGAGATCTCATCGGAAAGTTCGGCAATGCGATCCTTAAGCTCATGGACCGTGCCATCCTCGATATCGTCGAAACCAAAACAATCGCGTGACTCGTGCAGTTCCAGCCGGCCCTGCAGGACCTCGCGGATTGCACTCAAACGCTCGTATTGCCGCAACATGCTCATCATGGACCTCATCTCAGGCGGCCGCCGCAAACTCGCGCCGGCCGACACCACTGAGATTATCCACTTAAACAGTAGATTAAAGGAATTCTGACCCAAAGAGCGGGCGGGACGTGGAAAACTGCTCCGCCCGGGCGACGACGCTGCGTCGCGGGCAAGAAAAGACCCGGGCGGTGGGAGGTCCGCCCGGGTCTTTTGAAATCATGCGGTTGGGCGAAATCATGCGGTCGGGAGGTCGTGCCCGTCGGGGCGGTTGCCGTCGAGAAAGCCCATATCCCGCTTCAGGTGATCCGACAGATCCCTGACGTCGACGACATCGGTCGTCCGGCTCTTCCTCGCGAACAGGAGCGCCAGCCAGGAACCGACGGAAAAATCGTTTGTCGACGAAAAACTACGTACTTGAATGGTCGTCATAGCCGTCATCCTCTTCATCAATCCGTCTAATGGACGGACCTTGAAAATGGTTGTGGACGGCATCAACTTCCAATCGAATATCGGTCACCATGCATAAGGCCATTTGATGCATAAGACACTTCCGCTTCCCCCATTGACGGCGATACGGGTCTTCGAGGCGGTCGCGCGCCATGGAAGTTTCACCAATGCCGCAAGCGAACTCGGCATGACGCAAGCTGCGGTGAGCTATCAGATCAAGGTGCTGGAAGATCGGATCGGCGCACCCCTGTTCCTCCGCCGCCCACGCCAGATCGCGCTCACCGAGGTCGGCCAGCGGCTTGCACCCGTGGTGACGCAGGTCTTCGAGCAGCTCAGCGAAGCCTATGTGAGCGCGCGCGGCGGCGCCCAGGGAACACTGGTCATCAGTACGATCGCGACCTTTGCCTCCAACTGGCTGGCGCGGCGCCTCGGCTCGTTTCAGATCACTCACCCCTCGCTTGCCGTGCGACTTCAAACCGAGCCGCATCTCGTCGACTTCAGTCGCGAGGAGGTCGATATCGGCATTCGCTCAGGCCGCGGCGAGTGGCCGGGACTTGCCGCCCACCGTCTGATCAACGCCGATTTTTCGCCGATGTTGAGCCCAGGCCTTGCGGCCAGCATCGGTGGCGTGAAGGAACCGGCCGACCTCCTGCGCCTGCCGCTTCTCGACCCCGGTGATCCCTGGTGGGCGCAGTGGTTTGCCGCCGCCAACGTGCCGGTGGAAGGGCTTGCGAGCCGGCCCGGCTCCAGCATGGGCGCCCAAGTCTATGAGGGAAATGCGGCCGCGGCCGGACAGGGCGTGGCGATCCTGACGCCGGCCTTCTTTGCCGCGGAACTCGCAGACGGGCGTCTGATCCAGCCCTTCGATCTGCTCTGCGACGAGAGCCAGGCCTTTTGGATGGTCTATCCGGAAAGCCGGCGAAACGCCCCGAAAATCAGCGCCTTCCGCCAGTGGATTCTCGGCGAGATCGGCCAGCAAAAACGTTGAGGGCGGCTGTCGGAGCGGGGTGGCCTTGCGTCCCGACCGCCCCGGAAATTTCTTCCGTTCTGGAACCCTTCGGGCCACCGGGGAGTTGCACCCCCGTAGCGACCAGAGCGAGGGAGTGCGGGAGCGAAGATGCAAAGCGAGCCGACGGAACAGTTCCGCTCAGCCAGCGAAACCACCTGGTGGACCGCACACCGCGGCGATGGGCCGATCGTCGGCACGGCGATCCACAACGGGCACGCGATGCGCAGCGACGCCCGCGCGCTCACCGCCCTGACGGACGAGGAACGGCTGCGCGAGGAGGATCCGTTCACCGAGTTCGTCATCCGCGATCTTGCCAACCGCATCGTCGTCCACAGGTCCCGCTTCGAGGTCGACCTCAACCGTGCCCGCACGGGCGCGGTCTATCTTCAGCCGGCGCAAGCCTGGGGCCTTTCCGTCTGGCGGGAACATCCGCCCGTCGAGATGATCGAGGCGTCCCTCGCCGTCCATGACGAGTATTATGCCATGCTGCATTCGATGCTGACGGCGATCGAGCGCCGCCACGGTCGCTTCATCGTGCTCGACATGCACAGCTACAACCACCGGCGACAGGGACCGGACGCCGCGCCTGCGGCTCCCGACGAAGCCCCGGAAATCAACATCGGGACCTCCTCGATGGATCGGCCCAGATGGGCCGGCGTCATCGATACGCTGATGTCGGCGCTCGGCACCGCCTCTATCGACGGCCGGCCGGTGGATGTACGCGAGAACGTCGCCTTCCAAGGACGCGGAGAGCAGACGCGCTTCATCCACGAGCATTTTCCCGAGACCGGCTGCGCGATCGCTATCGAGTTCAAGAAGACCTTCATGGACGAATGGACCGGCAAGCCGGATATCCGGGCGCTTCGTTCTCTGCGGGCACTGGTCTCTTCCCTCGTCCCGATCCTGACAGAAACGTTGGCGAGGCAGCGATGACGGAGGAGAAAGCGACGCCCGTAAGTCCGGCCCCGGCCTGGCTCGACGAAGCCATCGGCCGGCTGACGGATGGCCGCGCCGTGCGGCGCGATTTCGGCGAGGGCGGACGGCTGCACATCGACCGCCTCGTTCCCTTCCTCTGTGTGCACATCGCCGCCGAGCACCAACAGCCGGTGGCGCGCGACATCGCCCAGGCGAACGCCGCCTATCTACTGGCGCCCGACATCGATACCGCCGCCGCAATCATCGAACGTGTCGGGCGCGTAATCGAACAGCGACTCGGCCTTTTCATCGTGCTCGAATTCGGCGAGCTCGAAAGCGATGAACCGCCGGCCAAGGACGCGCCCTTCCTGCCGCCCTTTTTGATCGAGGTGGTCGCCGGCGCGCGTGCCGCCGAACAGGTCGCCGCCAAGGCCTTGATCGAGACGGCGGCGACGATCGAAGGAAAATTCCGCACGCCGCACGTGACGCTCGTCGAGCGCCCAGCGGCGACAGCGACAGGCCGAAAGGCCCTTGCGCTCGACGCCCCACACCTGACGGTGCGCTTCGCGCCGATCTACTGCGAGCCGGGAACGCGCCGCATCTATCCGCAACTGCGCGAGCGGCTGGTCGCGAGCATCTTCGACGCGGGGCTGAGAGCCGTTGCTGCTTTCGCCCGCGCAAAATCGGACAGTTTTCGGCTGCCGACGCACCGCGCCTTCGGCCGAAAGGCCTTCGTCGATGCCGTCGTGCGCGCCGACCGCGGCATCGACGAGATTGCCTCCAGCTTCGACTTCCTTCTGGCGGTGACGCCAATCAACGCCGAAGCCGCTTGGACGGAGTTCGCTTCGGGCGGCTTCTCCAAGAGTCCGCGCCTCTACTACCGGCCGCTGACGCTGCAGATCGAGACGGCCAAGCGGAAGCTCTTTTCCCTCAACTTCGAACATCTCGAAGATCCGCTGCTCTACGCCCTCTACCGGGAAAAGCAGCAGGAGGTAGATCTGCAGCTGTCGATGATCTCGGCGCGGGAGACGCGCACCTTCGTCGAGTTCGGCCGCGCCCTCTATGGCCCGGTGGAAGCCACGCTTCATGACGCCGCCTCCGAAATCCTGGCGCGCACGGCACCCGGCCGCGACGCACGGTCTTCGGCCGCAGACAGGCGCGATTGCGAGTACATAAGGGAGCGCGCCCAGGCGATGATATCGGCCTATCGGCGCCAGTCGGCCGATTTTTCCGCCTCCGTCGACATTCGCGACGACCTGCCGGCTGGCTTGCTCGTTTCGCGCGGCCAGCTTTTGATCGCCAGGAGTTCCGCGCTCGACGCCGATCGCGTCGAGGCGCTGCTCAACCACGAGATTGGTGTGCATCTGCTGACCTATTTCAACGGTTCGGCCCAGGGGCTGCGTATCCTTCGCTCCGGACTGGCCGGTTACGAAGGCATGCAGGAGGGGCTCGCGGTCTTTGCCGAATATCTGAGCGCCGGCATGACGATAGACCGGCTGCGCGTGCTGGCGGCACGGGTCGTCGGCTGCGCCGCCATGCTCGACGGCGCACCCTTTCCGCAGACCTACCGGCTGCTCGTCGACGGTCATGGCTTTGCGGCCACCGAGGCCTTCAACATCACGCTGCGCATCTATCGCGGCGGCGGGCTGGTCAAGGACGCGATCTACCTGCGCGGCCTCTTGCAGCTTCTCGATCACCTCGCCGGCGGCGGCACTCTCGAACCGTTCTGGATGGGCAAGATCGCCGCCTCGCATTTCGGCGCGATCCAGGAACTCAGCCTGCGCGGCCTCCTTGGTACCGCAGCGCTCCGCCCTATCTTTCTCGATGAGGTCAAAGCGCGCGACCGACTTCAGCGAGCCCAAAGGGGACTGTCCCCGCTCGACTTGATCTCAGAGTAGGAAACCGAATGCGCATTGCCTTTCTCGTCAACTCCATCGAGGGCGAAGAGACGTTCTATGCGACGACGTCGCTGGCACTCGCCGCCCTCGCCCGCGGCCATGAGATCGTCTACCTCACGCCAGGCGATTTCGTTCTAACACCCGACGGCCGCCTGATCGTCCATGCGCTTTCTCTCGGAACCGCAAAGCCGCGCAAGGCTGAAACCTTCATTGCGGCACTGCGGGGTGATGCGACGCGGCGCGAGGTCCTGGACATTACGGATATCCAGATCCTCTTTCTGCGCAACGACCCCTCGGAGGATGCCGCAACGCGTCCCTGGGCGACCCAGGCCGGCATCATCTTCGGGCGGCTCGCCGCCGAGCGCGGTGCGATCGTCGTCAACGACCCGGACGGATTGGCGGCAGCACAGAACAAGCTCTATCTGCAGGGTTTTCCCGAGGTCGTCCGTCCAACCACGCTGATTACGAAACACATGGAGGAGGTCCGGTCCTTCCTCGACGCCCATCCCGAAGGCGTCATCCTGAAGCCGCTGCAGGGCTCCGGCGGCAAGAACGTCTTCAAGGTCGGCTCCAGCCATGAGACGAACCTCAACCAGATCTTCGAGGCCGTCAGCGAGATGGGCTATGTGATCGCGCAGGAGTACCTGCCGGCGGCGACGGAGGGCGATGTCCGCCTGTTCCTGATGAACGGCCGGCCGCTCAAGCGTGGCGACACCTATGCCGCCGTGCGGCGCGTTCCGGCGGAAGGCGAGTTGCGCTCCAACATGCATGTCAACGGCCGGCCCGCCGCGGCCGTCGTCACCCCGGCGATGCTTGCCGTCGCCGAAGAGATGCGCCCCAAACTGGTGCGCGACGGCATGTTCCTGGTCGGCCTCGACGTCGTCGGCGACAAGCTGGTGGAGGTCAATGTCTTCACGCCCGGCGCCCTGCCCGAGATCGCCGAGCTGACCTCGATCGATTTCAGCGAAGACATCGTCGCCGAGCTCGAACGGAAGGTCGAGATAAGGCGGGCCAATGATGGCGTGCTTTCCAATCGGGAGCTTGCGACCCTTTGATGGCGGCCAAGGTGGCTCTCACCCGGCGACGGCCTCGTGCCAGTGGCTGGCCGGCGGCACCACGCCCTTGGTGAAGAGGAAGCTGCCGAAGCGGCGCGCCTCGCCCGTCACGATGATACAATAGGCGCGCTTCGCTTCCTCGTGGAAGGCGAAACGCTCGATCGCATACATCTTCGAAAGAATACCATCCGCACGCACGAGCTCGGCCTGCACCTCGCGCTGGACCGCCGGCAATTCGCCCGCCTCCCCGTCCGGCGTCAGCCGCGCCGCCGAAGGCTGCAGCGGCGTGTCGAGCGGCATGACGGAAAGAATGGCGCGCACGGCACGCGCGGCCGAGACATTCGCGATGTGCAGCGGTAGGCCGAGCCGGGTGTGGCGGGCGATCGTGTCGGCGGGAAAATTCGCGTCAACGATCGCGATCCGGTCTCCATGTCCCATTGAGCGCAGTGCATGCAGCACGTCGGCGTTCAGCGCCGGATCGATGTTCTTGAGCATCGGCCTAACCTTCTCCATTTGCTTCTGCGTGAAAACCAGGCCGCAGAGATCCCCCGGGGCGGGTCTATCGACCCGACCACCTTGTCCTTCACCGCGTTTCGTCGGTTGCGGCGGGCTGCGATCCGTCCGCACGTGGCTCCCGGTCTTAGATACCGGTCAGCCGCTCGCGATACTTGTCGATGATTACCGCGAGGATGATGACGACACCGGTGATCATCTGCCGCATGAAATCGCTGAGTCCGAACAGGATGAGGCCGTTGGCAAGCACCCCGGTGATGCAGGCACCGAGCAGGGTGCCGATCACCGTGCCGCGGCCGCCGTTGAGGCTGGTGCCACCGATGATGACGGCGGCGATCGCGTTCAGCTCGAAGCCGATGCCGATGATCGGGCTCGCGATGTTAAGGCGGGCCATGTAGACCATGGCGGCGATGCCGACGAGCGCACCGGCAATCGTGAAGGCCGCCACTTTGTAGAACATCAGCGAATGGCCGGCGAGACGAACGGCCTCCTCGTTGTTGCCGATGCCATAGAGCAGCCGGCCGAACACCGTCTTTGACAGTACGAACCAGGCGATCGCGACGAGCAGCAGCGCGATCAGGAAGACGACGGGGATGCCGAAGATCATCTGCGAGCCGAAGGCGTTGAAGCTCGGCGGAAACGAATAGATCGTGCGTGCGTCCGTCACCTGCAGCGCGGCACCGCGGGCGATGTTCAGCATGCCAAGCGTGACGATGAAGGAGGGCAGCCCCCAGAAGGCGCTGATCCAGCCATTCAGGAAGCCACAGACGACGCCGGTGCCGACAGCGGCGAGCGTTGCCAGCGCCACGGCCTGGAACACCGAGAGATCGGGAATCGTCAACACCGTGCCGCCGACGACGGCGCAGAAGGCCAGCATCGAGCCGACGGAAAGATCAATGCCGCCGATCAGGATGACGAAGGTCATGCCGACGGCGAGGATCAGGTTGATGGTGATCTGCGTCAGGATGTTGGAGATGTTGTTGGCCGTCAGGAAGTGCTCGGTCGAGACCGAGAAGAAGAGGATCAAAAGCAGGAGCGCCAGGCCGATGCCGGCATCGCGCAGGAGCACCTTTGGCGACCAGCCCGGCAGCTGGCGGGCATGGACGGTTTCGCCGGCTTGTGTCTTTTCGAGTGCTTGCATCTTACTGCCTCGCCTGTTGCTGCTCGCCCTGGTAGGCAAATTGCAGAATACGTTCTTCGGAGAATTCCGGCCGCGACAGCTCGCCGACGACACGGTGCTGCGACATCACGAGGATACGGTCCGACAGGGTCATCAGTTCCGGCAGCTCCGACGAGACGATCAACAGCGCCAAGCCACGTTCGGCGAACTGGCGGATCAGGGCATAAATCTCGGCCTTGGCGCCGACGTCGACGCCGCGTGTCGGCTCGTCGAGCAGCAGTACCTTCGGATTGCGCGCCAGCCATTTGGCGAGCACCACCTTCTGCTGGTTGCCGCCCGAGAGCGTCGCGGCATTCTTGCCGGGTCCGCCATATTTCAGCTTGAGCTCGGCGCCGAGCCGTTCCGTCACTTCGATTTCCGCCTTCCTGTCAAGGATGCCGGCACGCGAGACGTCCGAGAGGGACGCGAGCGTGACATTGGCCGAAATCGGCATGTTGAGGATCAGGCCTTCCTCTTTCCGGTCCTCGGTCACGAAGCCGATACCGGCATTGATCGCCTCGCGCGGCGAGCGGAAGGAGGCGCGCTTCCCCTCAAGGAAGAGCTCACCGGAGAGCGGCCGTTGAGCGGCCGCGATCGCCCGCAGAAGCTCGGTGCGGCCGGAGCCGACAAGCCCGGCGATCCCCAGGATTTCGCCCTTGTGCAGGTGCAGTGAAATGCCCTCGGCATGCGGCGATTGCGGTGGGCGAAACCGGGCAAGCGACAACGCCTGTGCCGGCCGAGCAAACGAGACCACTTCGCTCGCCATCTGCTGCTGCAGCTTGCGGCCCACCATGGCGCGCACAAGTTCGTCCTGATTGGTCTCGACGATCGGCCGCGAGAACACCGTCTCGCCGTTGCGCAGCACCGTCACCCGATCGCAGATGCGGAAGACCTCGTCGAGATGATGCGACACGAAAACGATCGAGACGCCGCGACGGCGAAGGTCGCTGACGATCTTGAACAGCCGCTCGGTTTCGCGCGACGTCAGCGTCGCCGTCGGCTCGTCGAGGATGAGAATACGGCTTTCCGTCATCAGCGCGCGCGCCACCTCGACCAACTGTCGGTGGGCGATGCCGAGGCGCGCGACCGGCCAGCGCACGTCGATGTCGCTGAGGCCGATGGCGTCGAGTGCGGCCCGTGCGCCGGCATGCATCTCCTGCCGTCTGACGACGCCGAACGCATTGCGCGGCAGATGCTCGATGAAGATGTTTTCCGCCACCGACAGATGGGGCAGAAGGTTGAATTCCTGGTGCACCACCTGGAGACCGTTGGCCTTGGCCTCCCGGGGCGTGGCCGGCGCATAGGCCCGGCCTGCAAGATTGATTGCGCCCTCGTCCGGACGGACGATACCGCAGAGAACCTTGATCAAAGTCGATTTGCCGGCACCGTTCTCGCCGATGAGGCCGTGCACTTCACCCGGCTGAATGGAGAGGCTGACGCCGTTCAGTGCCTTGGTACCCCCGAAGGCCTTCTTAACATCGTGCAGTTCCAGAACCGGCGGCATCGAGACGCCAGCCGCTTCCGCCTGCACGGTTTGCGTGTTCATCATGACCTAGCCCTTTTGAAACGCAGCAATTGCGCAAGCAAACCATTGGCCTGCGGCGGATGCTGTCCTTGCCGACGCGCACCGGGCAGCGCCCGGTGCGCACGCGCGGTCTCAGAGCTATTTCACGTTGTCCTTGGTCACGAGCTCGATGTCGGTCTTCACCCAACCTTCGAGTTTGGGCCCGCCGGCCACGACTTCGAGCGCCTTGTCGATTGCGTTCGCCGCCATCTGCGAACCGAACTGGTCGACTGTCGCCAAAAGCTTGCCGTCCTTCAGCATGGGGGCTACCGCCGGCACATTGTCGAAGCCGACGACCTTGATGTCGTTTCGGCCAGCCGCGTCGAGCGCCTTGACGACACCGATCGCCATGGAATCGTTGGCGGCGAGCACACCCTGGATATCGGGATGCGCCGTCAGCATGGTCGAGAAGACGGAATTGGCCTCTTCCGTTTCCCAATGCGCCGTCCGAGAATCGAGAAGATCGAGCTTGCCTGCCGCGATCGCATCCTCGAAGCCGAGCTTGCGCTGCGCTGCATTGTCGGCGCCCGGATTGCCCTCGAGGATCACGACCTTACCGCCGGCGCCGAGATCCTTGGCGAGCGCATCACCGACCATCTTGGCGCCGCCTCGATTGTCAGGGCCGACGAAGGCCAGATCGACGCCGGCATCCTTCTTTGCCTGCTCGTCGAGCGAAACGTCGAAATTGATGACGACAATGCCCGCATCCATCGCCTTCTTCAGCGGCGCGACCATGGCGCGGGAGTCGGCCGGCGCAATCACGATCGCATCGACGCCCTGGGTAATGAAGTTCTCGACGCCATTCAGCTGGCTCTCGAAATCGGTCTCGTTCTGCATGCCGATGGCTTTAAGCTCGTAGTCGCCACGCTTCTGCGCATGTGCTTCGGCGCCTTCCAGCATGTTCTTGAAGAAGTCGTTTGCAAGCGACTTCATGACGAGGCCGACGACGGGTTTATCGGCAGCCATGGCAAGTGTCGGCAATGCGGTGGCAACGGTAAGTGCGACGATAGACGCATACAGGGAAAATTTCATGGGTTCTCCTCCGGTGAAAAGATGGTCCTCCAACCATCAATGAAACGTTTCATCACATGAACATGCGTGGCCCGCTTCGACCTTTAGAAGATAGAAAGGCGGTATCGCTGTCAATATGAAACGTTTCATCGCTGAGAAATTTGTGCTGGAAGCCGCTACCGGTTCGCGGCATTCTCTGATCTAAGAGGAAGGCCAGCTGCCGTCGGGCGGACCCGCGGTCGCTGGCGTAAGACTTTGATCCGTTGCATGATTTTTCCCTCCTGATCGATGCAGCGAACGTGATAGGGAGCCGACCGTTTGAACCCGACGATCAAGGATGTTGCCCAGCGCGCCGGGGTGTCCGTCGGCACGGTTTCGCGTGTGCTTGCCAAGAACAAGACGGTGAGCGAGGACATCAGGGCAAAGGTCGAAGCGACGATCGACGCGATCGGCTACCGACCGAACATTCTCGGTCGCAGCCTCCGGCTCGCCAAGACCGACATTATCGGCCTGGTCGTGCCTGACATCACCAACCCCTTCTTTGCCGAGCTTGCCAAACAGGTGGAGATGTTGGCTTCCGCCGAGGGCTACTCGGTGCTGCTTGCCAACACCCATGACGACCCGGACGCCGAGAAGCAGCAGATTGAAACCCTGCTCGGACGGTTGCCGGCCGGGCTGATCCTCGTTCCCGTCAGCAACAGCCTCGTCGATGGATTGGCGTCGCGCACGCGCACGGTGACCGTCGACCGGCCCTTGAGCGGCCATGCGCTCGTGTCCGTCGACAATCGTCAGGGCGGTTATCTCGCCGCGGACCACCTGCTTTCGCTCGGCCATCGTCGGCTTGGCTATATCAGCGGTCCCGGCACGACCGAAGTCTCCGGCGAGCGCCGCGGCGGTTTCGTTCAACGGCTCGAGGAATTCCGGAAAAGCCACCCAGGCGACTACGTTCCGCCGCAGATCGTCGAGGGGCACTTCGACTACCGCTCAGGTGAAGAACTTGGTAAGCAGCTGCTGACGCAACCCGTAGCAAGTCGCCCGACGGCGATCGCCACCGCCAGCGACCAGCAGGCAATCGGCTTGCTGCGCGCCGCCGACGACATGGGGCTTCGGGTCCCGAACGACCTTTCGATCGTCGGCTTCGACGACATTCCTCTGGCTTCGCTGGTGCTGCCGCGGCTCACCACCATTCGCCAGCCGATCGACGAGATCGCCCGGCTGGCACTCGAAGGCGTGCTCGGCAGCCATGCGCTGCAGGAGGAATACAAGCTGCAGCCAATGCTGATGAAACGCGGCTCTTGCGCCGCGCCCTCAACACCCTGACATCACGGCGCGCGCCCCAGGTTACGCGGCGTGGCTGCCGTCGACACGTCATCAGATCGCGAGCACTGCCGCCCCTCCCGCAAGCCCCGCGCCGGCCGCCGTCAGCAACAGCTTTTCGCCGGAGACGAAGGGTTTTTCTCGGTGCGCCAGCGATAGCGACAGCGGGATGGTCGCGGCCGACGAATTGCCGTAGTCCGAGATCGTGCGCACCGTTTTCGACGGCGCGATGCCGAGACGATCGCAGACGGCGTCGAAAATGCGGGCATTGGCCTGATGCGGCACGAAGCGGCTGATGTCCGAGGCCACGCAGCCGGCGGCGTCCATGGCGTTCACGGCACAGGCCGTCATCATCTCCACCGCCTGCGCGAACATCTCGCGCCCGTCGCGCATTGTCATCAACAGGTCCTCGGGCCTGGTGTCGGCGGAAAACGGCCTGTTGCCGCCGCCGGCGGCAATCGAGATCAGATCGTAGCGGCTGCCATCGGCGGCAAGGTCAACGCCGACGAGGCCGGTTTGCGGGTCATCGGACGGCGCGACGACGACGGCGCCGGCCGCATCGGCAAAGAGCACGGCGCTCGCCCGCTCGGCCGGATTGATCCTGCGGCTCAAGATGTTGGCCGCCACCACCAGCACCGGCTTTCCCTGAGCCCGCGCGAAACCGTCGGCAAGCGTCAGGGCGTAGAGGAAACCCGAGCAGGCGCCGGCAAGGTCAATCGCACCAGCGTTGGAAAGGCCGAGACGATGGGCGAGCAGGGGTGCTGAAGGCGGCAGCAGGTGATCGGGCGTCGAGGTCGCAAGCAGGACCAGGGCGATATTGGCGGCCGGGGTGCGGGCATCCTCGAGCGCCATTGCGCCCGCCTTTGCTGCAAGCCCCGACAGCGTGTCTTCAGACGCGGCCCAGCGCCGCTCGCGAATGCCGGTGCGGCGCTCGATCCAGCCGGGCTCAAGCCCGAGCGTCGTCTCGATTTCGCCGTTGGCGACACGCCGCTCCGGCACCGCATGGCCGAAACCGACGATCCGGGATGAGCGAACAAGCCTCATAGCTGCCCTGCCCCGAAGAGCGACGCCGCCTCGTCGATCGCGTCATAGGCCCGCCCGAGATCGGCATCGGTGACGCAATAGGGCGGCATCAGGTAGATGACGTTGCCGAGCGGACGGATCAGCAAACCACGCTTGCGGAAAAACGCCCTGAGCTGCGGGCCGACCTCGGCGAGATAGCCGCCGGACGGCACCGTGAGGTCGAGGGCTGTAATGGTGCCGATTTGGCGAACGTCGCCGAAGCGAGGATCATCGGCGAAACGCGCCAGATGTCGACGCTGGCGCGCGACCAAGGTTTCGATACGCGCGCCCACCGGCTCCTGTCTCCAGACGGCGAGATTGGCAAGTGCCGCGGCACAGGCGATCGGGTTGGCCGTGTAGGAACTCGAATGGAAGAAGGTCTTGCGTCGGTCGGCCGAAAGATGCGCCTCGAAGATCTCCGAGGTGCAAAGCGTCGCGGCCAGAGGAAGCGCGCCTCCAGTCAGCCCCTTCGAGGTGCAGAGAATATCGGGCGCGATCCCGGCCTGCTCGCAGGCAAACAGGCAGCCCGTCCGCCCCCAACCGGTCATCACCTCGTCGGCGATCAGCAGGCTGCCATGCCGTTCGGCAATGCGTTTCAGCTCGGACAGCACGGAAGCCGGATAGGTCTTCATGCCACCGGCGCCAAGCAGCAGGGGCTCGATCAACAGGGCGGCAACCTCGCCGGAAGCGCAAGCCTGTTCGAAGGCGTCGAGCGTTGCCTGCTCCCGGCCCGGCTCCGGAAAGGGCAGGCGATCGACGGCGAAGAGCAGCGGCGCGTAGGCGGCATTGAAGACGCCTCTTTCGCCGGCCGACATCGTGCCGATCGTGTCGCCGTGATAGCCATGCTCCAGCACACAGATCCGGCTCCGCGGCTGGCCGCTGTTGTGGAAGAACCCGAGCGCCATCTTCAGCGCGACCTCGACCGCAGTCGAACCGCTATCGGAATAAAACACATGGGCGAGCCCGGGCGGTGCGATCTCGATCAGCCCGCGCGCCAGGTCTTCCGCCGGTCCGTGAGTATATTCGGCGAAGATGATCTGGTCGTAGGTCTCCGTAGCCCTGCGGATCGCCTCCATGATCGTGGGGTGACGGTGGCCGTGGGTGATAACCCACCAAGACGAAATCGCATCGAGGATCGACGTGCCATCTTCGTCGACGAGATAGGCACCCTCGGTGCCGACGATGCGGCGCATCGCCGGTTCGAGGGCATGCTGGGTGAAGGGATACCAGACGGTGGAGCTTTTCATGCCGGCATCCCTCGAAAATCGGCGATGTTGAAATTCTCGGCGAAGGCGTGGCGCAGGCTGTCGGGCGTCAGCGGGTCGAGCCGCGGCAGCCGCCCGAGCCGGCGCACCCCGCCAAGGCGCGCGATGATCGCTTCGCTATCCTCCTGCGCGTCGCCGATGAAGGCGACGCCGAGAACGGGAATGGCGCGGCGGCGCAACGCTTCGAGCGACAAGAGGGTGTGGTTGATCGTGCCGAGCCCGGTGCGAGCGCAGACAACCACCGGGATCTGCCAGCGCGCGAAGACATCGGCAAAGACCGTGTGCTCCGTCAGCGGCACCAGAAGCCCGCCTGCGCCTTCGATCACCAGCGGTCGTTCCACCGCTTGCGGGGAAAGATGCTCCGGGTCGATGGTGACGCCGTCGATCCGTGCTGACAGGTGCGGCGATGCCGGTATTGCGAGCCTGTAGGCTTCGGGCAGGACGCGGTCACACGACAACCGGCCGAGCCGGGCGACGGTCTCGCTGTCGGTTTCTTCGTCGAGCCCTGACTGCACAGGCTTCCAGTAGCAACCGTCGAGCGCATCGGTAAGGGCTGCGGAAAAGATGGTCTTGCCGATGCCGGTATCGGTACCGGTGACCACGATACGGGTTTTCATGGCCGCTCCTTCGCGATCGCGATCTTCAACTGCTGCAGCATCTGCACGATTGCGGCCCGGTCGACGTTGAGGGTGATGGCGATCCGAAGACGCGCGGTGCCTTCCGGCACCGTCGGCGGGCGAATTGCCCTGACATCGTAACCCTCGGCGCGCATACGGGCGGCGATGCGGACCGCTCGGCCGTTATCACCGATCGGGATGGGCAGGATCTGCGAGCCGCTGCCTTCGATGCCGAGCACCTCGGCGAGCGCCCGGTTGGCGAAGGACCTGAGGCCGTCGAATGCGGCGCGGCGTTCCGGCTCGTCGACGAGGGCGGCGAGCGCTTCACGCACCGCGGCCGCGATGAGTGGCGAGGGCGCGGTCGAATAGATGAAATTGCGGGCGCGGTTGACGAGATAATCGCAAAGCACGGCGCTTGCTCCGACCAGTGCGCCGGAAACACCGAGCGCCTTGCCGCAAGTATGCAGCATGACGACGTTCTCCCGGTCCTCCAGCTCAGCGGCGAGACCGCGACCTTCCGGCCCGAAGACGCCGGTCGCGTGCGCCTCGTCGATGACGAGAAAGCCGTCATGCTGCGCGGCAAGCGCTAAGAGGTCGGCGAGCGGCGCCCGATCGCCATCCATCGAATAGAGGCTTTCGACGGCAATCCACGGGCGCCCTGTGCCGCCGGCGCGGCGCCATTGGCCGATGGCATCGGCAAAGGCGTCGATATCGTTGTGCGCTGCCGCAACCGCATCGGCCTTGCTCGCAGCGATGCCTTCATGGGCGCTCGCATGGATCAGGGCATCGTGGACGATGAGGTCGTCGCGCTGCGGCAGCGTCGAAAACAGGGCAGCATTGGCGGCGTAGCCGCTGCCGAAGAAGAGCATTCGTTCCGCGCCGAAGAAGGTGGCCGCTTCCGCCTCAAGCGTCTCGTGTTCTTCGTGATTGCCGCGCAACAGCCGTGAGCCGCCGGAGCCGACCGGCACGCCGCGCGCGATGGCACTCGTTATCGCCGCCTTCAGCCGCGTCGAAGCGGCGAGCGCCAGGTAGTCGTTCGAGGTGAAGTCGAGGCCGCCAGCGGGGGCAAGTGCGCGCCGGCGGCCCTTGCGATCAAGGCCCTCCAGCGTCTTCTCATAGCGCGCAAACAGACCCAGGGTCATTCGGCCGCATCCTGCCTTGCCGCCGGAGCCATCGGCTTCAACCCCAGGCGTCGGAAGAGCGCCGCATCATGGTCCTCGCCGGGATTGTCGGCGGTCAGCAGGGTTTCGCCGACAAAGATCGAATTGGCGCCGGCGAAGAAACCGAGCGCCTGCGTCTCGTCGCTCATGTCGGTCCGGCCGGCCGAAAGCCGGACATGCGATAGCGGCATCAGGATGCGGGCAAGCGCGATGGTGCGGACGAAATCGATCGGATCGACGGGCGCTGCATCGGCCAGCTTCGAGCCCGGGATCGGGATCAGCATGTTGATCGGCACGCTTTCGGGCGGCACCGGCAGATTGGCGAGCGTCACCAGCATGGAGATCCGGTCGTCGGCGGTTTCGCCCATGCCGAGAATGCCACCGGCGCAGACCTTGATGCCGGCATCGCGGACATTCGCGAGCGTCTCCAGCCGGTCGGCAAAGCTGCGGGTGGTGATGATCTCGCCGTAGAAGCGTTCGGAGGTATCGACATTGTGGTTGTAGTAGTCGAGCCCGGCCTCGGCGAGCCGTGCGGACTGGTCCGGCGTCAGCATCCCGAGCGTCATGCAGGTTTCCATGCCAAGCGCCCGCACACCGCCGATCATGGCGACGATCGCGTCCATGTCGCGGTCCTTCGGGCTGCGCCAGGCGGCCCCCATGCAATAGCGCGTCGCACCGCCGTCGCGCGCCTGTCGCGCCTCGGCAAGCACACGCTCGACCTCCATCAGCTTCGATGCCTTGAGCCCGGTCGGATAGTGGGCGGACTGGCTGCAATAGCCGCAATCCTCGGCGCAGCCTCCGGTCTTGATCGAGAGCAGCCTGCTCATCTGGATGGTGTTGGGATCGAACTGCGCACGATGGACCGTGTGTGCGCGGTAGAGCAAATCGTTGAACGGCAAATTATAGATTTTTTCAGCTTCCGCTTGGGTCCAGCGGGATTCGCCCGCGTCACCCGGTGTAAAATTAGCGCCAGTTGATAGGGTTCCGTCCAGCATTTCGGCTCGTCCTCCAGGTCATTGCAAACGCGAAATAGATAGAATCTGATATTATCTATAATTTTATCGACCAACAAAGTTCGCAAGCACCCAGATGGAGAGTTTCTGTTAGAACATACCCTTAAGGTTGTATTTTTGACCGTGAGTGAATCTGGAAACCGCCGAGACGGGGCAACAATCACCAATCAATCGGTCGCAGCTCCCATTTCCGAAATCGGGCGTACCGCACCCGAGAAACAAGGACGCGGCTCGGCTTCTCCGGTGTTTTTCGACCCGCTCCACCCGGTTGCCCTACCTCCTTTCATCACGCCGCCAACGCTTCCGCTTTCTCGTCGCAAAATTATAGATAATTTTTTCGGCAGATGAGATCGCATGGCACACGAATGCTGGCTCTTGACAAAAACCGTCCCGAACGGTCAGCTTGGAGCATTCACCAGGGGTGTCCCGCCAAGGGGCTGAGATTCTGCTATGCGGTTTGCGCGGCGCAGTGACCCGTTGAACCTGATCCAGTTCATACTGGCGTAGGGACGGTGCAGACATCGCTGCCGCAAACGTCGCCTTCACGCGACCATTCAACGGCAAGGCGTCCTTCCCCTTCCTTCGCTCGTGAACTGGGTCTCCACAATCGGAGCCTCGGCATGCACACCGCCAACACCATCCCGCTTCCCTCACGACGGCCCGCCCACGCCTCGCGGGAACACTGAGCCATGCGGATCCTCGTCAAAGGTGCCGGCGTCGCAGGGCTCTGTCTGGCGCATGAACTTAGCGCCCGCGGTGTCGCGGTGACGGTTGTCGAGCAAAAGCCAGGCTTTGCCGGCGCGGCCTCCTGGTTTGCCGGCGGCATGCTGGCACCCTGGTGCGAACGCGAAAGCGCCGAAGAGGTGGTGCTGACGAAGGGCATCGGCGCCATTGACTGGTGGGACGACGCCCTGCCAGGCGAGGTTTCCCGAAACGGCACGCTTGTCGTCGCCCCGCCACGGGATGCGGGCGAACTCAAGCGCTTTGCCTCACGCACCTCCGGCTTCGAATGGCTCGACGCCGCCGCGATCGAACGGCTGGAACCGGCGCTTGCCGGACGTTTCCGCGAGGCGCTGTTTTTTCCCGGTGAGGCGCATCTCGACCCGCGCCGGGCGCTGAGCCGGTTGCGGCAGAAGCTTGTCGATCACGGCGTCACCTTCCTCGATGAGACGAGCGACGATGGCCACCACGATCTCGTCGCCGACTGCGCCGGCGCGGCACGCATCGGCGAAAAGCCGGGCCTGCGGGGCGTGCGCGGTGAAATGCTCTACCTGCAGACAAGCGACGTGGAGCTGTCGCGGCCGGTCAGGCTCATTCATCCCCGCATCCCGCTCTACATCGTGCCGCGCGGCGGCGGCCTCTTCATGTGCGGGGCTACGATGATCGAGACGGATGACGGCGGACCGATCACCGCCCGCTCCCTCATGGAACTGCTGAACGCCGCCTATGCGCTGCATCCGGCCTTCGGCGAAGCGCGCCTCGTCGAAACCGGCGCCGGCGTCCGCCCCGCCTTCGCCAACAACCTGCCGCGCGCCCTGCGCACCGGGCAGACCATCACGATCAACGGACTTTACCGCCATGGCTTCCTGCTTTCGCCGGCCCTGGCGGCGGAAGCAGCCGACCTCGCGCTTGCGCAGGACCTGAAGGGAGATGCCGCATGAGACTGACCGTCAATGGCGAGGATCACGACCTCGCCGTCACCACCCTCACCGAGCTTCTGGCCGCCCTTGATTTCGAAGGCGACTGGCTCGCCACCGCCGTCAACGGCGAACTGGTGCACCGGGCCGACCGTTCGGGTCATGCGCTCAGCGACAGGGACCGGATCGAAATTCTCTCGCCGATGAAAGGAGGCTGAGACATGCTGACGCTTTATGGACAGGACCTGCGCTCACGGTTGTTGCTCGGCACCGCCCGCTACCCCTCCCCCGCCGTTCTGGAAGATGCGGTGCGATCGTCAGGCACTGGGGTCGTCACGGTCTCGCTCCGGCGCGAAACCGCCGGAGGCCGCCAGGGCGGCGCCTTCTTCGAACTGATCCGGGCGCTCGGCGTGCACGTGCTGCCGAACACCGCCGGCTGCCACTCGGTGTCAGAGGCGGTGTTGACGGCCAAGATGGCGCGCGAGGTCTTCGGCACCAACTGGCTGAAACTCGAAGTGATCGGCCACCACGATACGCTGCAGCCCGATGTCTTCGGGCTGGTCGAGGCGGCGCGCATCCTCTCGGCCGAAGGGTTCGAAGTCTTTCCCTACACCACGGATGATCTCGTGGTTGCCGAACGGCTCGTGGAAGCCGGCTGCAAGGTGCTGATGCCCTGGTGCGCGCCGATCGGCAGCGCCATGGGGCCGCAGAACATCCAGGCGCTCAGGGCAATGCGGGCCAGCTTTCCCGATGTGCCGCTGATCGTCGATGCCGGCATCGGCCGGCCCTCGCACGCAACGACGGTGATGGAGTTCGGCTTCGATGCCGTCCTGCTCAACACCGCCGTCGCCGGCGCCGCCAAGCCCGCGCTGATGGCCGCTGCGTTCGCGGGCGCGATCGATGCCGGCCGGCAGGCCTTCGAGGCGGGCATGCTCGAACCGCGCGATTTTGCCGTCCCTTCCACCCCCGTCATCGGAAAGGCGGTGTTTGCGTGAAACTTGACCCCTTCTATCTCATCGTCGACAGCACGGATTGGATCGAGCGGCTGGTGCCGCTCGGCGTCAAGCTGGTGCAGCTACGCGTCAAGGATCGTACGGAAGCGGAGATCCGCCGCGAGATCCGCGCGGCCAAGGCCGTTTGCGACGAGCAGGGCTGCCAGCTCATCGTCAACGACTACTGGCAACTGGCGATCGCGGAAGGCTGCGACTTCGTCCATCTCGGCCAGGAGGACCTGGCGGAGGCCGACCTTACTGCAATCCGCGCCGCCGGCCTGAAGCTCGGACTCAGCACCCATGACGAGACGGAACTGGAGACAGCACTTGCTGCCAAGCCCGACTATGTCGCGCTCGGACCGGTTTACCCGACCATTCTCAAGGCTATGAAGTGGGCGCCGCAGGGACTGCCGCGCCTTGCCGCCTGGCGGAACCGTGTCGGGTTGCTGCCGCTGGTCGCCATCGGCGGCCTCAACGTCGAGCGGATCGCCGGCGTCTTCGAGCACGGCGCCGACATCGCCGCCGTCGTTACCGACATCACCCGCAACGCCGACCCGGAAGGCCGGACGCGCGAATGGATCGCCAGAACCGCACCGTGGCGATAGGCACGTGCCGGACCGCGGGTAGCAGTTTCGCGGTCAGGCGATCTCCAGCTGCGAGAGCCAGGAGGCGTCCAGGCCACGCTTGCGACAATAGGTGGCGAGCCGCTGGCGGGTCGGCCCCGGCCGGTCGAGGCCGAGGTAACGGGAGGCGTTCTTCCAGAAGATGTTCTGCTGGTCCTCCTCGCTGACATTGGCCTCCTTCAGTTGCTGGGCGATCCGCGGGACGTAGGCGTTGTAGTCCTTCTCCAGCGCCATCATCGACCAGTCGGTGCCGAACATCAGATGGCGCGCATCGGGATCGTAGTCCCGCAGCCATTTGTCGAGCAGCGCGCGGATTTTTTCGTGCAGCCCGGGCGTGTTGTCGGTGACGAGCTCGCTCAGGTAGCTCAGGTCGGCAAACAGGTTCGGCCGGCGCCCGTGGCCGATCGTCTTGCCAATGATGTCCTCCCAGGTCGGCGGACCGGAGAATTTGTCCTGGGCGCAGGACACCATGACCCCCGTCGGT
Organism: Ensifer sp. ENS08; assembly: GCF_014852195.1. Classification (NCBI taxonomy): domain Bacteria; kingdom Pseudomonadati; phylum Pseudomonadota; class Alphaproteobacteria; order Hyphomicrobiales; family Rhizobiaceae; genus Ensifer; species Ensifer sp. ENS08. Next base: position 23,564 of record NZ_JACVBF010000008.1, read on the forward strand.
GCGCCTGGGCGAATGACTTCATCGAAAGCGCCGAAATGCGCCAGATTGATCCGCAAGTCATTGTAACGGTTGGTGTCGAGCAGCTTCTTCCAGTAGGCGGGGCTCGCCATATTGCCATAGCCGCAGCCGGCGCCGATGCTGTTTTCCGCATGCGCCATGATCGGCACGCTGTTGTCGCGGCACCAGTCGTAGAGCCGCTTCAGCGCCGCATCGATCTTCGGATCCGCATTGCCCCATGCCTTGAAGCCCATCGGCGGGTAGATCTTCACGCCGATGAAGCCCTTTTCCATGATCGCGTAGCGGACGTTTTCCAGCGACGAGCCACGCTTCTGCGCCTCCCGGTGCGGATCGAAGCCGACGAAGCTGTGCATGTGGATGCCGTGCCGCTTGATCACCAGCTGCTGGATCTCGTCCATCACGTCGATCTGGTCGTGCTGCGGCGATGCCCTGCCGCCGATCGACTTCTCGAAATCGAGGATGCTCGGCGTGATCATGGAAAACCGGCATTTCGACGCGAAGATCCGGGCATAGGTTTCCGCCAGGTTTTCGCGGTAGTCCTGCATGAGGCGCACGAAGGAAAGGTAGTTGCCGATCTGGTCGTGGGCCTTGGCGGCCGACGCCAGGGCATCGACATCCGTCTCCTCCACGCTGCCGGAGCGCCGCTGCAAGCCCTGGGGCAGGCCGGGGGTGCCGCCGATCTGTTCCAGCAGGCCTTGATAATCCGGCGTTTCGGCGCCGCTTCGTGCGGTCAACGATGCGCGCTGCTCGCCGGCTAGCGCGACCAGTTGCTTGACGGCGATGCGCAACTGCTCGTCCTTCTGCCGCTCGAACTCGGCGTCGGAGGGGCGCGGCACCCGCTTCTTGAGAATAGCGTCCTCAGCCTTGGCCTTGGGCGCGACGTCGCCAAGGGCCGTCACGAGGAAGACCACCAGGGCGTTTTCCAGACGCTTCGACTGCAGCGGATCGGCGGAGAGTTTTGCTTCCGGCAGTTTCTCCCGCAACGCCACATAGCGCACCAGCCCTTCCACGGGCACATCGGCCGCGTTGAAGAAATGGCAGTGAACGTCGACGATCGGGTAGGGAAGCTCGCAGGCCGCGGCCGGTGGCCAGTCGTGTCGACACCCGGAAAGCACATTCGCCATCACGCCTGCCGAGAACAGCCGCAAGACATTGCGGCGTGTCACGGCGGCGACCGGATCAGCCCAGTCGTCCCCCATCGTCCCCTCCTGTTGCGAGACCCCCTCGAACAATCGGGCAAACATTACTCCGTTCTCAAGCGGCGTGGAACAGATATTTACTTGCCGTTACTGGAAACCGGCAGCTAAAAACGGATCTCTTTCGTTTCGGAAGCCCCGGGGTTTACTCTAAGATCCTGAATGAAATTCGCGTGGCTGGCGGCGCGGGCAACTATGCATTCCAATACTATCTGTCGGAACTCTGAGAGACTGGTCCTCCGCCACAGACCGGCGGCAAACGGTCGGCTGGATGCAACTCACAATCGAGCTCAGGCGATCGCGAGTGCCGAAAGCCAGTCCGTGCCCAGTTCGTATTCTTTGCAATAGGCGGTGATCCGGTCGCGCGTGGGGCCCGGACGGTCCAGACCGAGGAAGCGGGAAGCGTTACGCCAGAGAATATTCTGCCGGTGGTCATCGCTGACACCGACCTGGGCGAGCCCGTCGACCATCCGCGGCACGTAGTTGTTGTAGTTCCTCTCTCGCGACATCATCGACCAGTCGGTGCCGAACATCAGGTGACGGGCGTCGGGATCATAGGCGCGAAGCCACGCGTTCAGCCGCTTCCTGATATCATAGTGCAAGCCAGTACTTGTGGTACTGACCAGTTCGCTCAGGTAACTCAGATCCGCATAGAGATTTAGCCGACGATCATCATGAATCGTCTCTCCGATGATCTGTTCCCAGCTTGGTGGTCCAGAGAACTTGTCTTGTATGCAGTTGACCAGCACGCCTGTATCTTCACCCTGGCGCCGGTTCTCGTCAAAACCGCCAAAATGCGCCAGATTCATCCTCAGATTTTTGTAGCGGTCAAACTTGAGTAGCTTTCGCCAATGTTGCGGGCTTGCGAGGTTGCCGTTGCCACACCGCGCGCCAAGGCTGTTTTCCGCGTGTGCCATGATCGGTACGTCGTTTTCACAGCACCACTTGTAGAGCCTCTTCAGAGCCGCATCGATCCCCGACCTGGTATTGCCAATCGCCATGAACCCCATCGGCGGGTAGAGTTTGACCCCGATGAACCCCTTGCACATGATTGCATCCTTGACATTCTTCAGAGAGGAGCCGGGGTCACACGCCTCCCGAAGCGGATCGAAGCTGACGAAGCTGTGCATGTGGACGCCATGTTCCTTGGCCACGACCTGCTGCATCTCATGCATGACGTTGATCTGGTCGCGTTGCGGCGAAGCCTTTCCCGGGATCCATTTGTCGAAATCCAGAATGCTCGGGGTGATCAGCGACAGCGCGCTGCATTGGGATCTGTAAATCCGCAGATAACTTTCCGCGAGATCTTTCCGGTAGTCCTGCATTAACTGCACGAACCTGACATAGACGCCGATAATGTCGTGGTTCTTGGCGGCTTCGACGATCGCATCGATATCCTCGCCGCTCGCGCCGCCCAAACCCTTTTGAAAGTTGCGTGGCAGGTTGGCGTGGTCCGCAAGCTCGCTCAAAAGGAGTTCGAAATCAGACCGATCAGCAGTGCTAGGTTGCAAGAATTCGCTTGCCGAACGTTCCCCGTTGGCAAGTTCAATGAGGACCTCCATAGCCTTGTACAACTGCTCGTCCCGGCGCCGCGCGAGTTCAGCCTCTGAGAAACGGCGCGCACGCTTGCGAAGAACAGCGAGCTCGTCCTTCGCTTCCGGCGCGACATCCGCGAGCGCAACCACGAGGACGACGGCCAAGCCCCTTATCAGCTTCGATGTTTTCTTGTCCGGCGCGCCTTCCCGTAGCGCCAAATAGCGCACTACGCCCGCAACTGGCACGTCGGCAGCGTTGAAGAAGTGGCAATGAACGTCGATAATGGGATAGGGCAACTCACACTTTCCAGGCGGCGGCCAGTCGTGTCGACACCCGGAAAGCACATTCGCCATCACGCCTGCCGAGAACAGCCGCAAGACATTGCGGCGCGTCACGGCGGCGACCGGACCAGCCCAGTCGTCCCCCATCATCCCCTCCTGTTGCGAGACCCCCTCGAACAATCGGGCAAACATTACTCCGTTCGCAAGCGGCGTGGAATAGATATCTACTTGCCCGTTACTGGCACCTGCAGGTCAACACGGGCGGCCTTTAAGTGGGAAAGGAGGCATGTTACTCTAAAATCTTGGGGAGAATTTTGCGTGGTAGGTGGCGCCGGCAAGAATGAATTCCAACGTTACCTGTCGGGAGCCCTGGTTCGATGGTCTGCCCCGGCGGCGACGGATTCGGCTGGCCCGGCGCGCGAGGACTTTCCCGGCGCCTTGCTGTTCGCCGACATCTCCGGTTTTACCCGCCTGACCGCCAAATGGTCCGAAAGCGACCGCGCCGCCGGCGCCGAACGGGTGAGCCGGCTGCTCAACGGCTACATGGGGCCGCTCGTCCGGCATATCGAGGAACATGGTGGCACCGTGTTGAGCTTTGCCGGCGACAGCCTGCTTGCCGGCTGGCAGGCCGCCACCGACAGCGAGCTGGAGCAGGCCGCCTGGCGCAGCTGCTATTGTGCCGGCCGCATCCGTGAAGAGATCGGCGGCCCGGGCGGGCCGGAGGACGCGCTGCAGCTGCGCATCGCCGTCGGCGTCGGCACCATCACCCTGCTGCACCTCGTTCCCCGCATCGACCAGCGCTGGCTGATCGTTGGCGGCGACTGCCTGGCGCAGGCGGACCATTGCGGCCTTTTGAGCGATGCCGGCGAAATTCTCGTCTCCGACGCCGTGTGGCAGCTGATCGGCAAGCGGGCAACCGGCCGGCCCGGCCGGGAGGGCACCGCCCGCCTCGAACGCATCGATCCCTATTCGACCGCAACCGGGCAGCCCCACCCCCTTTCGGGCTTCGCCAGCAAGCGGCTTGAAGCCTACCTGCCGCTTTCGCTGCGCGGTCGGCTTCTATCGCCGCTTTCAGAGTGGCTGGCGGACCTGAGAACCATTACGGCCCTGTTCGTGCATATCGTTTGCCCGGACCTCGAGAAAGATCTCGACCGGCTGAACCAGCTCGTTGCACGGTCGATCGCCGTTGTCGGCCGCACCGGCGGAGAAATCCTCCACACAGCCCTTCACGCAAACAGTCTTGAGATCTTCGCGGTCTTCGGCCTGCCCGGCCCCAAACATGCCGACAATGCGCGCCGCGCGATCGTTGCGGCGCTGCGTCTTTCAGGCGAGCTCGACGATCCCGATGTCGGCCTTTCGGCCGGCATCTCCACCGGCGAAAGCTTCTGCGGCGCGCTCGGCGCCAGCCACCGCGCGGACTACACGGTGGTCGGCGCCGCCGTGAACATGGCCGCGCGCCTGGCAAGCGTTGCCGCCGGGCGCATCCTTGTCGACCAGGCGACGGCAAAGGAGACGGCCAGCCAGATCGCCTTCTCCGGACCGTGGTCGCTGGCCATACCGGGCGTGCGCGGCGGCGTGTCTGCCTTCGCGCCGATTGCCGAGACGGTCGCAACGATCGACACCAAGTCACCGGCACTCCTCAACCGTGCGGCCGAAATGACGGCCCTTTCCGCCTATCTCGAAAGCGCGCGCAGGGGGCAGTCCGGCATCATGATCGTCAAGGGCGATTCCGGCGTCGGGAAGTCGGCCCTTCTGCGCGCCTTCGTCGAGCGCTGTCGCGACCGCGGCAACCGCGTGCTCGTCGGCAATGCCGACGACATCGAAAGCGACGTCCCCTATTTCGCCTGGCGCGGGGTTATCCGCGACCTGCTCGGTATCAGCGATCTGCGCGGCGCCGAGGCCACGGACCAGGTGGCGCTCTTCTTTGCGGAAAGACCGGAGCTTGCTTCCCTCGCGCCGCTGCTCAACGATGCCATCAACCTCACTTTGCCGGATACGCCGGAGACCCGGGCCATGTCCGGCGACGGGCGCTCCCATCGGCTGCGCGAGCTGCTGAGCGAGCTCATGGCCGACAGTCTCGCCGGGGGACAGGGCTTCGTCGTGCTCGAAGATGTGCACTGGCTCGACGAGGCGTCCGGCCAGCTGCTCGGGCGGCTGGTTTCAGGGGCGGCACCCGTGCCGGTGGTCGTATCGACCCGGACGACCCGCACACAGGAAGACCTGACCCGGTGGACCGGCCTGCACCACAACGGCGCCCAGACGCTCGATCTTTTGCCGCTCGACTTCGAGGGTACGATCGCGCTCGTTCGCGCATCAATCGGCAGCAACTCGCCCGCCGACGGCTTCGGCGAGGCGGTCTATGCGCAGTCGGCCGGAAACCCGCTGCTGATTTGCGAAATCTGCCGGATGATCGGCGAGCGCCGGCTGCCCAAGGCGGCCGAGCCTGCCGCAGCCGTCTCGCTGCTCTCCGAGCCCCGCTCGAACGATGCGACCCTGCTCAACACCGCCAAGGTTACCGTGATTGCCCGGACCGACCAGCTTCCGGCAGAGCTGCAGGTTCTCCTGAAGATCGCAAGCGCCATGGGCGCGACCTTCTCGCTTGCCGAGCTTGGCGCGCTGCCGCCGATCAGGAAGACGTCACTGGACATCGAGGCGAGCATCGAGCGGCTGCAGGCGGCGCATCTGATCAAGCCCGCCGACGACCGCCCGGGCCGGTTCATGTTCAGCCATGCCGTCATCCGCCAGGCGATCTACGAAAGCCTGCTGTCGGAACAGCGCCATGAAGCGCATCGCGCGATCGCCAAGGCGATGGAGGAAGGCGGGCAGCCGGACAATGCGGAAAACCTGCCGCGCGTGCTCAGCCACTGGGAGCGCGCAGGCGACGCCGCGCAGGCCTTCAACTATCTGGACCGCGTTGCCGAACTGCGGCTGCGCCAGTTCGACAACGCCGCCGTCGTCGATCTGATCGAGCGCTTCTTCAAGACAGCGCGCGACCTTTCGATCACCATTCTACCGGCAAGACGGGCGGCCGCCTGCTTCCTGCTCGGCGAAGCCAGCCTCAATCTTGGCCGCGCCGAAGCGGCCCGCCATGCCTATGAGGAAGGACTGCGGCTTTCCGGCCTACCGCTGCCGCGCACCTCTGCCGGCCTCGCGCTGCATCTCGTACTCGATCTCGCCGAACAGGTGTGGCGCCGCACCATCCACCGCGACGCGGACTGGATCCTGAAGCGCGAAATCTCGCGATCGCCGTCCGATCCCTTCCTGCTTGCGGCGAAGGCGCATGAGGACCTGACGCGGATCTATTACTTCACCAGCGAGAAGCTGCGGCTGATCCATGCGACGCTGAGGGCGACGAACCTTGCCGAAAGAAACAAATACGTCTCCCCGACGACCGCCGCCAATTATGCCAGCCTCGGCGCCATATGCGGCGTGATCCCGCTGCACAGCCAGGCCGAACACTACAGTCGGCTGGCGGCAGCACTTTCCGAACGCGTCGACCAGTTGGGAACGCGCGTGCGGGTCGACTTACTGTCGGGCATGTACCAGATCGGCATCGGTCATTGGCACGCGGGCAAGCGGGCGTTCGAGGCCGGCCTGAACAATGCGGCGACGGTCGGCGACCTGAGGCGCTGGTGCGAAGTGGCGGTCGGGCTGGAGACGATTTCCGGCCCTTGGCTTTTGACCTCCGCCTTCGAGGGCATCGCGCCCTGGGAGATCCTCGTGCAGCGGATCTGCGAGGAAGGGCGCCGGCGCGGGGACATGCAGGTGCTCGGCTGCGGCCTGCTCGGCCGTCTCAGGGGCCACGCAGCACTTGGCCGCTGGAACGCGATCGACACCGACCTCGACGAACTCGAACAGATCCTTCGCGAAAAGGGTGACGGGCTGGAACTCGTCCATTCGATCGAAGGCGCATCGCTTCTGAGCGAGGCCGCCCGGCGCCGGGGCAACAGCACGGAGGCCGCAAGCTGGCTCGAGCGCGCGCTTTCCTGGTGCGAGACGCTCAACCCGGCGATGAAGACGCGAACGCTACCGGCGCTCGCCCGTCTCTTCGATGTCGCCAGCGACCCTGACGGAGGCGACCTGCTGGCCGCACAGCTCGTCCTTAGAAAACTCGAGCGCTTTGCGCGGGTTTACCCGATCGGCCGACCGGTGGCAGCGCTCGGCGAAGCGACCCTACATCTGCGCCGCGGCCAGCAACGCCGCGCCGAACGGGTCACCCAGTATGCCCTCGCGGAGGCGATCCGGCTGGAGATGCCGGCCGTCGCGCTTGCCGCCCTGCAGCATGCCGCCGGACCGAGAGACGCCGAAGCGCGCCAGGCGTTCGAGACGATGTTTTCGCTGCGCCGGGCCACGTGGTGCGAGGTTCTTCCGCTTGGTCAAACCGACCAGGCGCCGCATGTCCAGTTTGCCAGATCTCAGGGGAGCCGCGCATGAACCGTCCCAGTCCTCCCCGCATCCTGATCGTGCTAGCCCATTTCGACGAAACCCGGAACCCCAGGGGCCGCCCCGACTTCATCCCCCAGGGAACCGGCCACCTGTTCCTGGCGGGCGCCTTTGCCCGCGACCGCGTGGACCTTCGCGCCTACAGCGAATTCCATGACGGACCGCTCGTCGACGAGGCAGCCTTTGCCGACCTCGACATGCTGGTGTTGACGGGCGTGACCGCAGCCTTCGACCGGATGCAGCACCTGACGGCCTATGCCCGCACCAAGTCACCCGGTTGCGTCGTCGTCGCCGGCGGGCCGGTCGTGCGCAATCTGCCGGTTTCGAGCGCCGAAACCTTCGACTACGCCTGCGACGGTGACGTCGAGGAGATGCAGGCGGTCATCAGGGAGGTGTTTGGCGAATGGGCCGTCTCCGAGACGATCCTGCCGCGCTTCGACCTTGCCAATTGGCGCGGTCCGGTCAGCTACATCGAGACGAGCCGCTACTGCAATTTCAAGTGTAGCTTCTGTGCGCTAACCGCCGAAGGCAGACGCTATCACAGCTACGACCCCGCCTATATCGAGGCGCAGCTGCGCAACGCCCCGCCGAAGAAATACGTGCTGTTCATCGACAACAACTTCTACGGCAACAGCAAGGACGTCTTCTATGACAAGCTCGAAGTGATCCGATCGCTGTGGCGGGAGGGGCTGTTTCAGGGCTGGATTGCGCTCGTCACCGGCGACTTCTTCCGCGATCCCGCCAATCTGGAAGCCGTGCGGGCGGCCGGCTGTCTCGGCCTTTTCAGCGGCGTCGAAACGCTGAACGAAGCGCAACTGAAACGCTACCAGAAAAAGCAGAACCTGGTGGTGCCGCAACTGGAGGCGATCCAGACCTGCCTCAACGCCGGCGTCGCCTTCCAGTATGGCTTGATGTTCGATCCGTCGTCGCAGACGATCGAGGCTATGCAGGAGGAGCTCGCCTTCATCACCGGCGAAACCACGATGCCTCTGCCGGCGTTCCTGAGCCTGACGATCCCGCTGCTCGGCACGCCGCTCTTCGACGAGTGCGTCGCCGACGAACGCTTCCTGCCCTCGGCCAAGCTGCGCGACATGGATGGCTTCACCCTGATGACCCGTCCGCTCGATGGTCTTGAGGACGTGGCCCTCTTTGCCCGCAAGTTGTCGCGCCTCGACGGCAACCGCGCCCGTATCCTGCGCCATTGCCTGGGGTTCTACCGCAACTACCGCCACTCGCTTTCCGGGCGGCAGATGATCCACCTGCTGGCCAACAGCCTGCGCCTCGCGCTTCCTTCGGTCCTGCATCGCCACGGCCTGCCGACGCGCTCGGGAAGCGACGAAAATCTCACCTATGTGACGACGACACAGCCGCTCGGCCCGCTCTACACACCAGCCTTCCGGGTCGGCGAGGGTTTCCGTTCGCATTTTGCGCCGACGATGATCACCGACGCGTCCGGCGCGCTCGACGACACCATCGCCCGCAACCTCGAATTCCGCACCAGCCGCCGGCAACGGACAGGCACCGGCATCGAACATTCGTCCAGCTGACAGCGCCACCACGCCTGCGTCAAAGTGCCCGGCCCGATGCAACCTCCAGTGCGTGAAATTGGGTTCGCTTGGTAAGATTGGATTCAAACTTTTTGGGTAAGTTTCCGTTAGCTATTTCACACCTGTCGGCCGGCGATCGCCGTCGACCTTGTTTTGCGTACGGGTGCCCATGCGTCTTTCAGCTGCGACCGCAATCCTTTTTGCTGGCCTCATTTCGGGCTGCTCCTCCAGTTCGAGCCTGGACACCATCGCGCCGCCCTCGCGCGAAACGACGAGTTCGGTCGCAATGTCGGCCGCACCGGTGCCCGCCGCCAATGTCGGCGCGCGGGTCGCGCAGATGACGCCGCCGCAGAACGTTCAATCAGCACCGCCCCAAGAAATGCTCGCCTGGGCCGGACCGGTCCCGGAGCCGGAAGCCTTTGCACCCGCGTCAAACACCACGACGACGCTCGCCGCGCCTGTTCCGGACGCGCGGCCGGTCGCTTTCGTCGCGCCGGAAAATCCGGTGACCCAGGCGATGCCACAGGGCCGCTCGCGCATCTACGGTCATCGTTTCCGTGACGCCAAGCCGATCAACTTCGGCCGCGCCAAAAATCCGCGCAAGATGGCCGTGCATGGCGTCGACGTCTCGCGCTGGCAGGCTGACATCGACTGGGCTCGGCTGCGTACACAAGGGGCGAACTTCGCCTTCATCAAGGCGACCGATGGCGGCGACCACCTCGATCCGATGTTCAAGAAGAACTGGCGCGCTGCCAAGGCGGCCGGCATCCGTCGCGGCGCCTATCACTTCTTCTACTGGTGCCGCACGGCCGGCGAACAGGCCGACTGGTTCATCCGCAACGTTCCGCGTGAACCGGGCGCGCTGCCGCCTGTCATCGACGTCGAGTATAATGGCGAATCGAGCTGCAAGCGTCGCCTGTCGCCCGAGCGCGTGCGCGAAAAGATGCAGGTGTTCATGGACAAGCTCGAGGCCCATTACGGCCAGCGTCCTATCATCTACACGGCGCCGGACTTCTACGCCGACAACCTGCAGGGCGCTTTCAAGAACTATCCGTTCTGGCTGCGTGCCGTCGCCCAGCACCCGTCGATCGTCTACCCGAACCGCAAGTGGCTGTTCTGGCAGTATTCCGGTTCTGGCCTTTCTCAAGGGGTCGATGGCAAGATCGACCTCAACGTCTTCCACGGCAGCGAGGACCAGTGGCACGACTGGCTGGAGGCACGGGCGAACTGAGCCGGCAGGCTCTCGCTAACCTGCCTTCTCAGTTTGCAACCTCTCAATCCGCGCGGGCCAGCTTCGGCCCGCCATGGTTGACGCGGTCGAGGAACCGCCGATAGCCGGCATGGTCGCGCAACAGGCGCCGGCCGAGATCCGCAAGAAAATCGACGTCCTTTTCGTTGAGGCTCAGCCGATTGTGCAGCCCGAGGATCCGCCGCGCCAGCACCGGGTCGGATACATCCGACAGCGCCAGCCGGATGATATCGACATCGAGATCGCCGCAGCCCCGCTTGGCGCCGCTGCTGCCGCACCGCCAAGTCACGAAGCTTTCCCGCCAGGCCGGCAGATGATCGCGCAGCGCATCGAAGCTCTGAAGATTGGGAATATTGATCATCGCGTCGATGGCGGCGACGATCGCATCGGGAGCCTTGGGGCTGTCGACTGTCTTCGAGATGTCCCCGCCGATCCGCGTGGAGGCATCGACGACGATGACAACCAAATGCCTGAGACGGAAGGCGCGCTCCGCTGGGATGGGTTCCGGAGCACCCCGGCCCATCAGGTGCAGCAGGCTTTGCGTTCCGACGCCATCGACCAGGCCGCCATCGTAGAGTTTCAGATAGTTGAGATCCCTTGCCGTTTCATAGCGCCTGAGGGAGCCAGCGTATTCGCGCGCAACGAGCGAGCCCGGCGCGCGAACCCCTGTCTTCTGTGTTTTCGCTTCCGGCAACGCCTCGCAACCGCTTCGGAAGTTCTGCAAGGTCAGCGGCGCGAAAACGACCGGGACGGCGGCCGAGGCCGCAACCGCATAGGCGAGCGGATAGTCGTCGTAGCTGCTGCAGATGGCGGTGAACGAGGCACGGTCGAAGATGAACGGTGCGCGGTTATAGAGATCGGTCGCGTGGATCACCAGGCGCGGATGGCCGGAGCGCGAGATGTTGCCGAGCGTTGCGCCGTTAAACAGGTTGGCGTCGAGCCAGGCCGGAAAACCGGAGAGATCGTTCACCCCGCCGCGATAGCCGCGCAGGATATTGGGCGGTGAAAACGACGTCCTGAGCGAGGCCTCGACATCGCGTCCGAGAAACCGCTTGCGGAAATCCTCAAGGCCCGCGCGGCCGTTCAAGGCAAAATAGGAGGCGAGCACAGCACCTCCGGAGACGCCGGCAACAACCGCGACATCCTCGGCAAGCCGGCGCCCTCGCCCGCCCGGGGACGGCGCCTCGGCCAACGCCGACAGGACGCCGTAGCCGAAGGCAGCGGAGCGGGCGCCGCCACCGGAAAAGGCAAGGATGATGCCGATGTCGCTCACATCAAACGTCGACTGCGCAAGCGGCACGGCACCCGTCGTCAGTTCAAGTCGTCTGTTGGTGGGCATCACGTCCGGGCCGGCGCAGCCGGCGGTGGCAAAAGCGAGCGCCAAGGTACCGTGACGCAGGAAACGACCTGCGCGCGCAAGTGCAACCGGATGCGCTGCACGCCAGCCAGCCGGCCTTTCCCTGCGTTGTCTGAGTGTAGGCGACGTCCGTTTGCTGAATGTCATGCGCCGTGATCCGGGTTGGCTTTGCCCGCGAACCCCGTTCTTGAGGTTTCACTGCTGCACAGCCTAAGGATCAAGATTGAGACAGCATGTCATGCAGGGCGCCCGCAACGAATGATTGTGCGGCGACAAAGATCGGGATTACCTTGCGGCGGGATGACAGGTTCCCTCAATGAAGCGGCACTAGGATCGCGCGCGTAGGCACGTTGCACGGGGTAAAGCGCATTCATGCGGGTCTTGCTGGTCGAAGATGAGAAGGAGCTCGCGGGGGCGCTTATGGCCGCGTTGAGCCATCACCGGATGATCGCCGATCATGCGCGCGATCTCGCTGAGGCCGCGCTGATCCTCAACGACGCCGTCTATGACGTGGTCGTGCTCGATCGCAAGCTGCCCGATGGCGACGGGCTCTCGCTCATCCCAGTGATACGGGCGCGCGGCAACACCGTGCCGGTGCTGATGCTGACGGCGCTCGACGACCTCGCCGACCGGGTGGCGGGGCTCGATGGCGGCGCCGACGACTATATTGGCAAGCCCTTCGCCTTCGAGGAACTGCTGGCGCGGCTGCGCGCGCTTGCCCGTCGCCCGGTTCCGGTGCAATCCGATGTCGTCACCGTCGGTCGGCTCTCCTTCGATCTCGCCCATTGCGAGGCGAGCGTGGCCGGCACGCCGCTGAAGATGCCGCGGCGCGAGCTTCTGGTGCTTGAAACGCTGACCCGTCGCATGGGACGCATGGTGCTGCGTGCCGCCCTGATGGAGGCCGTGTTCGGGCTCGACGACGAGATCCAGTCCAATGCGCTCGACACCCATATCTCGCGCGTGCGCCGCAAGCTGACGGACGCAGACGCGGGCGTGACCATCAACGGCATCCGCGGCGTCGGCTATCTTCTCAGAGAAGACCAATGAGCGGCCGCGCTTCCCATTCCTTCAAATGGCGGCTCGTCGGCTGGCTCGTGCTGTTCGAAACGGTAGCGACCCTTGTCGTCATCGCCATTGCGGTCGGCCTGCTCTGGGTGACCGGCTATCTCATCGACGGCTACGAGAACGGCAATGTTGACGTCTTGAAGGACGCGATCACCCGCAAAGCCGATGGCGGGCTCGAACTTCAGGAAACGCCGGAGCTGCAGCGGCTGCGCCAACAGGCGGGAAAGATCTGGTTCATCGTTCGCGACAGACAAGGGCACAGCCTCTCGGACGGCACGGTGCCGGAAGAATTCGCCTTTGCGGTCGCCGGGCTCGAGCGCATGAACGACGCCCGCTTCCGGCTTTCGCCCGACAAGAATGCCCGTCCGGAAGCGGTCGTCAAATGGCTCGAGTCGCCGGCCGGCATGGTCCAGATCTTCAGCGGCACGGAGGGACAATTGACGCTCGGCCGCCTGCTGCTCAGCACCACCGGCGCCTTCCTCAGCATCTTCGTGCCGATGCTGCTACTGCTCGCCTTTGCGACCGTGGTCGTCACCCCGATCGTCGTTCGAAGGATGCTCTCGGGCCTGTCGCACGCGGCCTCGCATGCCGCCCACATCGAATATGACCAGCGAGGCATCCAGATGCCGGTGACGGGTGTTCCCAATGAGTTTCTGCCGCTGGTGACGGCCGTCAACGATGCGCTGACAAGGCTCGATGACGGCTATACGAGACACAAGCGCTTCCTGGCCCAGGCGGCGCATGAGTTGCGCACGCCGGTCGCCATTCTCGGCGCTCGCATCGCCTCGCTGCCGCCGGGACCGGACAAGACCCGCCTCAACGAGGACGTGACGCGCCTTTCCATTCTGGCGGGCCAGCTTCTCGATCTCGAACGTCTCGACGCCCAGAGGGATGATTTCAGGCCCATCGATCTCGCAGCGCTTGCCGAGCGGGTGATCGTCGCGCTCGCGCCACTTGGCTTCGGGGCAGGTTACGAGATGACATTCGAGGCCGATCAACGCCCTGTCATGGTGGCGGGAGACGAGGCGTCGCTGGAGCGAGCGCTCACCAATCTCGTGCAGAACGCCATCGACCACGGCGGAAGGCGCGGCACAATCACGGTCAAGGTCGATCCTCAGGGCGTGATCGATGTCTGCGACGACGGCGACGGCATTCCGCGCAGCGAAACCGACCGGATCTTCGAGCCGTTTCAGCGGCTTCGCAAGGACGGCAAGGGCGCGGGCCTCGGCCTCAACCTCGTGCAGAAGATCGTGCACCTGCATGGCGGCTACGTCGACGTCTCCCGCTCGGCGTCCGGCGGCGCCTGCATGCGGATCGTGTTGCCGCTGGCGGCAGCCGTAACAGCTTGAGAAGAACAAGCCCCGGAACCGGCGCTGTCGGTCTTGCCCCGTAAATCGGCTAGGACATGGGGGAAGACGACATGCGGTTCCGGGGCTCGACGCGGCCTGACCGGGAGAAAAAGTCAGGCTGCCTGGACCTTTTTCGACACGCGCGCCCATTCCGGGATCCAGTCGCGATGCGCGACGAGCAGGTCGTCGACGAGCGACCAGATCTGGTCGAGATCGAGTTCGGCCGCCGTGTGCGGATCCATCATTGCGGCGTGGTAGAGATGCTCGCGGTTCTCGGTCATGAGCGCCTGAACCGTCAGCTCCTGCACGTTGATGTTGGTGCGGATCAGCGCCGTCAGCTGCGGCGGCAGATCGCCGATGAAGGTCGGCTGGATACCGGAGGCATCGACCAGGCAGGGAACTTCAGCGGCGCAATTTTCCGGCAGCGAGGTGATGCAGCCGTTGTTCCTGAGGTTGCCGTAGATGACGGAGGGTTCGCCGGTCCAGACCGAGTTCATGATCGAAGACGCGTATTCGTGGCTCTCGGCCACTTCGATCGTCTCGGCTTCCTTGAAGGCAGCCGCCTGCCCCTTCCAGCGCTCGATCTGCTCGACGCAGCGCTTCGGGTACTCGTCGAGCGGGATGCCGAACTTCTCGATCAGGTCGGGACGGCCGTCCTTGATGAAATAGGGCGTGTACTCGGCGAAATGCTCGGAGCTTTCGGTGACGAAATAGCCGAGCCGCGTCAGCATCTCGTAGCGCACCTTGTTGGGGCAGCGCGGGTTCCAGTGGCTGGGCTTGGGGAAGCGGCCTTCGCGGTAGCCGCGCACCAGATCCGGATAGAGATCGCGGAAGCTGCCGTCGGCCTGTTTGTGTTCGAACTTGAGGAAGAAGGCCATGTGGTTGATGCCGGCGGCGCGGTAGCGGATCTCCGAAACCGGGATGTCGAGATCGCGTGAAAGCTCGTAGGCCGTGCCCTGGACAGAATGGCAAAGGCCGACCTGACGGATCGTCGGATACTTCTCGGAGATCGCCCAGGTGTTGATCGCCATCGGGTTGACGTATTGCAGCAGGATCGCGTTCGGGCAGACCTGCAGCATGTCCTCGCAGATCTTCCAGAGATGCGGCACGGTGCGAAGGCCGCGCATGATGCCGCCGACGCCGAGCGTATCGGCAATGGTCTGGCGCAGGCCGTACTTCTTCGGCACCTCGAAATCCGTGACCGTGCAGGGCTCAAAGCCGCCGATCTGGAAGGCGACGACGACGAAGTCCGCACCCTCCAGCGCCTTTTTCTGGTTGGAATGGGTCTCGATATCAGCCTTGACGCCGAGCGTGCGCACCAGCTTGCCGGCGACGACCTCGCTTTCGCCGAGGCGCTCGGGGTTCACGTCCATCAGCGCGATCGTCGCGGCCGACAGCGCCGGACGCTGCAGTACGTCGCCGATGATGTTCTTCATGAAGACGGTGGAGCCGGCGCCGATGAAGGTGATCTTGGGTTGTCTGGTCATGGATTGCCTCTGCTTTCTAGCGGTCATGCTGCCACATCGAAGGCGGCTCTCACGAGCCTTTCGGTGTAGGCGGTCTTGGGATTGGACAGAATTTCGCTCACCGGCCCCTCCTCGACTATTCTGCCGTGCTGCATCACCACCACCCGATGGCAGAGCGCGCGCACGACCTTGAGGTCATGGGAGATGAAGAGGTAGCTCAGGCCCCGCTCGTCCTGCAGCTTGCGCAGCAGTTCGATGATCTGGGCCTGGACCGAGAGATCGAGCGCCGAAGTCGGCTCGTCGAGCAGGATGAATTCAGGCTCAAGCGCGATGGCCCGGGCGATCGCAATGCGCTGGCGCTGGCCGCCGGAGAACTCATGCGGAAAGCGCGACAGGATGTTGCCCGGCATGCCTGCGGCGTTAAGCGCATCCACCACCCGGTCGAGCCGGTCCTTCCGGTTCTCACCGATGCCGTTGACGACCAGCCCCTCCTCGATGATCTGGCCGATCGACATGCGCGGGTTGAGCGAGGCGAAGGGGTCCTGAAAGACGATCTGGATGCGCGAGCGCAGAGGCCGCATCTGGGTCCGGTCCTTGTCGTGGATCGGGATGCCGTCGAAGTAGATCTCGCCGCCATCGGGGTTGAGCAGGCGGATCAGCGCCTGGCCGAAGGTCGTCTTGCCCGATCCGGATTCGCCGACGAGCCCCAGCGTTTCGTGCTTGCGCAGATTAAGGCTGAGCTTGTCGACCGCGACCAACTCAGAAAACTGCGAGCGGAAAAGACCGCCCTTCTTCAGCATGAAGGAGACCTTCACGTCCCGCCCGTCGAGCATGATCGGGGCGTTGTCCGGTAGCGTTTTAGCCGCACCCGACGGCTCCGACGAGAGCAGCCGTTTGGTATAGGCATGCAACGGGTTGGCGAAGAGCCCGGCCGTGGTGTTGTGCTCCTTCACCTCGCCGTACTGCATGACGTAGACGTAGTCCGAGAACTGCCGAACCACCGTCAGGTCGTGGGTGATCAGGATCACCGCCATGCCGAGCTCGCGCTGCAGGTCTCGGATGAGGTTGAGGATCTGCGCCTGGACGGTGACGTCGAGCGCCGTCGTCGGCTCGTCGGCGATCAGCACATCCGGATCGTTGGCGAGTGCCATCGCGATCATCACCCGCTGGCGCTGGCCGCCGGAGAGCTGGTGTGGATACTGATTGATCCGAAGCTCCGGGTCCGGGATCCGCACGTGGCGCAGGAGCTCCAGCGCCCGCTCGGTCGCGGCGCGTCGGCTTATCCTGCGATGCGCCCGGATCGCCTCGATGATCTGCGTGCCGACCGTGTAGACCGGATTGAGCGAACTCATCGGCTCCTGGAAGATCATCGCAAGGCGATTGCCACGCAAACCGCGCCGCTCACGCGGCGAGAATTTCAGCACGTCCTTGCCGTCATAGTCGATGCGCGATTGGGGGGCGATCGTGGCGCGCTTGGAGAGCAGCCCCATGACGCAGCGCGCGGTAACCGACTTGCCCGAGCCGGACTCGCCGACGATGGCGATGGTCTCGCCGCGGTAGAGCTGGAAGGAAACATCCTTCACCGCCTCCACCGTGCCGTGTTCGACCTTGAATCGAACCGCGACATTGCGCGCGTCGATGACCGGCCGGCCGTCCCGGTTCGCAAGGTCCTTGCGCTCGGGCGGAGCAGCGGTGAGGACGTCGATTGTCTCTGTCATGATGCGTCCTCCTCAATAGGGATCGATGGCGTCGCGCAGACCGTCTCCAAGCGCATTGAAGGCGAAGACCGTAACAAGCACGAAGGCGACGGGCGACAGGATCCAGGGGTAGGACCCGATGACGGAATAGGTGGAGGTATCCTGCAGCATCAGCCCCCAGGAAATGAGCGGCGGCTTGACCGCAAACCCCAGGAACCCGAGGAAGGATTCGAGCAGCACCACCTGCGGGATCGACAGCGTGACGGCGACGATCACATGGCTCATCACGTTCGGCAGGATGTGCTGGAAGATGATGCGCCGGTCGCTGGCGCCGACGGCGATCGCCGCCCGCACATAGTCGATGCGGGCAAGCGCCAGCGTCTTGCCGCGCACCTCGCGCGACATCTGCGCCCAGCCGAGCGCCGACATGACGATGATGACGAAGGCGAGGAAGACATTGGTGGGTGCCGTCACCGGGATCAGCGAGGTCAGCGCCAGATAGAGCGGCAATTGCGGGAAGGCGAGCACCAGTTCGACGAAGCGCTGTGCCCAGACGTCGAAGCGCCCGCCGAAATAGCCCGACGCCATTCCGACGGTCGTGCCGACGACGGTGACGATCGAGACGACGATGAGGGCGATCATCAACGAGATGCGCGAGCCGACGAGAATGCGTGACAGCACGTCGCGGCCAAACTTGTCGGTACCGAGCAGATGCACCGGCGAGCCATCGACCGCGCCAAAGAAATGGCGCTCGGCCGGGATCAGGCCGAAGAGACTGTAGGGCGCGCCCTTGACGAAGAAGCCAAGGATCTGCGGATTGTCGTAGTCGGGGCCGATGATCGGCTGAAAGGTGATCGGGTCGAGTTCCGTACTTTCGCTGAGCGGATAGCTGCGCGGCGAGAAAACGAGGTTGCCGTCCTTGTCGGTAAAGCTGATCGCCTGCGGCGGCGCAAAGGCGACGCCCGTGGCCTTCGGATCGACCGGCGACAGGAAGTCCGCAAAAATAGCCATGAAGAGCAACAGGCCAACGAGCACGAGGCCGAGCATGCCGGTCCAGGAGCGCTTCAGCCGGCGCCAGACGAGCGCAGGATAGCTTTCGTTGTGCTGCTCGTTCTTGGGTTCGACGACGAGCGAAAGGGTTGTTTGCATCTCGACGGTCATGCCGGGGCTCCTCCGAGACGCACGCGCGGATCGAGTGCGGCCAACAGCATGTCGGCGATGATGTTGCCGAGGATAAGGGTCGCCGACAGAACCAGCATGAAGGTGGCGGTGACATAGACGTCGCCCACCCACATGGAGCCGACGATAGCCGGACCGACGGTCGGCAGCGCGAAGATGATCGCCGTCTCGATCTCGCCGGTCAGCATGTAGGGCAGCACAACGCCCTGATACATGATCAGCGGATGCAGGGCATTCGGCACCGCATGGCGCATGACCACCGCGCCTTCGCTCAGGCCCTTCGCCCGGGCGGTTTCGACATATTGCGCGTTCAGCGTGTCGAGCAGATTGCCGCGCATCACCCGCATATTGTAGGCGAGGCCGCCGAAAGTGGCGATCGCCACGACCGGCCAGACATGTTTGACGAGGTCGACGAATTTGTCCCAGGACCAGGGCGCACCGCCATAACGGGCCGAGTGGAAGCTGTTGATTTCGCTCACATTGAAATGGAAGACGAGGATGTAGACGATGATCAGCGCCATCAGGAAGCGGGGCACCGTCATGCCGAGGAAGGCCACCGTCGAAAGCAGGCTGTCGATCCAGGAATACTGCCGTGTCGCGGCGATGATACCGAAGGATATGCCGATGATGGACGCCAGGATGTGGCAGACGAGCGCCAATGCCAGCGTGCGCGGCAGGCGTTCGCCGACGACATCGGCAACAGGCTTGTTGTAATAGAGGCTGTGGCCGAAATCGCCGCGCGTCAGGATGCCGGTCATCCAGTTGACGTATTGAACCGGCAGCGGCTTATCGAGGCCATGCTCCTTGCGATAGGCCTGCGCCTGGGCTTCGGCTTCCTCATAGGATGCGCCACCCTGGTTGATCAGCTGCGAGCGGATGTAATCGCTGTAGTCTCCGGGCGGCGCCTGGATGATGGCGAAGGTCGCCACGCTCAAGACAAGCAGCACCGGAATGGCAGAGGCGATGCGGACAAGCAGAAACCTGAACATGCCGTTTCCTTCTGTCGGTTAAGATGAGGCGCCGCCCCTCCGGCTTGGGGCCGGAGGGGCGGCCTTCGATCAGTTGCTCAGGCTCTTCTCGCCGGGCTTGCCCGGGAGCTGCTCGGCGAAGAGCTCGAAGTCACCCTGCTTGTCGGCGGGGACAAAGAGACGCTCGCGCATGATCGTGTCCTCGGCCCAGTTGAACATGAAGATCGGCGCTCCTGTCGGCACGTTGGCGAAGCGCTTGTTGATGATCAACGCGCCCGGATATTCGGTAAGGCCGACTGTATCGAGGTTCGTCGTCGCGACCTTCTGGTACTGCTTCATCAAGTTCGCGCGCTCGGCATTGTCGTTGGTGGCGATGAACTTGTTGATGATGTCGACGAGTTCCTGTTCGAAGGGCATCAGGTCAAGCTGACCGCCTTCCGGTGCACGGTGGTGCCAGCTGGTGCGCGGACCGGCGGCCGCCAGCTGCGGCGTGTTCTGCACGACGGAGGCATATTCGGCGGCGTTGCGGTGAACCATCCAGTCGAACTTGCCGGCGTAATTGGTCGCGTCCCGCTGCTTGCCGTCCAGCGAGTTCAGAACCACCCGGAGGCCGAGCTTTTCCATCTGGCCGATAAGACCCTCGGCCAGGTTGCGGTCGGTCGCATAGCTGTTGTCGATCAGAAGCACGATCTCCACGTCCTTACCGCCGGCCTTGCCGTCCGCGAAGTTGACGAAGCCGTTGCCGTCGGTGTCCTTCAGCCCCGCCTTTTCGAGCAGAGCCTTGGCGCCATCGAGGTCGAAGGGATAGTAGACGGTCGATTCCCGGTCGTAGAAGCTGGTGCCGGAGGAAAGCCCGCCGGGATAGATCGCGGTGAAGGGGCCCTTTACGAGCGCCTCGCCGAGCTTCTTGCGGTCGACCGCCATGGTCACCGCCTTGCGGAAATCCTCGTTGCGGTTGAGTTCACGCACGGCCTGGGCGCGTTCGTCCGGCTCCCCCCAGCCATTGGCCGAGAAGTTCATGTGCAGATTGTAGCCGATGAGGCGCGGGCCGAAGGCAAGCCGGGCGGGGGCCGTATCCTGGGCGGCGCGCTTCAGCGACTCCACGAAGTTTTCCGGCTGCTCGAGGTTCGAGAGATCGGCGGAACCTGCAATCGCCTGTACGTCGCGGTCGGCCCAGGTCGAGAGCTTGTAGTGCAGCTCGTTGATGTAGGGCAGCTGGTTGCCGGCCTCATCGACCTTCCAATAGTACGGGTTCCGGCGCAGCACGATGATATCGTCGGGGCGATAGGCGACAGGGACCCAGGCACCCATGACCGGGATGTTCATGTACTCGGGCGGGAAGGCATTCTTGTACTGGTCGTAGGTGGTACCGGCGTATTTCGGATGCTTGGCCTTGAGAATATGCGACGGGCCGGGGCAGAAGGTGCCATAGGCCATGGCATAGAGATGCTGGCGCGGGAAGGCCTCCTTGAAGGTCCACTCGACCGTATACTGGTCGATCTTCTTCAGCGTCGTGCCGGCGCCGAAGGTCTCCGGCGTCGCGCCGTTCAGCGGCGTCACGCTCGGGTCGAGCACGTTGTCTTCCCAGTAGAACATTACGTCGTCGGCATCGAAGAGGTCGCCATCCGACCACTTGGCGCCCTCGACCAGATGCATCGTCAGCTTGTGGCCGTCAGAAGACCAGTCCCAGCTCTTGGCAAGGTTCGGCAGAGGCTCGACGTCCTTCGCTTCCACCTGGAAGAGCGGCGCCGTACGCGTCAGGCATTCGGACATGCCGATATCGATGCCCCCCCAACCCTGGCTCTGGCCGGCTGAGTAGTTCCAACCCTCGGGACGACCGCCGATGACGTGGCGTAGCGTGTCGCCGTAGACACCGACGCCATCAGGCATGTTGCCGGTCTTGAAGACCATCGGCTCCTTCGGCAGCCGTTCGGCGACCGGCGGCAGCTTGCCGGTCTTGACGTATTTCTCGGTAACCCAGGTCGGTTCCTTGTATTCCGGCAGCGCCTTGAACTCCGCGATCGAGTCGCGCGGCACATAGGTGATCTTGCCCTCGGCCGGAAAGGCCGGCTGCTGGGGCACGACGGTCGGCTCGGAAGCGGTCGCCTCCAAGGCAAAGGCCGAGATGCCGACAAGCATCAGGCTCGCCATTTTCATCAGTCTGTGGCTGGTCATTGGCTTAGATTCTCCCTCTTTGCCGCGCCGGGACGCGGCCTCCTCCTTGAAAAGTCTGCACTTCAGGCAGCGCTGCCCACGTCTCCTCACGGAAGCAGCGCTGCAATCGATCAGCCGGCGGCGCGGACCTGACGCTCGGCGCGCAACTCGTCGAGCGAACGCACTTCACGCCGCGCAGCACCCTTCCATTCGCGCGTCCTGACGGTTGCGCGGCCAAGTCGCTCCTTCGCGCCGTCGATGGCATGGGCGTATTGCGGCAGCCACTGGCTTTGAGCGACCACCATCTCGTCGACCATCTGCCAAACCTCCTCCGGTGTGCAGATGGCGCCGACCAGCGGATCATGCAGCATCGCCAGCTTTAGAAGATCGAGATCGCCGGTCACGGCCGCATGGACCGACATGCGCTGGACGTTGATCGAGGAAAGGCAGGTGGCGGCACAGGCCTCGGGAAGGGTGAGGCCCGAGACCATGTTGATGCCGAAGCGATCGACGAAGCCGGGGGATTCGATGATGGCGTCGGCAGGCAGGTTGGTGATCACGCCATCGTTCTTGACGTTGAAATGGCCGCGATAGACCCGGCCCGTTTCCAGGGCCTCGAGAATATGGCTCGCATGTTCGTTCGAGCGCTTCTGATGGTCGAGCGGCCGGCCGGCTGCTTCGAGGAACTGCGGAAACTCGGTTTCGAACCAGTTGCGCGTCTCGGTCGAATGCCTGAGATAGCCGCCGGTCTCGCCGTGGATCCAGTCGGACATATCGATCCAGCGGGTAATTTCCTCCGGGCGCTTGCGATACCAGGGAAGATATTCGGAGAGATGGCCGTTGCTCTCGGTCGAATAGACGCCGAACCGCTTCAGCACGTCGATGCGGAGCTTCTCCTGCTTGGAGAACACCGGGTGCGCCTCGAAGGCCGCAACCAACTCGTCCTTGCCGATCCTGCGGCCCTTCAGCCTCACGTCGACGAACCAGGTCTGATGGTTGATACCCGAGCAGATGTAGTCGAGTTCGCCCTCGCCGGCTCCCAAGATTTCGGCGATCTGCTCGCCGCCGTGCTGAACACCGTGGCAGAGCCCGACCGTATCGACCTTGCCGTATTCGATCGCCGCCCAGGTGTTCATCGCCATCGGGTTGGCATAGTTCAGGAACTTGGCACCCGGTTCGGCGACCGCGCGGATATCCCGGCAGAAGTCGAGGATGACGGGGATGTTGCGCTGGCCGTAGAGGATGCCACCGGCGCAGATCGTATCGCCGACGCATTGGTCGACGCCATATTTAAGGGGGATGCGGATGTCGTCGGCATAGGCTTCGAGCCCGCCGACACGGACGCAGCTGATGATGTAGCGGGCGCCTTCGA
The DNA here is from genome assembly GCF_014852195.1 of Ensifer sp. ENS08. Lineage (NCBI taxonomy): Bacteria > Pseudomonadati > Pseudomonadota > Alphaproteobacteria > Hyphomicrobiales > Rhizobiaceae > Ensifer > Ensifer sp. ENS08. The sequence goes on from NZ_JACVBF010000008.1 coordinate 46,441, forward strand.
GCGCTTTCAGCCGGTCGGTGGTTGCCGTGACCTTCGTCGGCAGGCGGTTGACTTCGACAATCCGGTCGAGGATCGCCTTGATCATCTCCAGATTGCGGGCGCTGAGATCTGTCAGCGCAACCTCGATGTCGCGCAATTCCGGCACGGCGAGAATGTCGGTGAAGAGCTTCTTGGTGAAGCCTATGCTGCCGGCGCCGATGATGGCGATCTTGAATGTTGCCATGCCCTCACTCCTCATGAACTGCATGCATCTCTGACAAAGGGTAAAATCAATTCACGGTTTTCCACCGTCTCTGCGCGCAACTTCGATGCATCCCCTCATTTCTTACGGGCCAAAAGCACCGCCTGTTGCGCTGTTGGTAGTCATTATGTGTATAATCGCCGACCCCGCCAGAGCGGTATTGTGCTTTCATGGGTAATTTTATGCTGCAAGAATTGATCGACAACGGCCCGGTTATGCGCACCGTTTCGCTGCCGCGGGGACGCCAGAGCCTGCACGCGATGCCGACCAGCACCGGCTATGAAATCCGCAACAATGCGACCTATGACTGGGACGGCAGAAAGCGCGGAAACACGCCCTTTACCGTGCTCCAGCATACGATCGCGGGTGCCGGAAACCTGCGATACGAAAACCGCAGCTATCGGGTGCGCGAGGGCGAGACGCTGCTCCTGCTCGTGCCGCACAATCATCGCTACTGGCTGGAAGACGGCGGGCGCTGGGAGTTCTTCTGGATCTCGATGAACGGCGACGAGGCGCTGCGCATCCACCGCGCCCTGCTCGCTGTCACCGGTCCGGTATTGAAGCTGCAACCGGAAACGATCGAGCATCTGGCCGACTGCAGCCTGCGGCTGATCCGCGGCGGCGAGACGCCAGGCAGAGCCTCGGCGATTGCCTACGAGGCGGCGATGGCGCTCTACGACGACGTCTTCGGCTCGCACCCGGTGTTCAGCCATGAACACAGGACGATGCACCGCGTCGTCGACCACATCATGAACAACTTGCAGAACCCGCTTCCAGTGGAGGAACTGGCACGCGTGTCGGGCTTGAGCCGGGCGCATTTCTCGCGCGTCTTCGCCGCCAGCGAAGGCATGGCGCCGGCCGAATATGTGCTGCAGAAGCGCTTGCAGCGTGCGGTAAAACTGCTGACGAAAACCGCAAGCCTTCCGGTCAAGGAAGTGGCCATTCTCTCGGGCTTCGAAGACCCCAACTATTTCGCCAAGGTGTTCCGCCGCTCCTTCGGTCTGAGCCCGACGGAATTCAGAACCACCGGCATGTATGCCAGCATCGCCGCCGGCTCGGTGGAGCAAGCGGTCGACACGGCGGAGGACGCAACGGTGCTGCTGCCGGGTTGAAGACGCGAACGATCAGCCGGCGAGTTGCTGCCGAAAGGCCGGCACCCTCGGGAAAACCATGCCGAGGTCTGCATGCATGGCCCGCGCGATCACACGGAAGTCACGCTCGCTGATGGCAAGATGACCAAGACGAAGCTTCTGGTCCCAGTTACGGTTGCCTTCGGCAAATTCAAGGCTGTCGAGCCACGGCCGAACCGGCGCCTCCATGCTGTCGGCCCAGTCGATGTCGCCGCGATGCGGGGCGACACCGCCCATGGCAAAGAAGTAGGGCGGGCGCTCCTTGACGACACCGATGGCGGCAAAACATGCAAGCCCCGCCCTGCCGTTAAAGGCGGCGTTGGGCGCATAACCGATGAAGCCATCACCCGCCTTCATGCGCGTCATCGCCTGGACATTGCCGTAGCCGTAGCCAAAGCGAGAGAAGCCGTCTTCGGCGGCATGCTGCAGGTCATCGCCGGAAACAGCGCCGATCCAGAAATTGCGCTCGCCCGACCTGTTTGCTGCACTCATCTGAAACATATCCTGCGCCGACATCTGCAATCCCTCGATCTCTTATCCTGGGACCACTTTACGCGCGACCCCTGCCAGATTCTGTCAGCATCGTTTTGACGGCCCGGCATACCGTCGAGCCGCGTCTCAGCCGTCTTCGGAGGGCGCTTCCCATTGGCCGAAAAGCGTCACGCCTACGGCTCCCGCAAGCGCCACCGACGCGTGGTTGTCGAGTTGGCAGCGATATTGCGGTTGGTAGCCCTTTTCGAGGGCGGCCCTGCTGATTGCGCGCACGACCTTGCGGGCGTGGCCCTTACCCCTATCGGACACAAGCGTCAGCACACCGAGATCGGCGATCTGCCGCTCCTGCCAGGGATACATGCTCGCGGCACAGACCAGCCTGTCACCATCGAAGGCTCCGTAGACCAACCAGTGATCCAGTTCGACATAGGCTGCATCGAGATCCTCTTCCGAGGCGGAGCCCTGGAACAGGGCGAACGCGGCCGCATCCTTCGCCGTGAGCGCGCGCACATAGGCGCCTGAATTCTCCCGCAACAGCACAGCCTTATCCGCTTCGGTGAAGTAGAAGAGGTTGTCAGCACCGTTCAGGACGATGCCGGCATCGCACAGCCCTTGGCGAAGGGGCGCTTCGGTGAGCACCTGCCCCGCCGCCGACGACAGCGCGGCGCCGAGCGCCGGGGACAGGGCCACGATCACGCCGTTTTCAGCAGTGTGCAGCACCATGGCCGGGCTCTCCTCGTCGAGGTCGGGATTGACCACGACGGTAAACCGATCCGCGCTTGCGAGAACATCGCCCGCAAAGGACGCGTTCCAGAAATCGGTAATCTCAGGGGAAAACGGCGGCATGGCACTCAGTCTCTTGAACGAACACCGCGCCTGTCGGCGGCAAGCGGCGCGATTAATGGAGTAGTCGATTAATCAAATCGCAGTGCCAGCGATGTGTGGGACGACAATGGCGCAATGAAGGCGCCAAAAAGCAAAAGCGCCCGCAGGAGATGCAGGCGCTTGGCAATTCTTCAGTCTTTAAGATCGCCTTAGCGGGCGAAGGCCGTACGTGCGACGCGGTCGATGTCGGCGCGTTCGATGCCGAGGTCGCGAAGTTCGCGGTTCGACATGCGGCCCAGTTCGGTGACCGTCTGACGGTACTTGCGCCAGTTGTTGATGGAGCGTGCGATGTTCATTTGATCCCCCTTTCAATGGGCTTTCGAAGCCTGTCTGCCAGTCCGTGGCGCCTCGTTTCGCTTCGATGAACACCTTATATCTCAGGCTTTCCGTAAGTTGCAGCGCTCAAAACTCAGCGCTCCCATGTGGGAAACGCATGGGTCGCCACAACAACCTGTGCACGCAGATGCGGATAACAGCTTCGCGCAATGACGGCAGCAGAAACTGTTGATCCCGGCGACAGAGACAAGTATTTCTTTTGTCGACAAAGGAATCTGACATGACCGATATCGACACCGACAACAGCCCCATCCCGGAGCGTAAGCGCGGCTCCGGCGTAAAGATGGTCTATGACCTCTTGCGCGACGAGATCCTCGACCTGGTGCTGCCGCCGGGCAGCCCGATCGACGAAGTGCAGCTTGCCGAGCGGCTGAAGATGTCGCGCACGCCGATCCGCGAGGCGCTGGTGCGTCTTGCCGGCGAAGGGCTGATCGACACGCTGCCGAACCGCTCGACGATGGTGGCGAACATCGACTTCCTCAATCTCAATCCGTTCTTCGACGCGCTGGTGCTGATGTACCGCGTCACCACGCGGCTTGCGGCGCAGAACCACCGCCCGGAAGACCTGGCGATCATTCGCGGCTTCCACGAAGACTATGCGGCAGCCGTGCAGACGCGCGACCCGCTCACGATGATCGCCACCAACGCCGCCTTCCATGCGGCAATCGCGGAAAGCGGACGCAACCCCTATTTCACCAGCCTGTTCCGCCGGCTGCTGGACGAAGGGCGGCGCATTCTCCGTCTCTATTATCAGTCCTATGACGAGCAGTTCCCCCAGCGCTTCGTCGACGAGCATGCGGCCATGATCGCCGCGATCGCCGCGCGCGACGTCGAGGCTGCGGATCGGCTGGGCAAGGCGCATGCTGAGCAGATCGTCGAGCAGGTGCAGAAGCTTTTTGCCCGCAACAACAAGCTCGATATCGCTTTGTAGCGACCTTTGTATTTTTCTTGTCGACAAATAAAATACAAACGGCTATTGTCTGGATCAAAGGCAAGGGCGCAGGTGCGCCGCTGCCCTGAAGACAAAGCCGAGAGGAGTTTCAGATGAAGGCTCAGATTTTCACCGGCGTCATCCCGGCGCTGATGACCCCCTGCAAGGAAGACCGCACCCCCGATTTCGACGCGCTGGTGCGCAAGGGCAAGGAGCTGATCGCTCAAGGCATGTCCGCCGTCGTCTACTGCGGCTCGATGGGTGACTGGCCGCTCCTGACCGACGAACAGCGCATGGAAGGCGTCGAGCGCCTCGTCAAGGCCGGCATTCCGGTTATCGTCGGCACCGGCGCCGTCAACACCGCTTCGGCCGTCGCTCACGCGGCACATGCCGAGAAGGTCGGCGCCCAGGGCCTGATGGTCATCCCGCGCGTGCTTTCGCGCGGCTCGGTCGTCGCTGCCCAGAAGAACCACTTCAAGGCCATTCTCTCGGCCGCCCCGAGCCTGCCGGCTGTCATCTACAACAGCCCGTACTACGGCTTCGCCACCCGCGCCGACCTGTTCTTCGCGCTGCGCGCCGAACATCCGAACCTCGTCGGCTTCAAGGAATTCGGCGGCGCTGCCGACATGCGCTATGCGGCCGAGAACATCACCAGCCGTGACGATGGCGTCTCGCTGATGATCGGTGTCGACACGGCCGTTTTCCACGGCTTCGTCAACTGCGGCGCAACCGGCGCGATCACCGGCATCGGCTGCGTTCTGCCGAAGGAAGTCATCCACATGTGCAACCTGTCGCGTGCCGCCGCCGAAGGCGACGTCGACGCACGTCTGCGCGCACTGGAACTGGAACAGGCGCTCGCCGTTCTCTCGTCCTTCGACGAAGGTCCGGACCTCGTTCTCTACTTCAAGCATATGATGGTGCTGAAGGGCGACAAGGAATACACGCTGCACTTCAACGAGAGCGACGTTCTCTCCGACAGCCAGCGCGGCTACGTCGAAGCCCAGTTCAAGCTGTTCAACAGCTGGTACGCCGAGTGGAGCAAGCTCCCGGGCGCGGTGCAGAAGTACAAGGCCTGATCGCTCGATCGGCACTCAAATAGAAAAGGCCCTCCGGTTGGAGGGCCTTTTTCGTTTGGCAGTCTCGACGGGTCGATGACCGACGAAAAGGTTAGCCGTCGCTTACGCGACGGCGTCCAGTCCAAGAGCAAGCAGCCGCTCGAGCTGCTCGATTTCAGCCGTGTTGAGAACGACACCTTCGACTTCCGACTTGGCGCGCGCCACGAAGCGACGCTGCGACGGCAGGCGGGCGCCCTGGCCGACGATCGCCTCAAACAGCACTTCCGCACGGGCGAAGGGATTGCCCGGGCGTCCGGCTGCAAATTTCTCCGGCGAGAAGGCGACGATCAGTTCGCCGTGGAACGGTGCAAGCGTCGTGGTGCCGAGATAGTCGAGCACTTCCGGGCTCGTCAGGTCGCCGATCATGATGCCGGCAAGAAGCTCGACCATGGTGCCGATCGCCGAACCCTTGTGGCCGCCGAAGGGCAGCATGGCGCCGGCAAGCGCTGCTTCCGGATCGGTCGTCGGATTGCCTTCGGCATCGATCGCCCAGCCCTCCGGCAAGGGCTTGCCGGCACGGCGGTGCAGTTCGATCTCACCGCGGGCGGCAACCGAGGTGGCGAAGTCGAAGACGTAAGGCGGCTTGTTTTCGCGCGGCCAGCCGAAGGCGAAGGGGTTGGTGCCGAGCAGCGGCTTGTTGCCGCCGGTCGGCGCAACGGTCGCATAGCTCGGGCACATCACGAGGCCGGCAAGTCCCTCGCCGGTCAGGCCTTCGACCTCAGGCCAGAGCGCCGAAAAATGGGTGCAATCATTGATGACGAGCGCGGCGATGCCCAGCGAGCGAGCGCGTTCGGCGAGAACCGGCAGGCCGAGCTCGAAGGCGGGATTGGCAAAACCGCCCTTGGCGTTGACCTTGACGATAGCGGAACCTTCGCCCGCTTCGAGCTCCGGTGTTGCATCCGGCTTCACCTTGCCCGCCTTGACGGTGCGAAGCGCTCCTTCGATGCGGTAGATGCCATGCGACTTGCAGGCATCCCGCTCGCCGGCGACGATCACGCGGGCCAGTGCACCGGCCTGAATGGCGTTGAGCCCCGCCTTCAGGAAGATCGCCTCAACGCGCTCGAAAAGTGCTGCGATCGTCAGGGTGTTGGTTTCGCTCATCTCTCTCCCTCTCAAATGCTGCGCCTGATCCGGAAGGGCCAGTCAGGCGATTGATGTTCTGCATACATATAGTATACAAAGATCCGACAAGTGCAATTCAGCCATGATCCCCTCTGCTAGAAAAGGCAATCCGGGATCGAACGAAAGGATCGGCAGATGGCCTTCACCCCCAAAGGAAAACACCTTGTCGCCGGCGAATGGCTCGACGGCGCGGGCACCTTCGCATCGGCACCCGCCCACGGTCCGGTCCATCAGTTCGCCACCGGCACCGTGGAACTGGTCAACCGCGCGGCTGAAGCCGCCGAAGAAGCCTTCCTGAGCTATGGCTATTCGACCCGGACCGAGCGCGCCGCCTTCCTGCGCGCCATCGCCGACGAGATCGAGGCACGCGCGGAGGCCATTACCGAGATCGGCACCCAGGAAACCGGCCTGCCGGAAGCGCGCCTGCAGGGCGAACGCGGCCGCACCACCGGCCAGCTCCGTCTCTTTGCCGACCACATCGAAAAGGGTGAATATCTCGACCGCCGTTTCGATGCGGCCCTGCCCGAGCGTCAGCCAGCGCCGCGCCCGGAAATCCGCCTTATCCAGCGCCCGATCGGCCCGGTCGCAGTCTTCGGCGCCTCGAACTTCCCGCTGGCCTTCTCGACCGCCGGCGGCGACACGGCTGCCGCCCTTGCTGCCGGCTGCCCCGTGGTCGTCAAGGGCCACTCGGCCCATCCGGGCACCGGTGAGATCGTTGCGCAGGCCGTCGAGGCCGCGATCCGCAAGACCGGCGTTCACCCGGGCGTCTTCTCGCTGATCCAAGGCGGCAACCGCCAGGTCGGCGAAGCGCTTGTCCAGCATCCGCTGATCAAGGCCGTCGGCTTCACCGGTTCGCTCGCCGGTGGCCGCGCGCTCTTCAATCTCTGCGCCGCACGTCCGGAGCCGATCCCGTTCTTCGGCGAGCTCGGCTCGGTCAACCCGATGTTCCTGCTGCCGGAAGCACTGAAGGCACGCGCCGAGACACTCGGCCAGGGTTGGGCCGGTTCGCTGACCATGGGTGCCGGCCAGTTCTGCACCAACCCCGGCATCGCCGTGGTTGTCGAAGGTGCTGACGCCGATCGCTTCACCACGGCCGCCGTCGAAGCGCTCGGCAAGGTCGCGCCGCAGACGATGCTGACCGACGGCATTGCCAAGGCCTATCACGAGGGCCAGGCGCGCTTTGAAAGCCGCAACACCGTGAAGCCGCTGCTGACGACCGAATCGTCCGGCCGCTCGGTCTCGCCGAACCTGTTCGAAACGACCGGCGACCAGTTCCTGGCCGACCATGCGCTCGGCGAAGAGGTGTTCGGTCCGCTCGGCCTCGTCGTTCGCGTCGGTTCGACCTCTGAAATGGAACAGCTTGCCCGCGGCTTCGAGGGGCAGCTGACCACCACCATCCACATGGATGCGACCGATCTCGAGACCGCCCGTCGTCTGCGCCCGATCCTTGAGCGCAAGGCCGGCCGCGTCCTCGTCAACGGCTTCCCGACCGGCGTCGAGGTGGTGGATTCGATGGTGCATGGCGGACCCTATCCGGCCTCGACCAACTTCGGCGCAACCAGCGTCGGTACCCTGTCGATCCGCCGTTTCCTGCGCCCGGTTGCCTACCAGAACATGCCGGAAGGCCTGCTGCCCGAGGACTTCCAGGGCTAAGGCACTCACCGACAGCTGCGGGTGCCTGCCGCCCGCAGCCGCAAGACACGACAGATCGCTGCGCAGGCATCCGATTTGACGAAACAAATGGGATGCCTGCGCGCGTTCTGCGTTATGAACTTATACTTTTTGTATACTAATTGTATTTTTCTATTGATTTGTGCTGTCTAAAACGGAATAGTGCCTCAGCCGTCAAACGGCACTCATTTCAGGGAGAGAGAAAATGAAGACTTCGGTGCTCGCGCTCGGCCTCGTTGCGGCCGCTGCTCTGACCAGCCAGGCCCATGCCGACAAGCTGGATGACGTCATCGGCTCGGGTACGCTGCGTTGCGCAGTCGTGCTCGACTTCCCGCCGATGGGTTCTCGCGACGAGAACAACAACCCGATCGGTTTTGACGTCGACTACTGCAACGACCTCGCAAAGGCACTCGGCGTCACCGCCGAAATCGTCGAGACCCCGTTCCCGGAGCGCATTCCCGCCCTGATGTCGGGCCGCGTCGACGTCGGCGTTGCCTCGACCTCCGACACGCTTGAGCGCGCCAAGACCGTCGGCATGACGATCCCCTACTTCGCCTTCGAAATGGCCGTCACTGCCAACGAGAAGTCGGGCGTCAAGTCCTTCGAAGACATGAAGGGCAAGGTTGTCGGCGCGACCGCCGGCACGTTCGAAGCGATCGCTCTCGAAAAGCAGGTCAAGGAATGGGGCGCCGGTGAGTTCCGTCCGTACCAGACCCAGGCAGACGTCTTCCTCGCGCTCAGCCAGGGCCAGATCGACGCTACGGTTTCGACCTCGACCGTCGCCCAGGCCAACGTGAAGGGCGGCAAGTTCGCCGGCATCTCCGTCGTTGGCAAGGCTCCGTTCGACACCGACTACGTCGCGCTCTTCACCAACCGCGAAGAATACGGCTTCATCAACTTCCTCAACCTCTTCATCAACCAGCAGGTCCGCACCGGCCGCTACGCTGAACTTTACGAAAAGTGGGTCGGCGGCGAACTTCCGGACCTTACGGCTAAGGGCGTTTACCGCTAATATGCCGTTTATCTGGCGGCGCGAAGTTTAGCTTCGCGCCGCTATTCGTTTCCGAAGAGGTGAGACGAAACATGTTCAGCTATACCTTTCATTGGAACCAGGCGCTGAAAGCCCTGCCACAGATGCTCGACGGAGCGCTGGTCACCCTGCAGGTGGCTCTGCTCTCGATGGTCATCGGCCTGGCACTGGCGCTCGCGCTGACGGCTTGCCGCCTGTCGGGCAATCGCATCCTCGGTGGTTTTGCCACCGCCTGGGTCGAAATCGCCCGCAACACGCCGGCGCTGTTCCAGATCTACATGGCCCATTTCGGCCTCGGCAATTTCGGTATCCACCTGAGCCCCTATACGGCGCTGCTCGCGGGGATCGCCTTCAACAATGCCGGTTATCTCGCGGAAAACTTCCGCGGCGCCCTCAAGGCCATTCCCGATACCCAGGCGCGGGCCGGCCGCTCGCTCGGCATGACCCCGGTGCAGGCCTTCCGCTACATCGTGCTGCCGCAGATGCTGCGCATCGCCTTCCTGCCCGTCACCAACCAGATGGTCTGGGCGATCCTGATGACCTCGCTTGGCGTTACCGTCGGCATGAACACCGACCTTGCCGGCATCACCCAGGAACTGAACGCCCGTTCGTTCCGCACCTTCGAATTCTTCGCGATCGCGGCGATCATCTACTACCTGATCGCCAAGGCCGTGACGCTGGGCGCGCGCCTGCTCGCCGCGCGCATGTTCCGCTACTAAGGAGAGGTGAGAGATGTTCAATACCGCCCTCACCCTCGCTGATCTCGGCTTCCTGCTGCAGGGCGCCTTGATGACGCTCGCGGTCACCGCCGTCTCGGTTACCGCCGGCACCGTGCTCGGCATCATCTTCGGCGTCGTGCGCAACCAGGTCGGCCCCTATTGGGCCTCCCCGCTCACCTTCGTGCTCGACATCTTCCGTTCGGTGCCGCTGCTGATCCAGCTGGTTCTTGCCAATGCCTTCCAGGCGATCGCCAAGCTCGGCTGGGCACCGTTCACGACCTCCTGCGTGGTGCTGTCGCTCTATACGGCCGCCTATTGCACCGAGATCGTTCGTGGCGGCATCTCTTCCGTGCCACCGACGACGCGCCGCGCCGCCCGCTCGCTCGGCATGACCTGGTGGCAGGACATGCGCTACATCGTGGCGCCGCTTGCGACCCGCGTTTCGCTGCCGTCCTGGATCGGCCTGACGCTCGGCGTCATGAAGGACTCCGCACTCGTCCTCTGGCTCGGCCTGATCGAACTCTTGCGCGCCTCGCAGGTGCTCGTCACCCGCCTGCAGGAACCGCTGCTGATCCTTCTGATCTGCGGCGCCATCTACTTCCTTATCAGCTTCCCGATCGCCCGGCTCGGCGGTTACCTTGAAAAACGGTGGTCCAATGATTGAGATCCAGAACGTTCGCAAATCCTTCGGCTCGCTGGAGGTTCTCAAAGGCATCGACCTCACCGTCAACAAGGGCGAGGTGCTGACCATCATTGGCGGCTCCGGTTCCGGCAAGTCGACCCTGCTGACCTGCATCAACGGTCTCGAGCCGATCGATGCCGGCCGCATCCTCGTCGACGGCACCGAGGTCCACGCGAAATCAACAAACCTCAACAAGCTGCGCAGCAAGCTCGGCATCGTCTTCCAGCAGTTCAATGCTTTCCCGCACCTGACCGTGCTTGAAAACGTCATGCTGGCGCCGCGCAAGGTGCTCGGCCTCTCCAAGGAAAAGGCCGAGGAGAACGCCGTCAAGCAGCTCACGCACGTCGGCCTCGGCGAGAAGCTCGGCGTCTATCCAACCCGCATGTCGGGCGGCCAGCAGCAGCGCATGGCGATCGCCCGCGCACTCGCAATGTCGCCGGAATACATGCTGTTTGACGAAGTGACCTCGGCGCTCGATCCGCAGCTCGTCGGCGAAGTGCTCGACACGCTGCGCATGCTGGCCTCCGAGGGCATGACGATGATTTGCGTCACCCATGAAATGAAGTTTGCCCGCGAAGTTTCCGACCGCGTCGCCTTCTTCCACAAGGGCGTGATGGCGGAAATCGCCGCACCGGAAGCGCTCTTCGGCGCGCCGAAGGATCCGGAACTCCAAAAGTTCCTCGCAGCGACGCACTGAGCCGATCATGAAGGATGCAGTTCAGCCTGACGTCATCGTCATCGGCGCCGGCGTTGTCGGCCTTTCTGCGGCGATCGCCGCCCAGGTACGGGGACTTTCCGTCACCGTGCTCGACCGGGAAGGCCCGGCAGCAGGTGCCTCGGCGGGCAATGCCGGGGCCTTCGCCTTCACCGACATCCTGCCGCTCGCGTCACCCGGCATCCTGAAGAAGGCGCCGAAGTGGCTGCTCGACCCGCTTGGGCCCTTGAGCGTGCCACCGGCCTATGCGGCACAGATCGCGCCGTGGATGTTCCGCTTCTGGCGCGCCTGCTCGGCAAGCCGCGTGGCCCATTCGACGACCGCCCAGACGGCGATGATGGACCTCTCCAAGGCTGAGCTCGAGCCTTTCCTCGCCGAAACCGGCACCCTGCCGATGCTGCGCAAGGAAGGCAATCTGCAGGTCTATGAAAGCGAAGCCGAGCTGAAGGCCTCTCTTCCCGGCTGGACCGCGCGAGCCGAACACGGCATCGAGTTCCGACACATGGGCGCGGCCGAGATGGCCGAGATCCAGCCTGGTCTCGCATCGCGCTTCACCCATGGCACCTTTACCCCCGGCTGGTATTCCATCGCCGATCCCAAGCTCTACACGCTGGCGCTGGCAGACCATTTCCGCGCCAAGGGAGGTGTGATCGAGCGTGCCGAAGTTACGGCACTGAAGTCGATCGAAGGTGGCGTCGAACTGACGGCCGACGGCAAGACGCGGCGGGCAGAACAGGTCGTGCTTTCAGCCGGCGCGTTCTCGCACCAGGTCGCCCGTACGCTCGGCGAGCGTATCCCGCTCGAAACCGAGCGCGGCTACAACACCACGCTGCCGCAGGATGCCTTCGATCTGCGCACCCAGGTAACCTTCGGCGGACACGGCTTCGTCGTCACCAGGCTTTCGACCGGTATCCGCGTCGGCGGCGCCGTCGAACTCGGCGGGCTGAAGCTGCCGCCGAACTTCCGCCGCTCGGAAGCCATGCTGAAGAAGGCGCAAGCCTTCCTGCCGGGCTTCAAGAGCGAGGGCGGCGTGCAATGGATGGGCTTCCGCCCATCGCTGCCCGACAGCCTTCCGGCGATCGGCCGCGCCCGCGCCACCGGCCGCGTCGTCTACGCCTTCGGCCACGGCCATCTCGGTCTCACGCAATCGGCCGGCACCGCACGGCTCGTGGCCGACCTGCTCACCGGCCGGCGGCCGGCGATCGATATCAGCTCCTTCTCGCCCCAACGTTTCTGACAGAGTTTAGACCATGGCCAACCACACCTTCTCCTGCATCGACGGCCACACCTGCGGCAATCCGGTCCGCCTCGTTTCCGGCGGCGGGCCACGACTCGAAGGCGCTAACATGCTGGAGAAGCGGGCCCATTTCCTGCGCGAGTTCGACTGGATCCGCACTGGCCTGATGTTCGAGCCGCGCGGCCACGACATGATGTCGGGCTCGATCCTCTATCCGCCGACCCGGGCCGACTGCGATGTCGCCGTGCTCTTCATCGAAACGTCGGGCTGCCTGCCAATGTGCGGCCATGGCACGATCGGCACCATCACCATGGCGATCGAAAACGGCCTGATCACGCCGCGTGAACCGGGCAAGCTTTCAATCGACGCGCCGGCCGGCAAGGTCGACATCACCTATCGCCAGGAAGGCCGCTTCGTCGAAGAAGTGCGCCTCACCAACGTTCCGGGCTTCCTCTACGCCGAGGGGCTGACGGCTGAAGTCGAGGGTCTTGGCGAGATCGTCGTCGACGTCGCCTATGGCGGCAACTTCTACGCCATCGTCGAACCGCAGAAGAATTTTCGCGACATGGCCGACCATACGGCCGGCGAACTTGTCGGCTGGAGCCCGAAGCTCCGCGCGGCGCTCAACGCCAAATACGAGTTCGTGCATCCGGAGCACCCGGAAATCAAGGGCCTCAGCCACATCCAGTGGACCGGCAAGCCAACACAGGCAGAAGCGCATGCGCGCAACGCCGTCTTTTACGGCGAAAAGGCGATCGACCGCTCGCCCTGCGGCACCGGCACGTCGGCGCGCATGGCCCAGCTTGCCGCCAAGGGCAAGCTCAAGGTCGGTGACGAGTTCGTGCATGAATCGATCATCGGTTCGCTGTTCAAGGGCCGTGTCGAGGCAGCGACCAAGGTCGCCGACCGCGACGCCATCATCCCGTCGATTGCCGGCTGGGCCCGCATGACCGGCATCAACACGATCTTCATCGATGACCGCGACCCCTTTGCTCATGGATTTGTCGTAAAATGAACCAATCGATCTCCGCCCGCAGCATTCTTTCCGGCTCCGCCGATGGCCCCATCATCGACACGGAGGAGGCGCTGAGCTTCTGGGGCGGGGTCGATCCGGCAACGGGTCGGGTGATCGACGTGCACCATCCGCTGCACGGCCTCTGTCTGACCGACGGCATCCTGATGATGCCGTCGAGCCGCGGCTCCTGCACCGGTTCGGGCGTGCTGCTCGACATGGCGCTGACCGGCCGTGCGCCGGCGGCCCTGGTCTTCTCGGAAGCGGAAGACGTGCTGACGCTCGGCGCGCTGATCGCGGCCGAAATGTTCGGAAAATCCCTGCCGGTGCTTCGGCTTTCGCGCGACGCCTTCAAGGCGCTGGCGCAGGCAAAGACCGCGCGCATCAGCGATACGGCAATCGAAGCCGATGGCCTGACAATTCCGGTCGCTCCGCCGGCAATGACGGCGCTTGATCTCACCGACGACGATCGCGCCATGCTCGACGGTCGTGACGGCATCGCCGTGCAACAGGCGATGCGCATCATCGCGGCGATGGCGGCGCAGCAGGGTGCGGAAAAGCTCATCGACGTGGTCCAGGGCCATATCGACGGCTGCATCTATGCGAGCCCGGCAAACCTCACCTTCGCCGAGAAGATGGCGGACATGGGGGCCAAGGTTCGCGTGCCGACGACGATGAATGCGATCTCGGTCGACCGTGCCAACTGGCAGGCGCAGGGCGTGCCGGAGAGCTTCGGCGATCCGGCAGCAAGGCTTGCCGACGCCTATGTGCGCATGGGCTGCCGCCCGACCTTCACCTGCTCGCCCTATCTGCTCGACAGCGCGCCGAAATCCGGCGAAGCCATCGCCTGGGCGGAATCGAACGCCGTCATATTCGCCAATACGGTGCTCGGCGCGCGCACGGCCAAACACCCGGACTTTCTCGATCTCTGCATTGCGCTCACCGGTCGTGCACCGCTCTCGGGCGTCTATCTCGACGCGCCGCGCAAGGCGACGCGCGTCATCGACGTGGAACTGCCTGAGGATATCGACGATGCCTTCTGGCCGCTGATCGGTTATCTCGCCGGCAAGGCAGCACCCGACCGCATCCCGCTTTTGCGCGGTCTTGCATCGGCAAAGCCCTCGCGCGACGACCTCAAGGCGCTTTGCGCCGCCTTCGGCACCACGTCCGCATCCCCGATGCTGCATGTGGAGGGCGTGACCCCGGAAGCGGAAGGTGCCGCCGCCAAGGATGCCGACCACACGACGATCACGCGCGCCGACATGGCCGCGGCCTGGTCGCTCCTGAACGACGGTCCGGCGGAGGTCGAGCTTGTCGCCATCGGCAGCCCGCATGCGTCGCTCGAGGAATGCCGCGCGCTGGCCACAGCCTTCGACGGCCGCAAGCGCGATAGCAACGTCGCCGTGATCGTCACCGCCGGGCGAGACGCGATAGCCGCAGCGCGGGACGAAGGTCTGCTTGCCCGCCTTGAGGAGAGCGGCATCCAGGTCCTGCCGGATCTTTGCTGGTGCTCGATCTCCGAACCGGTCTTTCCGACCAAGACCCGGGCGCTGATGACCAATTCCGGGAAATACGCCCATTACGGTCCCGGTCTTTCCGGCCGCGCCGTGCGCTTCAGCAACCTCGCCGACTGCGTCGAGGCAGCGCTCACCGGCCGCGTTCCGGCGCGCCTGCCAGCCTGGCTGGCCTAAAGGCTCGTTCCCTGGCTCAGGCGCCGCTGTGCGGCGGCGCTATCGAGGCGCCGAGCTCGTCGCCTCCCGACCCCAACTGATCGGCGTGGGGCTCGATGAATCCCTGACGCCGCCTCAAGCGGTGGAACGCACCTAAGGCGAGACGCAGGGCCTATCGGCCGGCCGCCGTCGAAGACAACTTATCTTTGGTTGCAGCGCCGGGCATCGGCCATGTCGAGACAGCGACCATGCGCGACGCGGTTCTGGCCCTTCTTTTCCACCACCTCGGCGGACCCGGCGGCGGCTGACGCAACCGAACGTGGCGCTCGCACAGAAAACGCCTGGGCGCATGCGGCGCCAATCGCGCACGCCGGCGCTCAACGCCTTATGACCACCGCTTCGATCAGGTTTTCGTGATGCCACAGTCACGATTTTTCATTCATTGAAACAACCCCTTCGAGAATCACGAGAAAGCGAGTACTCTGAAGGAACATTGCGCATGGGACGCCGTTTATTCGAATGAGCGAGCCGATAAGCAGCGATCCCCGTCTCAGCCAGCGGCCGCGGGAGAGCATGATGCAAAAGAGCGAATGCGACGTCTTTGATCTCTTCTCGGAGATCTATACAAGTGCAGCGCAAGAAGAAATCAGTCTTCAGGAATACCTTCTGGCATGTCGCGACGACAAAAGTATGTATGCCACCGCACAGGAGCGGATGGTTACAGCCATAGGTAATCCAACCCTCATCGATACCAGCGCGGACGAACGTCTCGGCCGCATCTTCTCAAACCGGACCGTCAAGATCTATCCATCCTTCGCCGACTTCTACGGCATGGAAGATACGATCGAGCGCATCGTCGGCTACTTCCGCTATGCCGCGCAGGGGCTGGAGGAGCGCAAGCAGATCCTCTACCTGCTCGGCCCGGTCGGCGGCGGAAAGTCGTCGCTCGCCGAGCGCCTGAAAAAACTGATGGAACTTCAGCCGATCTACACGCTGGCGGTCGGCGGCAAGGTCAGTCCCGTCTTTGAATCACCGCTTGGCCTCTTCCATCCCGACCGCATGGCCGACCTGCTCGAAGACAAATACGGCATCGGCCGACGCCGTCTGACTGGCCTGATCTCACCCTGGGCTACGAAGCGCCTCGACGAAGTCGATGGCGACATCTCCAAATTCAGCGTCGTCAAGCTGATGCCGTCGCGGCTGCGCCAGGTGGCTATCGCCAAGACCGAGCCCGGAGACGAGAACAATCAGGACGTTTCCTCGCTGGTCGGCAAGGTCGACATCCGCCAGCTCGAAAACTACAGCCAGGCCGATCCCGATGCCTATTCCTATAGCGGCGGCCTCAACCGCACGACGCAAGGCTTGCTCGAATTCGTCGAGATGTTCAAGGCGCCGATCAAGGTGCTGCATCCGCTTTTGACCGCAACCCAGGAAGGCAACTACAACGGCACCGAAAGCTTCGGAGGCTTCCCCTATCAGGGCATCGTAGTTGCGCACTCGAACGAGTCCGAATGGCTGCAGTTCAAGAACAACAAGAACAACGAGGCCTTCCTCGACCGCATCCTCGTGGTAAAGGTGCCTTACTGCCTGCGCGTCACCGAAGAGCGGCAGATCTACGAGAAGCTGCTGCGCGAAAGCGAACTGACCAAGAGCCCCTGCGCGCCGGAAGTGCTGGAAAGCCTCAGCCGCTTCACCGTCTCCACCCGCCTTGCCCGTCACGAGAATTCGCCGCTCTACACCAAGATGCGGGTCTATGACGGCGAGAACCTGAAGGACACCGATCCCAAGGCGAAGTCCGTTCAGGAATATCGCGACGCCGCCGGCGTCGACGAGGGTATGACCGGCATCAGCACCCGCTTTGCCTTCAAGGTTCTGTCGGAAACCTTCAACTACGACACCAAGGAGGTCGCGGCCGATCCCGTGCACCTCATGTACATTCTGGAACAGGCGATCCGCCGCGAACAGTTCCCGAAGGAGACGGAAGCGAGCTACCTCGACTTCATCAAGTCCGAGCTGGCATCGCGCTATGCCGAATTCATCGGCCACGAAATCCAGAAGGCCTATCTCGAATCCTACAGCGAATACGGCCAGAACCTGTTCGACCGTTACATCGCCTATGCCGACGCCTGGCTCGAAGATCAGGACTTCAAGGACCCGGATACCGGACAAATCCTCAACCGGGAGATCCTCGACAGCGAACTGTCGCAGATCGAAAAGCCGGCCGGCATCGCCAATCCCAAGGACTTCCGCAACGAGGTCGTCAAGTTCACCCTGCGCGCCCGCGCCAAGAACCATGGGCGCAACCCCTCCTGGACGAGCTACGAAAAGCTTCGCGACGTGATCGAGAAGCGCATGTTCGGCCAGGTCGAAGACCTGCTTCCGGTCATCAGCTTCGGCTCGAAGAAGGACAGCGCATCCGAGAAGCAACACGCCGAGTTCGTCCAACGCATGACGGAACGCGGCTATACGGAGCGTCAGGTCCGGCGGCTGGTCGATTGGTATATGCGGGTCAACAAGGCGGGCTGACGATGCCGAAGCAGGGGATTGGTATATGCCGAATTTCATCGACCGGCGGCTCAATCCGAAGGATAAGAGCCTCGGCAATCGACAACGCTTTCTGAAGCGGGCCCGCGAAGAGCTCAAGCGGGTCATCAAGGATCAGGTCAAGTCGGACAGGATCATCGACGTCGACGCCGCGCATGGCGTGCCGATGCCGACTGATGGTGCCAGCGAGCCCACGTTCCAGCCGTCCCGCGGCTCCGGCGAACGCAACTACGTGCTTCCCGGCAACAAGGAGTTTTCGGCAGGCGACCGCCTGCCGAAACCGGAAGCGGGCGGCGGTGGCGGCGGCGGCAAGGGCAAGCCCGGAACCGGCGAAAGCGACGATGATTTCCAGTTCATCCTGTCGCGCGAGGAAGTACTGGACCTCTTTTTCGAGGATCTGGAGCTCCCCGACATGGTCAAGCTCAGCCTCAAGGAAACGGTCACCTTCAAGCCCCGCCGCGCCGGCTTCGCCACGGCGGGAACGCCGACGAACATCAATGTCGGGCGCACGATGCGCAACAGTTTTGGCCGGCGCCTGGCGCTGCACCGGCCGAAGGAGAAGGAATTGACCGCGGTCACCGACGAGATCGCGCAACTGGAAGTGGAACCGGAGCCGACGGCGAAGAGCCGACAGAGGCTCAAGGAACTGCGGGTCGAGCTGGAAAGGATCGAGAAGAAGCGGCGGCGCATCCCTTACGTCGATCCGGTCGACATCCGCTTCAACCGCTTTGAGCAGCAGCCGCTGCCGAACGCCAACGCCGTGATGTTCTGCCTGATGGACGTCTCGGCCTCGATGGGCGAGCGCGAGAAGGACCTCGCCAAACGCTTCTTCGTGCTTCTGCACCTGTTTTTGAAACGGCGCTACGAACGCATCGACATCGTCTTCATCCGCCATACGGACGAGGCGCGCGAAGTCGACGAGGAGACCTTCTTCTACAGCACCCAGAGCGGCGGCACGATCGTATCGACCGCGCTCGAAGAGATGATCAGGATCGTCGAGGACCGCTACCCCTCGCAGATCTGGAACATCTATGCGGCCCAGGCCTCCGACGGCGACAACATCATCGGCGACAGCGAACATTGTGCGGCACTGCTGCGGGAAAAACTCACGAAGCTCTGCCAGTACTATGCCTATGTCGAGATCATCGACGAGCGCGAGACGGAAATCTTCGGCTCGACAGACAACGGCACCGCGCTCTGGCGCGCCTATCGCACGGTGGACGGCGAGAAGTCGAATTTCCAGATGACCCGGATCGCCAAGCCCGCCGACATCTACCCGGTCTTCCGCAGGCTTTTTGCCCGGCAGCCGGCCGCACGCACCCGGAAGTGAGGGGGAGACCGGATGGCACGACGCACGACCTCAGGTCTCCTGTTCCAGGGGTCCGACTGGAATTTTGCGACGCTGTCGCGTGCTTACGACGCGATCGAGCAGGTCGCGCTCGAAGAAATGGGCCTCAGCGTCTACCCGAACCAGCTGGAGATCATCACCTCCGAACAGATGCTCGACGCCTATTCCTCGGTCGGCATGCCGCTCATGTACCAGCACTGGTCCTTCGGCAAGCGCTTTGCCTATGAGGAGCATCACTACCGTAAGGGCCACCGCGGTCTTGCCTATGAGCTGGTGATCAATTCCAATCCCTGCATCACCTATCTCATGGAAGAAAACACCATGGCGATGCAGGCGCTGGTGACCGCGCATGCCGCTTTCGGCCATAACCACTTCTTCAAGAACAACTATCTCTTTCGCCAGTGGACCGATGCCGGCGCGATCCTGAGCTATATGGATTTCGCCAAGAAATACGTGACCAAATGCGAGGAGCGGCACGGCACTGCCGCCGTTGAAGCCATTCTCGATTCCGCCCATGCGCTGATGGACCAGGGCGTCTTCCGCTACCGCCGCCCGCCACGCCTCTCCTCTGAAAAGGTGCGCGAAAGGGCGCGCGAGCGGCTGGAATATGAGGAGCAGACCTATAGCGACCTCTGGCGGACCCTGCCGCAGGTCGCCGAGAGCCGTGATCCGGCCGAGGCCGAGCGCGACGCTTCGGAGCGCAAGAAGGTGCTCAACCTGCCGGAGGAAAACCTGCTCTATTTCCTCGAAAAACACAGCCTGATCCTGGAGCCCTGGCAGCGCGAGCTGCTCAGGATCGTGCGTGTCATCGCGCAATATTTTTCACCGCAGCGCCAGACGAAGGTCATGAATGAGGGCTGCGCCACCTTCGTGCATTACACCATCATCAACCGCCTCTACGACCAGGGCAGGATTGGCGAAGGTCACATGCTGGAACTGTTGCAGAGCCATTCCAACGTCGTGTTCCAGCCGGATTTCAACGACCGGCGCTACCCGGGCATCAACCCCTACGCGCTCGGCTTTGCGATGATGCAGGATATCCAGCGGATTGCCACCGAACCGACGGAGGAAGACCGCGACTGGTTCCCGTCTTTCGCCGGCAACGGCGACTGGATGGAAACGCTGCGTGACGCCTGGGCGAACCATCGCGACGAGTCCTTCATCCTGCAGTATCTGAGCCCGGCGGTGATGCGCAAGTTCCGGCTGTTCCAGCTCTCCGATCGCTCGTCGGATCGTTTCGTCGAGGTTGCCTCGATCCACAACGAGCGCGGCTATTCCGCGGTCCGTTCGGCGCTCGCCAACAGCTACGACGTTGCTGCCAACCAGCCGGACATCCAGGTGATGGACGTCGATCTGCTCGGTGACCGGCAATTGCGGCTGCAGCACAATGTCAAGCACGGTATCCTGCTCGACGAGGGCAGCCGCGACGCGACGATGCGCCATATCCGCCATCTCTGGGGCTATGAGGTGAGCCTCGCCGGCGTCGATGCCCAAAGCGGGCGCACGGTGTACGAGTGCTCGACGGCAAAATCGTCCGAGTGAACGGATAAAAGCCGTGCGTCGTGGCCATCATTAGAATTGGTGGCAGACATTAGAATTATTAGGCCATAAAGACGCACCGCCGCGGGACCCGGTTGAGGCGCAGCTTGCGTTGAACTGCACTGTGGCGGACGTTCAGCCTGCGATAACGTCGGGCGTGGCCGGCAAGGCCGCTGCCTCCTGCTCGGCCGCCGCAGCGAGCCAATCGTGGAAGGCGGTCATCGCCGGCGTGACGGGACGCGATTTCAGCCGCGTCAGCCAGTAGCTTCCCATCGAGGTATGAACGTCGAAGGGCTGGCGCATCGTGCCGTTCGACAGCAGCCGCGAGAACATCAGCGGCGGCGCCAGCGCCACGCCAATCCCCTGGGCCGCTGCCTCCATCATCGCCAGCGAACTATCGAAGACGATGCCCTTGAGCAGGGGCGCCGGATAGGCGATGCCGGCTGCATCGAACCAGGTCACCCACTCGTCGGCCCGATAGGACCGGAGCAGCGTTTCGTCGAGCAGATCGGCCGGCGTCTTCAGCCGCTCGGCGATCTCGGGGATGCAAAGCACGGATAGCGGCGCCTCGAAGAGCCGCGTCGCCTCGATATTGTGCCACGAGCCGCCGCCGAAGCGTATAGCGAAATCCAGCCCCTCGGCCGCCATATCGACGCGGTTGTTGTTGGTGGAGAGGCGAACGTCGACAAAGGGATACTTCGCCTGGAAATCCGCGAGCCGCGGCAGCAGCCAACCGACCGCAAACGTGCCGACGGCGCCGATCATCAGCACTTCGCGAATATGCCCCGCCTCGAAGCGGTCGAGCATGTCCGCCATCCGGTCGAAGCTATCGCGCAGAACCGGCAGCAACGCCTCGCCCTCCGCCGTGATCATCAGTCCGCGCGGCAGCCGCTTGAACAGGGTCACGTTCAGGCGGTTTTCGAGAAGCTTGACCTGATGGCTGACCGCAGCTTGCGTAACGCAGAGCTCGATTGCCGCGCGCGTAAAGCTCAGATGCCGCGCCGAGGCTTCGAAAGCGCGTAGCGCATTGAGCGGAAGATATGGCCTGACCATGAATGCCCTAACTCACCTAATGGGTCTCGCAAATAAACGTGGTTTGTTGCGTAAGCACAATCCCTTTACGGTGAACTTTATCGGCGGTGCGTGCCGTTGCCCGGAAGCCGCCAACTCAGGAAACGCGCGGTCAGCCGCACCGCTTTCGGAGACCTGATCCATGCGCCGTTTCATCTGGCCCTAGCGGCCGCAGGCACCGTCACCGAGCCAACGTCCGCGGACGTAGGCGCACCCCGATACTCCGCTCCGCATGCGCTGCCCGCCCCACGAACACCCGTGTCGGCGACGCTGCCTGCTGCCATGAAGGTCCGCTCTGCCCGTTATGAAGCTCCTCGTAAATCTGCTCGGCACATGCCTCAATCTTACTGTCGTCGTCGCGCTGGCCGCCGCCGCGCTCGTCGCAGCCCTGACGCGACACCTGCCCGATCACCGCACGCTCGCCAACTGGGAGCCGGCGGTGACCAGCCGCCTCTATGCCGCCGACGGCACGATGGTCGCGGAACTCGCGCGGGAACGCCGGCTGTTCCTGCCCATCGCCACCATCCCCGCACGCGTGCGCCAGGCGTTCCTCTCCGCCGAGGACAAGAACTTCTACACCCATCCCGGCATCGATGTTGCGAGCATCGGCACGGCGCTGCTCGCCAATCTCGCCAACTACGGCTCCGGTCGCCGCATGATCGGCGGCTCGACGATCACGCAGCAGATCGCCAAGAATTTCCTGCTGACGTCGGACCGGACTGTCGAGCGCAAGCTGCGCGAGGCGATCCTTTCGCTGCGGATCGACCAGACCTATTCCAAGGACCGCATCCTCGAACTCTATCTCAACGACATCTATCTCGGGCGCGGTGCCTATGGCGTGGCGCAGGCAGCGCTCACCTATTTCGACAAGCCGGTCAGCGAGCTCTCGGTCGCGGAGGCAGCCTTCCTCGCAGCCCTGCCGAAGGCGCCCAACAATTACGACCCGGACCGCCAGGCGGAGCGGGCAACCGGCCGCCGCAACTGGGTGATCGACCAGATGCGGCAGAACGGCGTCATAGACACCGCTGCCGCCGCCAAGGCATCCGCTTCCTCACTCGGCGTCAGGCAACGCCAACAATCGCCCGCGGTCGCCAGTTCCGACTATTTCACCGAGGACGTCCGCCGCCAGCTCAACGCCCGATACGGCGAGGCCGCCCTTTATACGGCCGGCTTTTCCGTGCGCACGACGCTCGATCCGCGATTGCAGGCCGCCGCCATGACGGCGTTGCGCAAAGGCCTCGTCGCCTATGACCAGGCAAAGGGCTACCGCGGCCCCGTCGCCAGGCTCCCTTCGACCGGAAACTGGGTGCCGGCGCTTGCCAGGCTCCAGCCGCTCGCCGACGTGCTGGAATGGCGGCTCGGCGTGGTGCTGGCGACCGACAAGGATGGAGCAGAGATCGGGCTAAGGCCGACGGTCGCGGCACGAAGCGGTGCTCTTGGCACCAACGAGACGATCCGCCTTGGCCGGGCGGGCATGGCCTGGGCGCTCTGCCGCTCGGCCAAGGCAAAGCGGGGCTGCGCCGCGGGACCCGACGGGGCTCTGGCGCCCGGCGACGTCGTCTATGTGGAAAAGGCGGGCGACGGCTACTTGCTCCGGCAGCCGCCGCTCGTGCAGGGCGCGCTCGTTTCCATGGACCCGAACACCGGCCGGGTGCTGGCGGTCGCCGGTGGTTTTTCCTATGCCCAGTCGGAATTCAACCGCGCAACCCAGGCCTATCGCCAGCCGGGCTCGTCGTTCAAGCCCTTCGTCTATGCCGCGGCCCTCGACAACGGCTATGCGCCGACGACGTTGGTGATGGATGCGCCGATCGCCCTTGCCGATGGCGCCGGGCGAGTGTGGAAACCGAAGAACTACGACGGTCGCTTCAGCGGTCCATCGACGCTGCGCGTCGGGCTCGAAAACAGCCGCAACCTGATGACCGTGCGCCTTGCCCGCCATCTCGGCATGGATCTGGTCGCCGACTACGGCAAGCGCTTCGGCATCTATGACGAGCTGAAGCCTTACCTGCCGATGTCGCTCGGCGCCGGCGAAACGACGCTGCTCAGGCTGGTCTCGGCCTATGCGGTCATCGCCAATGGCGGCAAGGCCGTCACGCCTTCGATGGTCGATCGCGTCCAGGATCGTTACGGCCGCACGATCTTTCGCCACGACCAGCGCAAGTGCGACGCTTGCAACGCCTCCGACTGGACCGGCCAGGAAGAGCCCATGCCCGTGGACGACCGCGACTACGTGCTCGATCCGATGACCGCCTATCAGGTCACTTCGATGCTGCGCGGCGTTGTCGAACGTGGCACCGCTCGAAATGTCGGCTCGCTCGGCGTACCGATCGCCGGAAAGACCGGCACCACCAATGACGAGAAAGACGTCTGGTTCGTCGGCTACACGCCCGATATCGTCACCGGTGTCTTCCTCGGCTACGACACGCCGAAGCCCATGGGCTACGGCGAAACCGGCGGCGGCCTCGCCGCACCCATTTTCATCGATTTCATGAAGGTGGCTCTTGCGGGGCGGGCCGCGGCCGATTTCCACGCGCCAACAGGCATGATGGTCGAGGCGATCGACCGGAAGAGCGGCCAAGCGGTCCCGGCGGGCACGCCGGGTGCCATTCTCGAATCCTTCAAGCCGGGCACTGCCCCTTGCGCCGGCGGCTGCCCGGTCATCGACGGCTTCGAGACGGCGAGCACATCGGCCACGGCCGATGCGGACCTTACGCCCGAACAGCGGGCGAAGCTTCTTACCAACAGCAACGGACTTTATTGAGATGGCACGCAAGGCTCAGCTCAGGCCGGATCCCCGCGGCCGCCTTCTCCTCGTCATCGGCGCCTTCGCGCTCGTCTTCGGCCTCATGCTCGCGCGTCTCGTCCAGCTCGGCGCCGCCGACTACGAGCGCACCGGCTACATACCGCCGCCGCCGTCGCTCGGCCGTCCCTCGATCCTTGACCGCAACGGCAATCTGCTGGCGATCGACGTGCCGAGTTCCGGGCTCTACGCCGAGCCTCGACTGATCGTCGATGTGGACGAAGCAGTCGAGAAGCTGACCGAGATTTTCCCTGATCTCGACGGGCGCGACCTCTATCGTCGGCTGAAGAGCGGTGCGGCGTTTGCCTGGATCAAGCGGCAGGTGACGCCGGCCGAAGAGCAGGCCGTCTGGAACGCCGGCCTTCCAGCGATCGGCTTCCAGCGCGAGAAACAGCGCTTCTATCCCAACGGCACGCTTGCCGCCCACGTGCTCGGCGCGGTCGATATCGACAATATTGGCATCGCCGGCATCGAGCGCTGGATCGAAGGCCAGGGGCTGGAGGTGCTGCGTCAGAGCGGCATGGATCTCTCCCATCGCAACCTCGAGCCGGTGAGCACGACGCTCGATATCCGCATCCAGCATGCGCTCGAGGTCGAGTTGCGCAAGGCGATCGCCAAGTTCAGCGCCAAGGCCGGCGCCGGCCTGGTGCTCGACGTCACCAATGGCGAGATCCTGGCGCTCGTTTCTTACCCGGATTTCGACCCGAACCTGCCGGTGGACGCGCTGAAGCCCGACCGTATCAACCGCATCGCCGCCGCCACCTTCGAGATGGGCTCGACCTTCAAGGCACTGACGACGGCCATGGCGCTCGATTCCGGCCAGTTCACGCTCCGCTCCGTCATCGACGCCAGCAAGCCGCTCGCCTTCGGCCGCTTCCGCATCAACGACTACCGCGGCCAGCATCGACCACTGACGGTGCCGGAGGCCTTCATCTATTCGTCAAACATCTCGATGGCGAAAATGGCGATATCCGTCGGCCCGGAGAACCTGCGGGCATTCCTGACGCGCTTCGGGCAGATGTCGCGGCTGACGACGGAACTGCCCGAAAGCGCCCACCCCCAATTGCCGCGACGCTGGGGCGAGATCGACACGGCGACCGCCTCCTACGGCCACGGCATCGCCGTGACGCCGCTGCAGGCAAGCATCGCGGTGGCGGCGCTCGTCAACGGTGGGCGCCTTATAAGGCCAACCCTGATCAAGGGTGCGGCGCTCGACGAACGCATCATCGCGCGCAATCTGATCAAGCCGGAGACCGGCGAGGCGCTGCGCTATCTGCTGCGGCTCAACGCCAAGACCGGCTCGGCAAAGAAGGCGGAGGTCAAAGGCTATTTCATCGGTGGCAAGACCGGCACCGCCGAAAAGGTGGTCAGCGGGCGCTACTCGAAGGAGCTGAACATCACATCCTTCATGGGCGTCGTTCCCGTCGACAATCCGCGCTATCTGCTTCTCACTTTGCTCGACGAGCCCAAGGGTCTGAAGGAGACCTATGGCTTCCGCACCTCCGGCTGGAATGCAGCACCGCTGGGCGGCGCGGTTTTCGAACGGATCTTGCCGATGCTTGCGCTCATGCCCGATTTCGAAATCGCAGACGTCAGCTTCCCCGAGATCAGCAGCCAGGGCGCCTTTGGCTCCCAGCTCTTTCCGTCTCCGACGAACACAGGCGAGCGCAACAGCGGCGCGATCGACGGAGCGCTTTGATCCCTGCCGCCGCGGCAGGCAATGACGCGCGAGCCGGCAACCGAACCGTCGGCTATGCTTCAAGGAAAGCGCGGGAGAAACCCGGTTCGGTCACTTCGATCGTTCCATCCGGGAGCTTCAGAAAGCGCTCGATGGCGGTGCCGTAGGTTCGCATCCAGCCGTCGAGCATCGCAGCCGCGCCGTCGAGGTCGCCGGCCTCCTGTCGCTGCAAGGCCTTGTGCATCACTTTGGCGACACTCAGCCGCAGTTGCAGCAACATCAGGGCGGAAGCTTCCGGATCGGGCGCATCGAGCGTTCCGTCCGCGTGCCCACGCCGCAGCATTTCGGCGACCAGCGGCAGGCTGACGGCCATCAGCGCCTCGTCGATACGATGATAGAGCGCGACATTTTCGGGCTTGAAGAGGGCGTTGAAGCTGTTCTTCAGCTGCGGCGCCATGTCGAGCTTCAGCCGCCGCGAGCCGGCGAAAAGCGCATTCAGCTGGCCGACTGCATCGAGCGACGGATCTTCGAAAAGCGGCTGCAATTCCTTCAGGTTCCGCTCAGCCAGGCGGGTCGCGACCGCCTCCAGCAAGGCCTCCTTCGAGACGAAATAGTGGTAGAAGGCGCCCTTGGATAGATTGGCCTCGCGGATGACGTCGTTGACCGTCGTATTCTCATAGCCGTGCAGAAAGAACAAGCGCTCGGCGCAATCGATCAACTCGTTCGATCGGACTTCCGGCGATTTCTTCGTTCTGACCATGAGCGCTCCCAGGACGGCGGCTTAGCACGGGTTTGCGGCGCGGTCCACGACGCTCCTGAAGGTCGAGGAAATCGGCAGCCTTGAAACAAACCGACCGTCGGTCTATTTATACAGAACGGATTGGAAGCGTTCAAGGAGCGTCTCGTGCGGCTCACTCGTTATGCAATCGGAGCGGCCGTTGTCGTTGCCGTCGGTGCGGCAAGCGCCTGGTATTTTCTTCGCCCGGTTCCCGTCTCCGTCATTTCGCCGAAACGCGGCGATGCGGCGGAGATCATCTATGCGGATGGCGTGGTGGAGCCGCGCACCTGGGCGAAAGTCACCCCGACGGTCGCCGAGCGCATCGTCGAGCAGTGCAATTGCGAGGGACAGCGTGTCGCCAAGGGTGACGTGCTCGCCCGCCTCGACGACACCGAGGCACGGGCGGCGCTTGGCGAACTACAGGCGCGGCTGACGCTGGCGCAGGAGGAATATCGGCGCAAGCTGGCGCTCGCCGAACGCAGCACGATCAGCGAACAGGAAGTCGACCGGGCGCGCAGCGAACTCGGCCAGCTCGAAGCGCTCGTCGCCGGCCGCCAGGCGCGGCTCGCGACCTATGTGCTGCGCGCACCGAGCGCCGGCCAGGTACTCAGGCAGGACGGCGAGATCGGCGAGGTCGCGGATCTCGGCACGGTGCTCTTCTGGGTCGGAGAGCCGAAACCGCTGATCGTCACCGCCGACGTCAACGAAGAGGATATCCCGCGCGTCGAAGTCGGCCAGAAGGCGCTGCTCCGATCGGATGCCTTCCCCGACCGCAAGCTGGAAGCGACGGTCGACAGCATCACGCCCAAGGGTGATCCGGTAACGAAGACCTATCGCGTGCGCTTTCGGCTGCCCGACGACACGCCGCTTCGGATCGGCATGTCGACCGACGTCAACATCATCGTGCGGGTCGCCAATGGCGCCTTGATCATCCCGACCGTGGCGCTGGAAGGAGCGAAGGCCGCCGTGATCGACGGCAATCGCGCACGGATCCGAGAACTGAAAACGGGCATCCGCGGCGCCGACGGCGTCGAAGTCCTCTCCGGCCTCAAAGACGACGCGCGCGTCGTCTCGCCCTTCCCGACCGGTCTTGCCGATGGCACGCGGGTGAAGGCCACCCCTTCGCCGGAGAAATGAGCCCGCCATGCGCCTCATCCTCGACATCGCACTGACGCACATCACCGGCCGAGGCCGACAGACGATCGTCGCGATGCTGGGCGTGGCGGTCGGCGTCGGCTTCTCCATCGCCATGGCAGCGCTGATGCAGGGCGGCCAGGACGACTTCGTTCGCCAGCTCGTCGACACGATGCCCCATGTGCAGGTGACCGACGAGCAACGCACGGCGCGCCGCCAGCCGGCGGAAGACCTGTTTAGTGCCGCGGCCATTTCCGGCCTCAGGCCACGCGACGACCGCCGCGGCATCATCAACCCAACGGCAGCGCTCTCCTGGCTCGACGGCTGGATCCCCGGCCGCTTTGCAGCCACCCTCAGGGCGCAGGGCGTCCTTCGCTATTCCGGTCAGGAGGTCGGCGCCGCCGTCATCGGCATCGATCCGCAGGCGGAGCCGCGGGTCTCGCCGATCATCGGAGATTTCAGGGCGGGCAGCTTCGCCGCCCTTGCCGCCGGCGGCAACAATGTGGTGATCGGCGATACCATGGCCTCCCGGCTCGGTGCCAAGATCGGCGACACGATCACCGCCGTCTCTTCGGAAGGGCTCAGCCGCCGCTTCAAGATCGTCGGCCTCTTCCACACCGGCACGACGGCGCGCGACGAGGGCGAGGCCTATGTGCTGCAGAAAAACGCCCAAATCCTCTCAGCCCGGCCCAACGCGATCAACGTGATCAACATCAAGCTCGACGATCCGAACGCCGCCCCGACCGTCGCCCGGCGTATCGAGGCGGAACTCGGCTACAAGGCGATCGCCTGGCAGGAGGCCAACGAGTCGATCCTCGAGGCGCTCGTCGTGCGCAACGTCATCATGTACACGGTCGTCGCTGCGATCATGCTGGTCGCCGGCTTCGGTATCTTCAACATCATCTCGACGATCACGCACGAGAAGGCGCGCGACATCGCCATCATGAAATCGCTCGGCTTCACCGAGACCGACATGCGCATCCTCTTCGTGCTCGAAGGCGTGGCGATCGCGACAGTCGGCACGCTTGTCGGCTGGGCGTTCGGCTTGGCAATGATCTATGGCCTTTCGCTCGTCCGCTTCGAGCTCGCCGCCACCGGCCAGGAGATGACCCGGCTACCGATCGCCTGGAGCATGTTGCACTATCTGATCGCCGCCGCTTTCGCGCTCGGATCGGCAGCGGTTGCCGGCTACCTGCCGGCGCGGCGCGCGGCCCGGGCAAATCCCGTCGATATCATCCGGGGCGCGACATGAGCACGCTGATCGAAACCAAGGATTTGACGCGGATCCTCAGGGAGACCGTACCTGTCACGCTGGTGAAGGACATATCGCTCACCATCGGCGAGCGGGAATTCGTCGCTGTCACCGGCCCCTCCGGTTCCGGCAAGTCGTCGCTCCTCTATCTGCTCGGCCTGCTCGACCGGCCGACGGGTGGCACGCTTATGATCCGCGGTCGCGACACGGAGCGAATGGACGAGAACGAACGGGCAGCCACGCGGCTCGCCAATATCGGATTCGTCTTCCAGTTCCACTTCCTGTTGCCCGAATTTACCGCCCGCGAGAACGTCGAAATTCCCATGCGCAAGCTCGGCCGCCTCGGCCGGAGCGAGATGCGTGGGAAGGCAAGCGAGCTGCTTGCGGCACTCGGGCTTGCCGATCACCTCGACAAGCGGCCCGATCAGCTCTCGGGCGGCCAGCGCCAGCGCGTGGCGGTCGCCCGTGCACTCGCCAACGACCCGCCGCTGATCCTCGCCGACGAACCGACCGGCAGTCTCGACAGCACGAGCTCCGAGCAGGTCTTCAGGATCCTGGAAACGCTGGTGCGCGAAGAGGGCAAGACCGTGGTCGCGGTCACTCATGACCTGGATATGGCCGCGCGCATGGACCGGCGCCTTCATCTCATCGATGGGCACCTGACCACGGAGACGATCAATGCCGCGCGCCAAGACGAAGGCGCAGCTCCGGAGGCCTGACGAACGAGGCCTCAGCCGAAGACGAGATCGCTTTCGGAGAGAACCGAGAGCGAGCTATCCTCGATCAGAATGCCTTCGGTTTCCGAGCCATTGAAGGAGACGAACACGCCATCGGCCGTGTCGCGCGCTGCGGCAAGGAAATCCGCATAGCTGTGAATACCCGTTGTGTCCTGGGCCTCGTCGGAAAAGGCGATGCGGTCACCCTGCCGGCCATCGAAATCGAGAATGCGATCGAGGCCCACCTCGCCGGAGGTTTCCGACGACCAGTAAAAGGTGTCCGCGCCGCGGCCACCCGTCAGCACATCACTGCCGTTACCGCCGCTCAATAGGTCGTTCTCGGACCCTCCATCGAGGAAATCCGCCCCGTCGCCGCCGAAGAGCTGGTCGTTTTCCGACGCGCCCGTCAGCTTGTCATCCCCGCCGCGCCCCTCGAGGATATCGTTGCCGCTCGAGGCGTAAAAAGTGTCGTTGTCGTCGCCGCCGCGCAGTACGTCGTCGTAGCCCCCGCTCGAAACGTTGAAATATTCGATACCGGTGAACGTCAGGCCGGTATGGGTGACACCCCGTGCCGCGTCGAAGTCCATCGCCTCCGGCAGGCCGCCATAGTTGAGGTTCAGGAGGTCCCGGCCTTCACCGCCATCGACCTCGCCGACGTAGCGGGCATTGATCGTGTCGTTGCCCGCGCCGCCGCGCAGGATCGACGCAACACCGAGGCTGCCACCGCCGGGGAAGGTGTCCTGCAGCCAGTCGTCTCCGGCGCCGCCATCGAGCACGTCGCTGCCGCCGGTATTGGCTAGCGTGTCCATTCCGTCGCCGCCATAGGCCACATCGTCACCGGCGCCCGTGACGATCGAGTCGTTTCCGGCACCCCCGTGAATGTAATCATTGCCGTCTTCGCCATAGAGCGCATCCCCTCCGGCGCCGCCCTCGAGGTGATCGTTTCCAGCGCCGGCCTCGACCACGAGATAGGTCAGATCGCCGGCGATCACCCGATCGTTGCCGCTGCCGAGCATGAGGCTCGCCTCCTCGATGCCGCTAATGACGGTGCCGGTCGAGGCCCCTCCGGCGGAGAAGTCGACCGTCAGGTCGCTCGTGCGCTGCGTTTCCTTGATCCATAACCAGTCCTGGCCCGCCCCACCGTCGATTTCTGCCGAATACAGCGTCGAGGTGATCTGATCGCGGCCGTCACCGCCAAACAGGCGATTGGCGCCGAGCCCGTCGATGATCGTATCGTCGCCGACACCCGCGTCGACGAAGTCGTTGCCGCCGCCGGTCTGGATGACATCGGAAAGCGTACTCCCCAGGATCCGGTCGTTGCCGCTTCCCGTCGTCACTTCGATCTTTTCGATGCCGTCATAGGTGACGAAGATATGGCGCTCGCCCGATGTCTGATGACCGATGATGCCGTGGCCGTTTTGCAGGTTGAAGACGACGGGGGCTTTGGCGGCGACGAGATCGATAGCCAGCGTATCGGTGCCGCTGCCGCCGGAGACGGTGCTGCCGGTACCGATGAGAACGAAGCGGTCGTTGCCGGCGCCGCCATTGAGACGATCGTGACCGCCGCTGTTGGTTATGAGATCGTTTCCGCCACCGGCGTAGACGACATCGTTGCCGGCGCCCGTCGAGATGTTGTCGCCTGAGGCGGTGCCGGCGATCCGGTCGTCGCCGCTGCCGGCAAGCACCCGCAACCACTCGATATCGTGGAAGAAGACGTGGCGCCCGGCGAGCGCAGGATCTCCGACATAACCGTGGCCGGACCCGCCGTTGAACACCATGCGCTCGGAGGTTTGTGAGAAATCGACCACGAGACCATCATAGCCGGCCCCTCCGGTGACCGCACCGCCGGTCCCGTTCAGTACGATCTGGTCGTCGTCGGCACCGCCGTCGAGCCGATCGTAGCCGCTCGAGCTTATCAGGGTATCGCGCCCGCCGCCGCCGCTGACGAAATCATCGCCAGCGCCGCCGTCGATCGTGTCGGCGCCGAAAAGCCCCCAGATGCGGTCGCTTTCCGCGGTACCCTTCAAAACGTCGTTCCCATAGGAACCTACGATCCTCGCCATGCGATCACTCCCCTTCAAACAATTTTCAAGAATACTTTGCCACGGAAATATCGACACTCCTATGCGGACTGTATTTATATAAACTCGTAAAGCAATACCGAATAAATACTCGAAATACTGGCAATATAATTCGAGATTTATATTAGTTGTTTCGCGCGTATATTTTCATCCTCGGCGCCGTGCGTCCCTCGGCGTGAGAAACACGCGTGCGAGCTTTTCGGGAAAGAAGGCCACGAGCCTCGATAGCCGGTCGCTGCCGGACACGACGGCTTTGCCCGAAGTTCGGGTGGTGGCTTATGGGAGGTGCCGACCTATCCCTGCACCGGCGCGGCTGCCCAGCGCCTGGTCGCTTCCGCTG
This sequence comes from Ensifer sp. ENS08, assembly GCF_014852195.1. Taxonomy (NCBI): domain Bacteria; kingdom Pseudomonadati; phylum Pseudomonadota; class Alphaproteobacteria; order Hyphomicrobiales; family Rhizobiaceae; genus Ensifer; species Ensifer sp. ENS08. The sequence goes on from NZ_JACVBF010000008.1 coordinate 78,710, forward strand.
CATCGTCAAAGCTTGCCTCGAAGGCTGCGGATGCGAGCACAGCGCGAATGTGGAGCGTTTCGCCGCCGACATTTGCAAACCCGTGCCGACGCAATTTCGGCACGATCAGCGATTGATTGCTGGTGAGGATGAAACGTTCGTCGTCGATCCACATTTCCGCCTGCCCCGCCACCACCGTCAGCACCTCTTCGACGGGATGGCTATGGGTGGGCGCGCCGGCCCCGGGCGCGATCCATTGTTCGAACAGGCACAATCCGGAAGCGCCATTGAGCGCGGAGATGAGCATGCGGGTCTCAACCCCCGGGCGCCACATCTCGATCGGCCAGTCTTCATGCGCGACAGCTCCCATGACGTGCTCCCCGCCGATGAAATCCGGCCAGCAGTTTATCAGGTTGAACCAATCGACACGACCGATCCCGCTGAGCGCTCAAGGGCATTTGATGCCTCGCCTTATCGATAGCTGGGCAAAAGGAAGGGGCGGCGCGGAACGCCACCCCTCCCTGAGAGACTACAGTATGAAGACCGCCTACGGTCAGTTGATGACTTGGACCACCGTTCTCGACTGCGGCTCGACGATCACGCGGTGGTCATTTACGACCGCATAGGCGTAGCGCGGATTATCGGGTACGGGCGTCAGGACGACGGCTTGCGGGATGGGTTTACCGATCACGACCTGCTCCTGCACGACGACCGAAGGCGGTGCGGGCTGCTGTTCGACATAGGTGATGACTTCCGGCGGCGGCGGCGTCAGCGCTCCGCCGAGCGCGCCACCCACCACGGCACCCACACCGGCACCGATCGGCCCGCCGACGACGGCACCCGCGGTTGCGCCGCCAACGATGCCTGCGGCCGTGCCGGCTTTCTGGTTGGCATCCTCAGCAAATGCGGATCCTGCCATCAAAGAAACAACAGCCGCGGCGATTATAAGCTTCTTCATGATCTAATCCTTTCGTTTGATCACCACATCAACGAAAAGAATAATAATTTGTTCCGAATCCACGCTAATTTCAGCGCATCACGCTTGATAAATTTCATTAACAATCAATGTATGATCGACATCAACGCCATACAATTCAAAGAGGCACCGACCATTATCAATTCTATAGTACAAATAGCAGAGAATCACCCTCTATGTGACTGAGACGCCTTCGTGCGCTCTCAAGGCAAACCCATCTGCCCCGCCACGCTTTCTGCCCGCACCGCCCATCAGTCACGGGGCAACCGGCCAAGAAGCAGTTTGTTCCCTTCCCTGTTGCCGCAGCGTACGCATTTCAGCGCCGGGCCGATGGAATTGAGAGAGACGCCCCATCCGCGCCTGTTTGCAACAAGCCGGCGATCGATCCGCCCCTGGTGTCGACATTTCCCGCATTGCGCCACGAGCACGTACCATTCCGGCAAGAGTTCCAAGGTCGCCCCGTCAACGGTGGCGTCTTCGCGCGGCATCAGGTCGATGCTTCGACGATGCCTCATGTTCATTCCTCTCGAAGCTTCGACTCGCTTCGCCCGTCATCCAGCTGCCGGGCCTTGAGCGGCCCGCTCCTTCGTCAGCGTGCGGAACCGTCGAGCCGAAGCGAAAGCTGGACACCGCCACGCTTCAGCCGCGGCAACGGCGGCGCCATGTCGATGCGGCCGAAGGTGCGCTTGCGCCATTCGGCCTCGCGTTCCCGCTTCTTTCGGGCGGCCGCAACGGCGGCCATGGCGCGTTCGATCACTTCTTCCGTGTGGGTCATGGTCTCCATCCGACTCATGGGAACCTCCGCTTTGTTCTTGTTATGTTCTTATTTTAGCGTTCCAATGTCAACTCCCCTCATGAGCCCGGACGAATCGCCCTTGCCGTATCGAGGCTTTCTGCGTCGCTCGGCGCCGGGCGCAGGGTCTGATCGGCCGAAGCCAAGGCGACGATGGGCAAAAGAGCGGCTTTTTCTGCCACCCGATTTTCCTTGTTTTCCAGCGGCCGGCGACCGGTCCTCAGCGCCGCCTCATTAACCTTCGCATTGCCGAATTAACCATTTGTTAACCATTTGATCGATACACCGAAGCAACGGAAAATTTACCAAGATGAATGATGTGTTAACCGAATCCCGGCCGATCCGCCTCAAGGGGCGATCCTTCCTTGCGCTAGCGCTGACCCCCGAGCTTCCGCTCGAGGATTGGCTCACCCGCCTCGACCATCTCGCCTCCCGCTCCGCCGGTTTCTTCCTGCGACGCCCGGTCGTGCTTGATGTCGACGGCCTTGATATCGACCGGTCGCAACTGCGCGAACTCGTCGACCAGCTCGGCAAGCGCAATGTGCGCATCATGGGCATCGAAGGCGCGCGCCAGTCTCTGCTCGGCGCTGACCTTCCTCCCGCGATGACCGACGGTCGCCCGGCGGCGGACTACGAAGCCAAGATGGCGGAACAGGCCGAAAAGAGCGAGACGCCGGAAGCGGAAGCAGCCGCGGAAACCGTGATCACGGCAGAACCGCTTGCCACCAAGGCGACGCCGTCGATCGTCGTCACCCAGCCGGTGCGCTCCGGCCAGTCGCTGTTCTTCCCCGAAGGGGACGTGACGATCATCGGCTCGGTCGCCTCGGGCGCCGAAGTCGTCGCCGGCGGCTCGATCCACATTTACGGCGCGCTGCGCGGCCGGGCGATGGCCGGCACCACGGGCAATGCTTCGGCGCGGATCTTCTGCCGCAAGCTCGAAGCGGAATTGATTGCGATCGACGGCTTCTACAAGACGGCCGACGACATGGAGCAGAATCTGCGTGGCAAGTCCGTGCAGATCTGGCTCGACGGCGAACAGCTGAAGGCCGGAACGCTCGGTTAGGCCGAGGCAAGGAAAGGTGTGGATGCTTGCCATCCGCATCTGGTGATTCAGGTCGATCCGGCCGGGGTCACGAGGACGTAGGCGAAGGCGAATTCTTAGATACTTGGAGAGACGAATGGGCAAGGTAGTCGTAGTTACATCGGGCAAGGGCGGCGTCGGCAAGACGACGTCCAGCGCCGCACTGGGCGCCGCACTCGCTCAGAACGGCGAGAAAGTCGTCGTCGTGGACTTTGACGTCGGTCTGCGCAATCTCGACCTCGTCATGGGCGCGGAACGCCGCGTCGTCTATGACCTGGTCAACGTGATCCAGGGCGAGGCCAAGCTGTCGCAGGCGCTGATCCGCGACAAGCGCTTGGAAACGCTCTATCTGCTGCCGGCCTCCCAGACCCGCGACAAGGACAACCTGACGCCGGAAGGTGTCGAGAAGGTCATCGCCGCCCTTCAGAGCGCCTTCGACTGGGTCATCTGCGACAGCCCCGCCGGTATCGAGCGTGGCGCCACGTTGGCCATGCGCCACGCCGACATCGCGATCGTCGTGACCAATCCGGAAGTCTCGTCGGTGCGCGATTCCGATCGCATCATCGGCCTGCTCGATTCCAAGACGCTCAAGGCGGAAAACGGCGAGCGCATGGAAAAGCACCTGCTGCTTACCCGCTACGACCCGGTACGCGCCGAGCGCGGCGACATGCTGAAGGTCGACGACGTGCTCGAAATCCTGTCGATCCCGCTGATGGGCATCATTCCGGAAAGCGCCGACGTGCTGCGCGCGTCCAACGTCGGTTCGCCGGTCACGCTGGCCGACACCCGCTCGGCCCCGGCGCTCGCCTATTTCGAGGCGGCTCGCCGACTGAAGGGCGAGGCCCTGCCGATCAACATCCCCGGCGAGAAGCGCAGCTTCCTCGGCAAGATCTTCGGAAGGAAAGCGGCATGAACCTTTTCCGTTTCTTCTCCCGCACACAGTCAGCGCCGGCCGCCCGCGAACGGCTGCAGGTGCTGCTCGCCCATGAGCGCGCATCCGCCGGCGATAGCGATCTCGTCACCAAACTGCGCGACGAAATCCTCCAGGCGATCTCCAAACACATGCAGATCGACGACGACAAGGTCCGCGTAACGATGGAACGCGGCCCCCAGGTCTCAACGCTCGCCGTCGATATCGAGATCCCCTTCGACGCAAAGAAGGCGGCCTAAGGGCCGCCAACTTATTTGGGAAGCAACGTTCCTCTCGGCCGACTTCCTGTTTTCAGATACGGCAGCATCCAGCGGGTACTGCCGTATGTTTTTGTTTGAGACTAGTACTCCGGGGCGACACCGAAGACGAACTCCACCTTGTCGCCCGTCATGTTGAAATATTGGTGATCGAAACCCGCCGGAAGCCGTCGCGCGGGTTGAGCTCGAACCAGACCTGGCTTTCGGCATCGGGCACATGGATGTTCAAGATACCCGACACCAAGTAGAGGCATTCGTCACCCTTGTGGCGCTCCATGCCGGTGCGTTTTCCCGAAAGCAGCGTCGTCTTGCCGACGGTGAGCTGATCGGTCGCGCAATAGAGGCCGGTATAGGCGCCCTGCGTTTGCCGATCGAGGCTTAAGAGCAGATCGGCATCGCGCATCGAATGGATTGTCCTGGCCTTCCGCTGGGCGTCGGCGTCCATCGGCCAGCGACCGATGGACCCGCTCTGGCCATAGCGCGATTGCTCGATCTCGATATAGGGCTTGGTGCGCGCATAGGGGCCTGACGTGCCCTTGGCCGGCGGCGGCGCGAAGAATTCCAGCACGCGGACCTGCTCGTTGCCAAGGTTGAAACCGTGGTGCCAAGTTTCCTTGCGGAAGAACAGCGCCTCGCCTTCCTTCGCGATGCAGAATTCACCCGTCTCGGGGTTGGCAAGGCCAAGTGTACCGCTCAGCACGTAGAGAACCTCGTACGCCCCGAAGATCGCGGGAGGCCATCGTATGCTTGAAGCAGCCGCCGGGCTGCATGAAGACGATCTGGTGAATGCTTTCCGTCGAGGCGTAGATCCAGCCGTCAACGAGACCGGCATTTTCCTCGCCCCAGAGATGCCGCGTGACGCCGGCATAGGGGATGTGGCTAGGACGATCAAAGACAGGACGGGGAGACGGCTTGTATCCCATTGGTAAACTCCTTGGTTCTGGGCGCGAAGCGGCGCGCCGATGTGGGGGGGGGAGGTCAGTCTGCGCCGTCTCGCCGACGACGGTCGCCCGTTTTGCGACCGTCCTTGGTTTCGATGACTTCCGCGACCTGAAGGCGTTCTTTCAACAACACCTGCGAAATGCGCGGATGGTCTCCGCCTCAGCATAGAACACTCACGCGGCCTGTTGCGGCAGCGGCCCGACATAGAGCGAACGCGGCCGGATAAGGCGGCCTTCCAGCGCCTGCTCGCGGGCATGGGCGATCCAGCCGACGGTGCGACCGATCGCGAACACGCCGGTGAAGGCGTCGCGCGGGAAGCGCAGCGCATCGAGCAGCAGCGCCGTGTAGAACTCGACGTTGACGTCGAGCGGGCGGTCGGGCTTGCGCACCTTCAGGACGGCGAGCGCCGATTGTTCGACCTCTTCTGCCAGTCGAATGCGATCGCGGTTGGCCGGATGCGCAGCGATCAGTCGTTTCAGCGCGCCCTTCAGCGCATCGGCGCGGGGGTCGCGGACACGATAGACACGGTGGCCAAAGCCCATCAGCCGTTCGCCGTGGTCGAGCGCGTCGGAAAGCCAGGCCTCCGCATTCTCAGGCGTTCCAATCGCGTCCAGCATGTCGAGCACCGGACCAGGCGCGCCGCCATGGAGCGGCCCCTTGAGCGCCCCGATGGCGGCAAGCACCGAAGAGGTGAGACCGGCCTTGGTGGAGGCGACCACGCGTGAGGCGAAGGTCGAGGCGTTGAGGCCGTGGTCCGAGATCGTCACCAGATAGGCGTCGAGCGCCGCCACTTCTTGTCTGCTCGGCACCTTGGCACAGAGCATCGCCAGGATATCGGCGGCGTGCGACAGCGCCGGCGTCGGCGCGACCGGAGCTTCACCGCTCTTCATGCGCAACGCCGCCGGCAGGAAGACGGCCGGCGCGGCGAGCAGACGTAGGGCCGTATCGAGGTCCTCCCCATCCGGGAGCCGGGCGATGAGCGCGCGCATGATGTCGACCGGCGGCAGTTCCAGCAACGCATCGTCGATGGCGCCAACATGGGCGAACACTTCCGCTCGCTTCTCACCCAGCCGCTTCGCGAGTTCAACCCGGTCCGGCATCGGCCCCAGCAGCCCCTCGAACAACAGCGCCACGACATCCTCATAGCTTGCGTGGCCGGCCAGGTGATCGAGCGAGACGCCGCGGATGATCAATTGACCCGCCTCGCCGTCAACATGGGAGAGCTGCGTTTCGGCGGCGACGACGTCTTCAAGTCCGTTCTTCATCATCAAGTTTCTCCTTTACGCCGAGGATGATCCGACCTAGACCTATTGACGTCAATCTTGATGCTATTGATCAACATGAATACACTCTGGATCACAGCCGAAGAGGCGCTCGCCAAGCTCGGCAGCAAACGGCAGACGCTCTATGCCAATGTCAGCCGCGGCCGCATTCGCGCCAAGCCCGACCCCGCCGACCCGCGCCGCAGCCTCTACCAGGCCGACGACGTGCACCGGCTGGCCGAGCGCCACGCCGGCAGGCGGCAGGCGGCGGTCGTGGCGGCCGAGACGATCCGCTGGGGCGAGCCGGTACTGCCAACGACGATCTCCAGCATCGCCGGAGGGCAGCTCTCCTACCGCGGCAGCAACGCGATCGAACTTGCCACCACAGCGACCCTGGAGGAGGTCGCCGCCCTGCTCTGGCTGACACCGGCGGCGGTTGTTGTTCCAGCGCGCGATCCCGGCAGCAGCCAATCGCGGCTAGCAACGACCTTTACGCTTCTCGCCGGGCGCATCGAAGCCGACCTGCCGGCGCTCGGACGCAGGCCCGCCATCCTGAAGGCCGAGGCCGCCGAGGTGCTGGCGACCGTTGCCGCCGGACTTGCGCCGTCGCGGGAAAATGTGCCGCTGCACGAGCGCCTGGCGCACGGCTGGGAGCGGCCGGAGGCGGCGGAGCCGATCCGCCGATGCCTGGTGCTGACGGCGGAACACGAGCTCAACGTTTCCGCCTTTGCAGCACGGGTCACCGCGTCGTCCGGCGCCGCACTTTCCGCCGCCACACTTTCGGGGCTTGCCACCCTCACCGGCCCCAGGCACGGCGGCGCCTGGCTGAGCGTCACGCGGCTTGCCGAACAGGCGGCCGTGGGCGGGGTGCGCGAGGCGATCCGTACCATGCTGTCTTCGGACGGCGTGGTCCGGGCTTTCGGCCACCGGCTCTATCCGGACGGCGACCCGCGCGCGAAGGCCATCATGTCGAGCTTCGACGTGCCGCCGCTCTATGCCGCGCTGGCCGAGGCCGGCGAGGAACTGCTCGGAGAACCGGCCAATCTCGACTTCTCTCTGGCGGCGCTCGCTGCTGCCTATGATCTACCCGATGACGCGCCGATGGTGATATTCGCCCTTGCACGCACCGTCGGCTGGCTCGCGCACGCAATGGAACAGGTCGTCAGCGGCGATCTGATCCGGCCGCGCGCCCACTATGCCGGATCGTAGCTCCTCCTCCGCGCCCTCAGCCCTAAGCTCGATTGACTAGAAAAGGCGCGGGCGGGCGGCCGCAAAAGGGCCACAATACGCGCCTGGGGAAAGAATATCCGTCAATCTGGAGCGAATTGGCCTTTATTAAATAATGTTAATGAAGCGGATTTCCGGAGATGTTTACCGAAATATTACGCGTTATTAACATGACGGCGGCGCACGGAAGTAATACCTTCATTTTCGAGGCTGAATATTGCCGGCGACCGCTTCGGCCGTGACGCGACAATAGGAGACAGCCTCGAACGGAAGCGCGCGGCGCTTCCTTCAATTCAGGAGATGCAGTCATGCGCTCGCCCTTCAAGACCACCACCATCGCAACCGTCGCCCTCGTTCTCTTAAGCGGCGCCGCCTTTGCTGCCGATCACCACGATTTCGGCCGCGACAACGACAAGGGTGCCTATACCGGCGATTACTACCAGGGCATTTTCGCCCAGGACGACATGGCAACCCCGGCCATGCCGGTCTACCGGACACCGACCCACATTGCATCGACGCGGCTCGATCACGTCCTGCATGAACTCCGGGTCGACAACCACCGCATCAACGCCGACCACGAACAGGGCAAGCTGACGGCAGCAAACTACCGGAAGCTTGAACGCGAAGACGGTGCTGTGCGCGCCGACGCCGTCAAGACCGCCGCCGCCCATCACGGCATGCTGCCGGCCCAGTCCTACGCCCGGCTCCAGGGTGACGTTCGCCATCTCGACCGCGACATCGCCCGAATGGCTTGACCGACACGTTGAGGCTCACCCGTCTTCGGGTGAGCCGTAACCGATGGGGCCGGGCCTGCTCAAGGGCCTGGTCCTTCGGTAACCAGACCGCCCCTTAATCCAATGCCGGCCGACGGTGCCCGCAGACCCGACCTGCCTCGGGCTGCGTCCGGCCAAGTTCGTCCGGCAAACAGGCAGCGAAAGGAACAGGATCATGTCAAACATTCTCACGAGGTATCGAGCTGCCGCCCTCCTTGGCGCAGCCGTCATCATTGCGCCCTTGTCTGTAGCAGCCTTCACAGGCCATGACGTGGCCGCTGCGGCGGCCAGTCCGGCCGTTGCAGTCCCGGCCACATCCGGCGGATCCTTCGCGCCGGTCGTGTCGGCAGACAAGCCGGCGGTCGTCACCGTGACGACCGTGATCAAGGCCGACAACGCCGGTGCGAGCGAACCGTCGCAACCGGGCGGAAATTCGCCCTTCGACGAACAATTCCGCCAATTCTTCCACGATCAGGGCATCCCCTTGCCGGACCAGGCGCCTGAGCAGCGTCAGCGTGAACGGGCCGAAGCGCTCGGCTCCGGTTTCATCGTGACCGCGGACGGCTACGTCGTCACCAACAACCACGTCATCGACAAGGCATCGAGCATCATGGTGACGCTCGACGACGGCACGCAAGTGCCGGCCAAGCTTGTCGGCGCCGACCCGAAGAACGACCTCGCAGTCCTGAAAATCACGGCGCCGAAGCCGCTCGCAACAGTTGCCTGGGGCGATTCCGACACCTTGCGGGTTGGCGACCAGGTGCTGGCGATCGGCAACCCGTTCGGCATCGGCACGACGGTCACGTCGGGGATCGTCTCGGCGCGCGGCCGCGACCTGCACAGCGGTCCCTATGACGATTTCATCCAGATCGACGCCCCGATCAACCACGGCAATTCCGGCGGACCGCTGGTCGACGCAAAGGGCCAGGTGGTCGGCATCAACACGGCGATCTATTCGCCGAACGGCGGTAGCGTCGGCGTCGGCTTCGCCATCCCCTCGGACCAGGCGCAAAAGGTCGTCACTGAGTTGATGAAGGATGGTTCGATCCAGCACGGCTTCATCGGCGTGCAGATACAGCCGGTCACGGCTGATATCGCCGACGCCATCGGCCTTGCCCAGCCTGAGGGCGCGCTCGTTGCCGGCGTCAGTGGCGGAACGCCCGCGGCCAAGGCCGGCATCAAGGCCGGCGACATCATCATCGCGCTTGGCGGCAACCCGGTGAAGTCGCCGCGTGACCTGTCGCGCATGGTCGCCGACCTCTCGCCCGGCACCTCGAAGAACCTGAGCCTATGGCGGACCGGCAAGACGAAGGATGTTGCGATCACGATCGGCGACAATGCCGCAGACCAGCAGTAACCGTCGCAAGTACGTCACCGCACACCTTGCCTCCAACCAGCCCGGCCGCACCGCGGCCGGGCATCGCCATGGCATCAGTCAGGCGGCAAGCGCTCCGGTCCGGTTCTGCTCGCGCCAGGCGACGGGGCTCAAGTCGGTGACGCGGCGAAACTCGCGATTAAAATTCGATTTCGTCTGAAAGCCGGATTCCAGCATGGCCGCGGTCACCGACATGTCGGTTTCGCGCAACAGCCGGCAGGCCTCAGCAATCCGGATATCGTTGATGTATTGCGAGACGTTCTTGCCCGCCAGCCGATTGACGGCGGTCGATATCTGCCGGGCGGGCAGGCCCGCGCGCCGCGCCAGACGTGACAAGGTGAGGTTTTCGTCGCGGGCCAGTTTCTGACTGACGAGCAGTTGATCGATCCTGTCGAGGATTTCGCGGTCCTGCGGCTTTGCAACAGGATCCTCGTCGGTGACCGCGCCGGCGGCCGGAAGCGCACGCGCACGGTCCGCGACCATGGCTGTCAGCCCGATGAAGAGCAGGCCCAGCAAGTTCGCGTTACTGACGATGAGGCCGATATTCGCGCCCCTCGTCCATTCGAAATCCAGAAGGATCGCAAGATCGAAGAGCGCCGAAAGGCAGAGCGAGAACGCGGCAATGAGCAAGGCGCGGTGCGCCGCGGCCGCACCTTCGAAGCGCGCTTCCTCCAGCGCATCCGTACCGACGCGCGCCAGGTTCAGGAGCGCCAGCGCGTATCCGACATATTCGACGATCAAGGCGAAATCGATGTAGCGCGGCGCGAACAGCACGAGCGCGAACATACCGATCGTCGGCGCCGCATGGACCCACCCCGCCGCAGCAGCACTGCGCTCGTCTCTGCGGATCAGGCTGTGGAAACTCGCAAGCACCAGCGGCGGCACACCGCTCGCAAGCACCGGCAGCGCAAACTTCAACGCAGTGACGTCATAGCCCCAACGCAGCCCGACGATCACCGACTGGAGCGCACAGAGCGCCACCAGAGCGAGGAACGGCCGGTTGCGCCGCCCTGGCTCGTCGCCATGCAGCATGAACGCAAGCAGGATAAGAAGCAGCAAGGCGACGACGAACGGGAGCGGCAGAAAGATCAAGGCATGTCCTTCAGACAAAGGCGGGCAGACAAAGGCGGGCAGACAAACGGCAGGCAGGCGAGCGGCAAGCAGGCATTTCGATGGGCGGATCATTGCCCAGATCGCGATTCGGGACGACCTCAATCGCGATCGAGGACGCGGACAAGCGGGGCGTCGGTGACGATCGGCCGTCTTTTCCAACACAGCGAGATGCCCAATGCCCCTCCTCCAGTTCATTCCCGCCGCTGCCTTCCTTCTGAGCCTGGCCGCCTCGGCGCAAGCCGATGACGTCGGCGTCCGCGAGATCGACGTTGCCGCACCGAAGCGGGAACGCCAACTCGCCGTCACCGTCTGGTATCCCGCCAAAGCCGGCGGTGAGCCGGTGCTTGTCGGCGACAATCGCATCTTCGAGGGATCGCCCGCATCGAAGAACGCCCCCTTGCGCGAGGGCCGGTATCCGCTGGTGGTTCTGTCCCATGGTTCGGGCGGCCGCGTCGAGGCGATGAGCTGGCTTGCGGCCGAGCTCGCGGCGGCCGGCTTCATCGTCGCCGGCCCCAACCATCCCGGCACCACCAGCGGCGACTCGACGCCTGCCAACACGCCGAAGCTTTGGGAAAGGACGGCCGACCTCTCGGCATTGATCGACACGTTCACCCGGGATCCGCAATGGAGCGCTGCAATCGACCCCGGGCGGATCGCCGTCCTCGGATTCTCTCTCGGCGGCTCGACCGCCATGGAGATTTCAGGGGCAAGAGCGAGCCTCGAGGCCTATGCCGGCTACTGCGACAGCTACGGCAAGTGGGATTGCGCCTGGTTCGTCGGCGGCAGGGGCTATGTCGACGACACGCCGGTCGACGTCGACAAGCTCGATCTTCGCACCGTCGACAAGGCGCGTTTCGAGCAGTCGAACCGGGATCCTCGGATCAAAGGCGCCGTACTCGTCGACCCCGGCCTCGCCCAGGCCTATGTGGAAGACAGCCTCAAGGCGATCGCGATCCCGATGCATTTCATCAATCTCGGCAGCAAGGAGACGATCCCGCTTGCGGTCGCTTCCGAGCCGCTGGCGGCGCTGACGCCGAAGGGCTCCTATGCCACGGTCGCCGGAGCAGACCACTTCAGCTTCCTGCCGATATGCAAGGACGGCGCTGCCGAACTGCTTGAATCCTTCGGCGAGGTCGATCCGATTTGCGGCACGACGGAACGGCCGCGCGCCGATATTCATGCCGAGATCAGCAAGCTGACCCGCGAGGCCCTGCAGAAAACACTGGCGAATCGATAGCATCGTCATACTGGCCGCAGGGCGATGACACGCGTCGCCCTGTGCTCGGTCTGTTCGATTTCGGTCTTGCCCGGAGAGATGGCATCGTCCGAGGAGACGAGAAGCTGCCATCGCTCTGGTCCGCTGCTAGCGCTGAAACGTGAGGTGGACAGTCCCACTCTCGGCCGTTTCTGCCTTGACGGTGTAGCCGGCCTCCAACCCGCGCAGATCGTCCCAAAGACGGATACCCCGCCCGAGCAGGATGGGTGCGATCGCCACATGCAAGCTATCGACAAGGCCTGCCTTGAGATAGGCGCGCACGACCGTGGGTCCGCCGCCAATACGGACATCCTTACCGTCCGCAGCGCTCGTCGCCTGCCGGAGTGCATCGGCAAGGGACGTGTTCAGAAAATGAAATGTGGTGCCTCCGGCCATCTCGATCGGAGGCCGCGGCATGTGCGTGAGCACGAAGACCGGGACGCGAAACGGAGGTTCTTCCCCCCACCAGCCGCGCCAGTCGGGATCGTTTGGGTGAGCGTGAAATCCAAACATGGCGGCACCCATAATCTCAGCACCGATGTTTGAGAAGTATGACTGCGCATATTGCTCATCGACGCCCGTGGTGCCCGCTCCGGACGTGTCCTTGAACACGCGCTCCCGCATCGTTCGGGTCGCAGCATAGGCGGCAACCAGACGCGGCCAATCAGCGCCAAACGGATTGTCCGGGGTCTGATCTGTGGTTGTCGCGAAACCGTCCAGGGAAATGTTGAGATCGACACGAACTGCCATTGGTCTCTCCTAATAGTAAGGTAGATGCCTTATTAATTTCACCCGAATACAAAGGCAAGTACCTTATTATCATTGACGCGCGTGCGCGGTCCGCTTTAGTGTGGCGCATGCCCTATCATTCGACCCCGCTTGACCTTGCCTTCCATGCACTCAGCGACCCGACGCGCCGCGCCGTTGTTTCACGGCTTGCGGACGGGGAGATGCCCGTGAGTGTCCTTGCCGAGCCCTTCGACATGGCACTGCCCTCCTTCGCCCAGCACCTCAAGGTGCTTGAAGATTGCGGACTTATCGCAAGCGAGAAACGTGGCCGCAGCCGCTGGTGTCGGTTGGAGCGGGGGCGCTTCGAAGAGGCGGCAACCTGGATGGAAGCGGAGCGACGACGTTGGGCCGAACGGCTCGACCGATTGGAAGCCTATCTGGACAAGACGTAGGGAACGGCAATGGAACCGATTTTTGAGACCTGGTCGCCCGACCGCGAAATCGTTTTGGTCAAGGTGCTGAAGCACCCGCGACAAAAGGTTTTCGCCGCCTGGATGGACCCGCAAGCGCTGGCACAATGGTATGGCCCGGCTGGCTTCAGCATCGAGAACCATGAGGCTGACATCCGTGAGGGCGGGGTATGGCGCTTCGACATGGTGGGCGAGTTTGATGGTCGGCAGCAGCGCTTCCCCAGTCTGATGCGCTTCCTGAAGATCGTGCCCAACGAATTGATCGTAGTGGACTATGGCACTGCTGAGCCCGACGACCCCGATCGCTTCTATATGACGATTACTTTCGATGAACAGGCCGACGGCAAGACCGTGCTGACCCTGCGCCAGCTTCACCCAAGTCGCGAGCGCCGCCAAGCGGTCATCGACTTCGGCGCGGTGGAGTACGGGCTGCAGACGCTTGACAGTCTGGCCGCCTGGCTCGATGGCTGACGCGGCCCGCCTGGACGTTGGTCGCCGCCTTCATGATTGACCGCTTTCAGGATTGTTCGGAGCCACGTCTGAGCTTGCGACTGGCACCGTCGGCGAAGCCGTCGCCGCTCGTTCCGATCAAGTGACGGATCTGCGCGGCACCTATGGCCGAAGGAAGTCGAGAAGCTCCGAATTGAAGGCCTTTGCCGACTCGATATTGACGATATGCCGACCAGGCAGCGACAGGTGCCGGCCTCGCTGCACCCGGGCGGCGATATATTCGAGGTCCGCCGGCGGGCATACCGGATCGCCGTTGCCGGAGATGGCGAGCACGGGGTTGGCAATCGCTACGATCTCCTCCCTCAGATCCGCGCCCGCGAGCGCGGTGCAGCCACCGATGTAGCCGTCCGTCGAGGTGGCGGTGAAGGCGCCCAGAATGCGATCGACGGCTTCTGCATGGCTGGCTGCAAACTGCGGGGTGAACCAGCGTTCTGCCGTGGCCGCGGCGAGCCCTGCGAGACCGTCCGCCCGAACGCTGTCGATGCGGGTGGCCCAGCTCTCGGGCGTCCCGATCCGCGCCGCCGTGGCACAGAGCACGATCTTGTCGAAACGTTTGCCGGCATGGATACCTAGCCATTGTCCGGTCAGGCCCCCGATCGACAGGCCGCAGAAATGTGTCCGCTCGATCCCCAGGCCATCCATGAGCGCGAGCACATCCTGGCCGAGGTCGGAGAGCGCATAGGGCGGCGGCGGCGCCGAGGACTGGCCATGACCGCGGCGATCGTAGCGCAGCACGCGGAAATGGGGCGACAGATCGGCGATCTGCGCATCCCACATGGAGAGGTCGGTGCCGAGCGAATTGCAGAAGAGCAGCCAGGGCGCGTTGCCGCTCTGGTCGCCTTCGATGCGGTAGTGAAGGCGATGGCTGGACAAGTCGAGATAGGCCATGAAACAGGAACTCCAATCGGGAAAGCCGCCAGCAATGGCGGCTTTGTCGTTCTTGGCGCAACATCGCGCCTCGGGTGGTACGCGCGCTGCAATAGGTAGATATCGACAGCGCGCGCTCAAGGGTGGCAACCGATCCCTTCGCGGCCCGGCCGCCTCGCCTCGATCTATGCCGCCGCCAGTCGCGCGATCTCCACGCGGCGGGCGTTGCTGACCGCGAAGACCAGCATGGCGACAGCCGAGATCGCCGCCGGTACGGCGAAGATCGCGAAGTTCTGCTGCAGCGGAAGCTCCTGCGCCAGGAGCACGCCGCCGAGCGTCGGGCCGACGATCGCGCCGATGCGACCGACACCGGAGGCCCAGCCCAAACCGGTGGAGCGAACCGACAGGTTGTAGAGCTGCGCCACGCTGGCATAGAGCAGGATCTGCGTGCCGATCGTGGTGGCGCCGGCAACAAAGACCATCAGAAACAGGACACCCGTCGGCGGATTGAAGCCGATCAGCGCGATCGAGAAGGCGGCGGCAACGAAGAAACCGACCACCACCTTGGGCAGGCCGAAGCGGTCACCGAGCCAACCGCCGGCAATGGCGCCGACCATGCCGCCGAAATTCAGCGAGAACAGGCTGAGCAGGCTCGCCTTCTCGGCATAGCCAGCTTCCTGCAGCACCTTCGGCAGCCAGGACGACAAGAGATAGACGAGCAGTAGGCAGCAGAAGAATGCGACCCAGAGCATCACGGTGCGCAGGGTCCGCTGATGGCGGAAGAGTTCCAGCACCGATGCCGGGGCCCCCTTCCTCTCGGAGAAGACCAGCCTGTCGGTGGTACCGAGACGCGCGTTCGGATCGATCTTGGCATAGATGCGTTTGGCCTCTTCCTGCTTGCCCTGGCGGATAAGGAAGCCGAGCGATTCCGGCAGCTTCCAGAGGATCACTGGCAAGAGGAGCAGCGGCACGGCGGCGATGAAGAACATCGGCTTCCAGCCATAGGACGGGATGAGGCCGATACCGAGGCCGGCAGCGACCATGCCGCCGACGGAATAGCCGGAGAACATCAGCGCCACCAGCGTGCCGCGCAGACGCTTCGGCGCATATTCGTTCATCAGCGCCACCGCATTCGGCATCAAGCCGCCGCAGCCGAGACCGGCGAAGAACCGGAAGATCTTGAATTGCTCCGGCGAATTGGCAAAGCCGGTCAAAAGGGTTGAGAGCGTAAACAGCAGGAAGCTGATGGCGATTCCCTTCTTGCGGCCGATCCGGTCGGCGAGCGGGCCGAAGATCAGCGCCCCGAACATCATGCCGAACAGCGCCCAGGCCTGCAGCGCGCCGGCCTGCGGCTTGCTCAGGCCCCATTCGGCAATCAGCGTCGGCAGCACCGTGCCGGCGACGAAGACGTCGTAACCGTCGACGATCAACAGCAGCGCCGAGAGCACTACCACCATCCACTGGAAGCTCCCAAGCGGGCTCCCGTCAATTGCTTCATTCACATCGATCGTGCGCATCATCTCCTCCCCAGGTGTTAGCGCGTTGAAAAAGGTCCGTCAGCCGAGATCGCCGCCGGCGACCGGCAGAACACTGCCGGTGATGTAGGAGGCCTCGTCGGAGGCCAGGAACAGGATCGGCGCCGCTTGCTCTTCGATGCTGCCGTAGCGTTTCATGAAGCTCGACTGCTTCACCTGGGCGACGACGTCGCCCATCCAGGCCTTCTCGGCCTCATTGTCGCCTTCGGCATTGCGCGGGATGCGGCGCGGCGGCGCCTCGGTTCCGCCCGGCGCTGTGGCAACGACGCGGATGTTGCGGTCGGCAAGCTCCATCGCCAGCGACTGGGTGATGGCATTGACGCCGCCCTTGGCCGCCGAATAGGGCACGCGGTGAATGCCGCGCGTGGCATTGGACGACACGTTGACGATGGTGCCGCCACCGCGGGCAAAGAGATGCGGCAGCACCGCATGGCAACAGTAGAGAGTCGGCATCAGCGAGCGGCGGATCTCTGCATCGATCTGCACCGGTTCGAATTCGGCAAAGGGACGCATGCGGATGGCGCCGCCGACATTGTTGATCAGGATGTCGATGCCGCCGAATTTTTCCGCGGCAAAGTGCATTGCTGCGGCTGCCCCCTCGTGCGTTTCAAGATCGGCTACGAAGGCAGCCGCCCATTCACTGCCGGCCTCCGCCGCCACCTCGGACACGAAATCGGCACGGTCGACAAAGAGAACCTTGCCGCCTTCAGCCACGGCACGCAGCGCCACGGCGCGGCCGATCCCTTGCGCGGCACCGGTGACGACGATTGCCTTGCCGGCAAACCGTCCTTCGAAACGAGCGGAGGTCATGCTGCCTCCTTCGCCACCGCATTGGGCGTGAACTTCTCATAGTGGAAACTGTTGGGCCTTACGCCGGTGTCGTCGAGATGCTTGCGCACTGCGTCCACCATAGGCGGCGGGCCGCAGAGATAAACGTCGACATCGCCGCCGTTCAGCACGTCCTCGGGCATGTGCTGGGTCACCCAGCCCTTGCGCGGATGGCTGGAGGCGACATCCGCCACCACCGTGTCAAAGGTGAAGTTGGCAAGCCGCTTGGTATAGGCTTCGATCTCGTCGACAAGCACCAGATCGAGGTCGCGGGTGACGCCGTAGATCAGATGCACTTTCTGCTCCGGGTTGGTGCGGGCCAGAACCTCAAGCATCGACAGGAACGGCGCAAGACCGGTGCCACCGGCGAGGAAGAGCAGGGGGCGCTGAACCTCGCGCAGATAGAAACTGCCGAGCGGCCCGGTCAATTCCAGTTTCGTGCCGACTTCGGCGTGTTCCAGCCACGTGCTCATCAGCCCGCCCGGGATCTTCTTGATCAGGAAGCCGACGCGCGTCTCGCCCGATGCCGAGGAGAAGGAATAGGAACGGCTCTGGCCGCTGCCGGGCACGTCGATGTTGACGTACTGCCCCGGCAGAAAGGCCGGCGCTGCAGCGCCCTCGATATCCAGTTCGAGCACGATCGCCGCATCGTTGTGCGGGACGACGCTTGCCACACTCGCCGTAAACTTCTGCTGTCCGGTCTTACAGGCCGCTGCTGTCGTCGGCACCGCGATGACGCAGTCGCTCGACGGCTTCATCTGGCAGGTCAGCACCAGTCCGCTTGCCGCCTCGTCCGCTGTCAGCGCATCGTCGATGAAGTCGTCGCCGAGGTCGTAGGCGCCGCTTTCGGCGCGGCACTTGCAGGTGCCGCAAACCCCGTCCGAACAGTCCATCGGCAGGTTGATCTTGTTGCGGAAGGCGGCGTCGAGCACCTTCTCATCGTCCCTGCATTCGACGAAGCGGGTGACGCCGTCCTCGAAATTCAAAGCGATCCTGTAGCTGGCCATGGTTGTTCCTCCCATTCCTGTCAGGCGACGGCCGTCAGATGTGGTAGACGTCGATGACCTGGCGGATGTAGTCGTTCTTCAACACGATCTTCTTCCGTGAGATCAGCAGTTCACTGCCGCTCTTGCGGAGCGTGACGAACATGGTCCCGAAGAAGTGGTCGGTGACCTTGTAGCGGTGGTTGAGCGTGTGGAAGTTGTAGCGGAAGTCCGCCTCCTCGCCGCGATCGGCCACAAGCTCGACATTGGTGACGTTGTGGCTTGTGCGCGGCTCCGGCGTGGACGCTCCAGAGCGTTCGGTCTTGATGCGAAAGACGCGATCTTCCAGGCCATCGCGGCTCGGGTAATAGATCAGCGAGATCTGCGACTGCGGATCTTCGGTCAACTGATCGTCGTCGTCCCAGGCCGGCATCCAGTAGCTGACGTCCGGCGCATAGCAGGTCAGCCATTCGTCCCATTGCCGGTCGTCGAGCAGGCGCGCTTCGCGATAGAGGAAGGCGCAGGCGGTGTCATAGGAGATCGTCATGCGACCGCTCCCTGCTTTTCGGAGGCAAGTGCTGTGCGCATCACCTTCGCCCAATATTCGTGCTGGCGGACAAAGAGGCCTTCGTCTTCGCTGCGCTCGCCCGAGAGCAGCGGTGCGATGCCCATGCGCCTGGCGTTCTCATCCGGACCGTCGATCCAGAGCGGCGCACCGCGAGAGAGATCGTTCCAGAGCGCGGTGATGCCGGCGTAACCCTGCTGGCAGGCGCGGAACTCCTCGAGATCGTCGGCCGTGCCCATGCCGGAGACATTGAAGAAATCTTCGTATTGGCGGATGCGCAGCGTGCGATCGGCCGCATTTTCACCCTTCGGCGCGAAGCAGAAGATGCTGATCTCGGTCTTGTCGACGCTGATCGGACGGGTGACGCGGATCTGCGTGCTGAACTGGTCCATCAGGAAGACGTTCGGATAGAGGCAGAGATTGCGGGTCTGGTTGACGATGAAATCCGCCTGCACCTCGCCGACGCGCGCCTTGATCTCCTCGCGGTGGCTGTAGATCGGCCGGACCTCCGGGTTCATGGTGTTGGTCCAGAGCAGGATGTGGCCGTTGTCGAAACCGTAGACGCCGGCAATCGAGCGGCTCCAGCTCGAGGCATCGACCGCCTTTGTGCCCTCCTCGTTGCGCCGGCCCATAGTGGCGGCATAGTTCCAGTGAACGGAGCTGACGTGATAGCCGTCGCAGCCGTTCTCCATCTGCAGCTTCCAGTTTCCGTCGTAGATATAGGAGGAATTGCCGCGCAGTACCTCGAGACCGTCAGGCGCCTGGTCGACGATCTGGTCGATGATGACTTTCGTTTCGCCGAGATAGTCCTCGAGCGAGGTGACATCAGGATTGAGGCTGCCGAACAGGAAGCCGCGATAGCTCTCGAAACGGGCAACGCGCTTCAGGTCGTGCGAACCGTCTTTGGCAAACTGCGGCGGATACTGCGTCGTCTTCTCGTCCTTCACCTTCAGGAGCTTGCCGGTGTTGGAGAAGGTCCAGCCGTGGAAGGGACAGGTGAAGCTGCCCTTGTTGCCGTGCTTGCGCCGGCAGAGCATGGCGCCGCGATGGGCACAGGCATTGATGACGGCGTGCAGTTCGCCCGTCTTGTCACGGGTGACGACAACCGGCTGCCGGCCGATATAGGTGGTGTAATAGTCGTTGTTCTCGGGGATCTGGCTCTCGTGGGCGAGATAGACCCAGTTGCTCTCGAAGATGTGCTTCATCTCCAGCTCGAAGAGGTTTTCGTTGGTGAAGATGTCGCGGCGGCAGCGGAACGTGCCGGCCTCATGATCGTCCTCGACCGCGGTGGCGAGCAGGTCGTCGAGGGCTTGGGCTTTGTCGATAACGGCGGACATGGTTCTTCTCCCGCAAACGGCTGATCCGTGCTCGGCTCTAGCGATTGCAACAATGTCTGATGTCAGGGGGCGGCGGCTCAGTCGGCCGCCGCAGAGGTGATCAGGCGGCGGCGCGCTTACGCTGCTCGTTGATCTGGTTGTCGACGCCGTTCACCAGTGAGGTGAGATGGATGTCGAATTCGATCTCGGCGAAGGGGCCGGAGAGGTTGTTCGCCTTGATGCTCGCCTCGTCGGTCCGCTCGGTGACGTCAGGCACCAAGCCATCCCTCGTCGCATAGGCGAAGTCGTCGTTGACCAGCGGGTCGCCGGCGATGTTGATCTGGGTCGTCAGCTTGCGGTGCCCATCGGCGCTGATGAAGAAATGGATGTGGGCCGGGCGCTGGCCGTGACGGCCAAGGGCGGAAAGCAGCTGCTCTGTCGGGCTTCCCGGAGGCACGCCGTAGCCGTGCGGCACGATGCTTTGAAACTTGTAACAGCCCTTGGCGTCGGTGACGATCGTGCGGCGCATGTTGAACGGCGCCTGCAGGCCGGTCGGGTCGAAGTGCGAATAGAAACCGCGGGTGTCACAGTGCCAGACTTCGACCGTCGCGCCCTTCAGCGGCTGGCCGTCGGCATCATAGACGGTGCCGTGCATGATCAGCGTCTGGCCATTGGTGTCGCGGCCATCGTCGAGACGGGCGAAGCCTTCCGAGGCCGGTGCGCCGGCGACATAGAGCGGACCTTCGATGGTGCGCGGCGTCTGATTCTCGATGCCGAGCGCTTCGTCGATCGCGTCGAGACGTTCATCGAGGAAGTGATCGAGGCCGAGGCCGGGCGAGATCAGGCCGGCCTGGCCGGCAGCGCCGATCTCGTTCAGCCAGGCAATACCGGTCCAGTATTCGTCCGGGGTGATGTCGAGATCGTCGATCGCCTTGAACAGGTCAGACATCAGCCGGTGCACGATCTCTTTGACACGCGGGTTGCCGCCGTCCTTGTCGAGGCCGCTGAGAACCTTCAGGAAAGCTTGAGTCTCCGGCTTGTCGAAAATCTTCACGTTCATATCAATTCCTCCACTTGGATTGTCTTGAAGCTCAAGCCGCTTGCCAAACCTCCCGGCCGCGGCACGCACAAATTCTCAGCTATCGTCCTCGCGGATCGAGGATGGGTGCCGAAGCAGCGGCGTGACCTCGATCTGCATGAACTTGAACAGCGGCAGCCCCGAGAGGATCTCGTGCAGCTCGGCATTGTCCTTCACGTCGAAGACGCTGTAGTTCGCGTACTGCCCGGCGATCCGCCAGATATGCCGCCACTTGCCGCTCTGCTGCAGCTGTTGCGAATAGGCCTTTTCCCGGGCGAGGATCTCCGCCGCCTGCTCGGCAGGCAGATCGTGGGGAATGCGAACATCCATTCTGACGTGAAACAGCATGGCTCAGTCCTTACTTCGCAACGCTGATCGTCTTGCGCAGCCCGTCGCGCGCGAAGAATTTCAGCCGATCTTCATCGAGTTCGATCCCGAGCCCTGGAGCATCCGGCACCGTCAGCTCGAAGTCGCTGTAGTCGAGCGGCGTCGCCAGAATTTCCTCGGTCAAAAGCAGCGGACCGAAGAGCTCCGTGCCCCATTGCAGCTTGGCGAAGGTGGAAAACACGTGGGCTGACGCCACTGTGCCGACACCACCTTCCAGCATCGTGCCGCCATAGAGTTCAATGCCCGCGGCATCGGCGATGACCGCCACGCGCTGCGCATTGAACAGACCTCCGCTCTGTTCGATCTTGACCGCGAAGACGTCGGCCCCCTTGGTCTTGGCGATCTCGAAGGCGCTCTCGGGTCCGGTGAGGGACTCGTCGGCCATCAGCGCCAGCGGGAAACGGCGGACGAGGCGACCGAGCGCTGCGGTCGAAGCCACCGGCTGCTCGACCAGTTCACATCCGGCATCGGCGAGCGCTGCCATGCCGTAGGCGGCCTCAAATTCGCTCCAGGCCATGTTGACGTCGACGCGCACCGCGCCGCGCTCGCCGAGCGCCTTCTTGATCGCCGCCACATGGGCGATATCGTCCTTCAGCGGCCTGGCACCGATCTTCAGCTTGAAGATCCGATGACGGCGTAGCTCGAGCATCTTCTCGGCCTCGGCGATATCCTTGGCCGTGTCACCCGACGCCAGCGTCCAGGCGACCGCCAGGCGCTTGCGCAGTGCCCCGCCGAGCAGTTCGCTGATCGGCAGACCCAAGCGCTTTCCATGGGCGTCGAGCAGCGCCGTTTCCACCGCGCTCTTGGCGAAACGGTTTTCCTTGATCGCCTTGCCGATGCGCGCCATCAGCGCCTTCACGTGGGTCGCGTCCTCACCGACCATGACAGGCGCAAAATAGGTATCGATCGCAAGCTTCATGCTTTCCGGGCTCTCGCCGCCATAGGCAAGCCCGCCGATCGTCGTACCCTCGCCAATGCCGACCGTTCCGTCGCTGCAATGGACCTTCACCAGCATCAGCGTCTGGCCGGTCATGGTCGCGACCGACAGCTTGTGCGGCCGGATGGTCGGCAGGTCGACCAGCATGGTCTCGACCCGTTCGATCACGGGGAAGAGGGCTGCTGTCGGGGCGATGGGTGCAAGGGTCGTGTTCATGACCTGAATGTGCGCCCACGCAGCGGGTGACGTCCAACACCAAATAGGTTACCTATGATACCTTGACGGTATAGTATGGCAAAGATTACGCGCATTCATGCGCTTGCCGCACTGCAACATACCGCAACGGTAGGAAAATGGGGGCTGTAACATTGGATCTGCGCCAGCTTCGCTACTTCGTCGCCGTCGCCCGCGAGCGCAACTTCACCCGCGCTGCCGAGCAGCTGCACATCGCCCAGCCGCCCTTGAGCCGGCAGATCCAGCTTCTTGAGGAAGAACTGGGCGTGCCGCTGATCATCCGCAAGAGCCGGCCGGTGCGGCTGACGGAAGCGGGGCGATTGTTTTACGAACAATCGCTGCAAGTGCTCGGCCGGGTGGAACAGATGGTAGAGGCGACCCGCCGCGTCGGTCTCAACCAGAACCGCGTGCTGTCGATCGGCTTCGTCGCGTCCACGCTCTATGGCGGGCTGCCGACGCTGGTGCGCAAGCTCAGGCAGAACGCGCCGGAACTCGATATCCGGCTGTTGGAGATGGTGTCGGTGCAGCAGATCGCGGCGCTGAAGGAAGGCCGGATCGATGTCGGCTTCGGGCGGCTGCATCACAACGATCCCAATGTCGCCGGCATCCTCATGCGGGAAGAGCGCCTCGCCTTGGCGATACCGCAGGGCACGCCGTTTGCCGATGACACATCTCCGCTTCCGTTGAGTGCGGTTGCCGGGCAAAAACTGATCGTCTACCCGAAGGAACCGCGCCCGAGCTATGCCGATCACGTGTTGAGCCTGCTCCACGCGCAGGATGTGCGCCCGGCCGAGGTGCATGAGGTGCGTGAGATCCAGAGTGCGCTTGGCCTCGTCGCCTCGGATGCCGGACTTTGTATCGTCCCGTCCTCTGCGCGTCAGGTCCGCTCCGATCTGCACTATCGCATGATCGAGGGCGAGCGGGCGACCTCACCCGTCATCCTCAACCATCGGGTCGGCGACAATTCCCGTTACATCGAGCTGATCAAGGCGCTGATCGTGGAAATGTATGCGGAAAACCCGCCCTGGCTCGGCCTCGAGCACAATCTGCCGTTCCGGCCGTCCTTCGTTAAATGACGAGTTCAGGCGTCCTCAGATCCCGTGCTTCACCCGTCGGGGAATTGGCACTTTCCGCCCAGATCTCGCAGGCCATCTCGCGAAGCAAAAGCGCCTCGGCCCAGCGATCAGTCGTATCGTTACCGTCCCTGTCGGTGATGGCATAGGGCCTTGGGCCGAGTTCGCAGGTCATGACCAGCTCGGCATCGTTGGCAGCGTGGGAGCGCCAGTGCCGGAAGCCGTAGTCCCACCACTCGCGGAAGAGAGCGACCCAGGGCAGATGGTGGGGAAAGGAAAGCTCGATCTGGATCTGCTGGCAGGAGCCGATACGGCCGTGGAAGGCGCCGGCGTTGCGCAGAATGCGTTGGATCTGGGCGTGGCTTTCGTCTTCCACCGGAAAGGCGAATTCCCGGCCAACGAGATAGTGCGAGAGGTCGGCCAAGAGCGGCAGATCGGGCCGCCGGTCGAGCAGGTCGAGCGTGAAGAGGAGGTCGTTGGTGATCCGGTGACGGTGGGTTTCGATATAGACGGGAACATCCATTTCCTCAGCAAGCCTGGCCCAGCCGTCAAGCAGCGGCAGGCAATCCTCGACCCGGCGCGGGCGAACATCGGCCTGCAGATCGATGTGGCTCACCGGAAACTCCGAGGCCAGTTCCAGCGTCAGGCGCAAATCCTCGACGCTTCGAGGAAAACAGACGCCCTCGATCTTCAAGCCCGTTCCGCGGATCACGGCATTGAGGTGCTCGACATCGCGCCGATTGGTATAATGCGCGCTGATGCCGTCGAACCCGGCCTCGACGATCATTGCGATGTTCTCTTCGAGACTGTGCTCAAAGCCGTCCGCATGCCGGCGCTCCATCGCCCAGAGCGATTGAAAGACAAGCAGCTTCTGCATCAGGCGGCCCTGGCACTTTTGAGCAGCGCCTTGAGGTTCACGCTGGCGTCGGCGAGCGCTCCCGGATCGGGACTGACGCCGGCAGCAATCAGCATTTCCGAGAGCTTGATATCCTTGGCGAGACCATTGCCGAAACCGAGGCCAGCGGCGGCGACGAGACGCCCGCCATCGAGGTAGAATTCGAGTTCGCCACCATCGAGCTGGCGTGTCACGCTTTGATGGTCCGGATGGGGCAGGCCCGCCACCTGCAGGCCGAGATCGTATTGATCGGTCCAGAACCAGGGGATGGCAGAAAAAGCCTCCTTGCCGCCGGCCATGTTGAGGGCCGCGACCTCGGCCTGGGTGCGTGCATTGCGCCAGCTTTCGAAGCGCACATACCCGCCACCCGGCTGGGCCACGGCGGCGCAATCGCCTGATGCATAGATGTTCGGATCGCTGGTGCGCAGATAGCCATCCGTCAGGATACCGTTGCCGACGGCAAGCCCCGCCGCCTCCGCGAGTGCTGTATCCGGCTGGACACCGATGGCGGCGACGGCGATATCGGCCGGCACCGGAGTGCCGTCGGAAAGAACAACCGCATCACCGGTGATTTCGGCGATCCCCTGCCCCAGATGGAAGGTGACGCCCTCATCCTGATGCCGGGCATGAAGCTTCGCGGCAAAACGCGGCGGCACCGCGCGACCGAGCGGCTTCGGCGCCATTTCGATAACGCTAACCATGATGCCCTTGCCGCGCAGCACCGCCGCAAGCTCCATGCCGATCAGTCCACCGCCGATGATCGCAACGTGTCTGCCGGCTTCGGCACGGGCGAAGATCGCCGCCGCATTGGCGTAGGTGCGGAAATCCAGTGCGCGCTCGGCCCCTATGCAAGCGAGGCGCCTCGGACGGGCGCCGGTGGCGAGCAACAGCTTGTCATAGGTGAGCGTCCGGCCATCGCTCAAGGTGACGGAGCGGTCACCGGCATCCAGTCGGGATGCAGAAACACCTTGCCGGTAGTCGATACCGGCGGCCTCCAGCGCCTCAGCGCCGCAGATCGGCTTCATCTGTACGGCGCCATTGAGCGGCTTCGACAACGGTGGCCGCTCATAGGGCAGATGCGGTTCCGTGCCGATGAGCGTGACGCTGCCGGCAAAGCCAGTTTCACGCAGGGCAAAGGCCGCGCGCGTGCCGGATTCCCCGGCGCCGATTATGACGATGCGATCCATGGCTTGCTCCGTAGATCATGCGTTGACGTGCGGGGCGGTCGCAAAACCGCACGCAAGATTTGTCAGCCCGTTCAAAAAGGTGGCCGGCGCAGGCAGGAGAAGTGCGCCGGCCCACAGCGCCGCGCATCCGTTCAGACGCGCAAAGGTCGCTGTAAAACTCTGAATTCCTGCATGTTTCTGTGCTTCAATCGGCGACGATTAAGGAAACATGCAGGAGGAGGATCAGTTGCGCGCCGCGTAATCGGCCATGTTTTTCGGCGTAACGAGCTCGAAGGGAACCCAGACGTTCTTTTTGACGCTTTCACCGCGCACCAGCGAGACGGCCGTGTCGACGGCGCTAGCCGATTGCCCCTTGGCGTTCTGGAATACGGTTGCGTCGAGGTCGCCGGCGGCCATGGCGGCAAGCCCGTCCTGGGTCGCGTCGATGCCAACGACGATCACGTCGTCCATCGATACACCGGCGGCCTTCAGCGCCTGGATGGCGCCGATCGCCATTTCGTCATTGTTGGCAAAGACCACGTCGATCGGCTGTCCGGCGGTGATCCAGTTGGTGGTGAGATCCATCGCATTGGTGCGCGTCCAGGCG
This sequence comes from Ensifer sp. ENS08, assembly GCF_014852195.1. Classification (NCBI taxonomy): domain Bacteria; kingdom Pseudomonadati; phylum Pseudomonadota; class Alphaproteobacteria; order Hyphomicrobiales; family Rhizobiaceae; genus Ensifer; species Ensifer sp. ENS08. The sequence goes on from NZ_JACVBF010000008.1 coordinate 104,854, forward strand.
GCCGACTGCTCGTCGGCAATCGTCGCACCCTTGCAGTCGCCGGCAGCGAGCGTTTCCTTGAACGCCGAGGTGCGGTCGCGCGAGGCCTGGTGAGCAAGGTCTCCCATCAGGATATAGACCTGCGCATCACTGGCCTTGCCCTTTTCCTTCAGCAGCGAACAGGCAGCTTCCGCACCCAATCTGCCGGAGTCCGTTTCTTTCGAGCCGACATAGGCCTGCTTTTCCGGCAGCTTGCCGAGGTTATCCGGCTCTAGATTGAGATAGACGAGCGGAATACCGGCCTTCTCAGCGGCTTCGCTGATGCCGGGGGCGGCCGAGGTATCCGTCAGCGTCATGATGATCGCGTCGACGCCGCCCGCGATGAAATTGTTCACCTGGTTGAGCTGCTTGGAGATGTCGGTCTGTGCGTCTTCGATCTGAACGGTGGCGCCGTTGACTTCGGCAGCGCGGGCATTGATGCCCTCACGCAGCAGCGTCTGGAAGTTGTTGTCGAAGCTCTGCATCGAGACGCCGATCGTCTCCGCCGAGGCAGCACTTCCCATCAAGGCGGCAAGCGCAGCCGCCAGGTACATGGATTTCATGATTTCCTCCCGAGGGTGCCGGATCACCCGATCGCATTCCGGAGGCCCGATGGGCCTGATCAATGCTTGCGTGGTGGCCTTAGCCGAGCGCCACACGAACCTCGCCGTCGACGATTTCGGCGGGATAGGTCTTGAGATTCTCGCAGGCCGGAAGCCTGATGGCTTCACCGGTGCGATAATCGAAGGCGCCGGAATGCTTGGGACATTCCACCTCGTAGTCCATGACGAGGCCATCAGCGAGGTGAACGGCCTCGTGGGTGCAGAGCCCGGCGGTGCAATAGACGCTATCGTCGGGACCGCGGTAGACGGCGTAGGTTCGGCCGCCATGGTCGAAGCGGATCGCCCCTTCCTGTTCGATATCGTCCAGCTTGCAGGCTGGTACCCAGGTGATCACGTTGCTCATTCTGCTGCCTCCCCGATGGTGTTGCGTGCCTTGCGGGCTGCGAGTTTTTCCTTGCGTTTGCGGTAGCGCTCCTGCATCCGCGCCTCGCCCTCCTTGGAGCCGTCGTGCCAGGTGCCGAACCAGCGATCGAGCGGGATCAGGGCGTCGCCGTAATTCACCTCGAAATACTTGTGGTGCAGGTAATGCGCATAGGCGTGGCTATCGACGAGCGTCTCTTCACCGACCTCGACCTTGTCGAAGCCGACATGGCCGGGAATGGCACCGAAGCCCGCGTAGTGCAGCTGGTAAAGCATCAGGATCGGGTTGGACGGCAGGATCAGGTGATAGAAGGCGGTGGCGAAGTAGAGCAGGTGCTCGACCGGATGCATCGACAGCGACGACCAGGGCGACGGGTTCACCGAATTGTGGTGGACCGAATGCACCCACTTGTAGAGCAGCGGCGTGTGGATGAGCCGGTGGATGCAGAAGAAATGGAACTCGTGGATAACAGGCACCACCAATGCGACGAGCGCGAGCGTCCAGGGATTGTCCGCGAAGCTCAGCCACGGCGCATAGCCATTGGCGTAGGCCCAGAGCATGGCGACTTCGACGGCGGTCCAGATCGTCACGCCTGAGAGGAACGTGCGCAGGATGTTGTCGAGATTCTGGCTTTCGAACCAGAAGGCTTTGCTCTTCTGCTCGGCCGGAAACTTGCCGTTGTACTTGAACCGGTTTTCCTGCCGTTTCAGCACATAGAGATGCAGCTCGAAAGCGCCGTAGAAGAAGAAGACGCAAACCGCGTTGACCGCATAGAGCCAGGCGATCCAGCCGACGCTCAAGCTCTGCATCGCCTCGACCGGCGGGATCACCCAGGCCCAATAGACGACGGCCGACGCCGCGAAGATCGCATTCCAAGGAAAGAAGTAATGCGGCAGCCACTTGACGAGCGCCAGCAGTTTTGGCGGGAAGGCAAACAGCGGCGCCGTTTCGATCGGCTCGTTCGGCGCCCAGTCGCCGCGCTTGTTGCGGGTTCCATATTTCAGATCGTCCATGGCGCTCTCCTCCCGGCGGACCGCATGCGCTCCGCCCTAAATCCTTCGAAGGAGGTTGCTTTCCGGGTCTGTCGGAGCGCCTCCTTCTTGATAAAAATCTAGCAGGAGGCGGTCGGAACGGCGAAAGCTTGTTTGATCAAATCAGATCAAAGGCTTTCGGCTGTGATGGTAATGAAGCGAATGGGGGCGGTGTCCGGCTCCATCTCGGAAAGCCCGATCCGCCGCAGCATCAGGTCAAGCGAGCGACGGGCCTGTGCCTCCGGCGCCTGGTCGAGCACGACGTCCATGATGCCGTCGCTAAGCGCCTTGCGGGTGTAGCCGGTCAGCTCATGGCCGACGAAGAAGATTTCGGTGCCACGCTTATGTCGGCGAAGCACGTCGATCAGGGCCGCATTCGCGCCGCCGGCATTATAGAGCCCGGCCATATCCGGATACATGTCGAGCGCCCATCGCAACGCTTCGGCGCCATAGTGCTCCTCGTCGCGGGTAAAACCCAGCCACTCGAACCGGCGGTCGCCCGGATGCCCCTCAAAATAGTCCGAGAAGCCACTGAGGCGGTCGCGATGGACCTGATAGATCGGGTGGCAGAGCGCGACGACGGGCCCCGCCTTGCGCGCCATGCGCGCGATGAAGAGTGCCGCCGTTCGTCCGGCCGCGTGATTGTCGATGCCGACGAATTCGCCCAAGTCGTGCGAGGCCCTTGTCACGACATGGACCACCGGCACGCCGCGCACGATCACGGCTTCGACAGCGGCGCTGATCAGCGGATGATTGGGCACGGCCAGGATCAATCCGGCGCGGCTAACCTCGGCTGAAAGGATGCGCCTGGCGATCTCCTCCGGCTTCATTTCCTCGGTAAAGCTGCGATGCACGACGACGAGCGGATCCAGCGTCTCGGCGATCCGCTGAAAGGCCTGCGACAGGCGGCGATAGAAGGTCGTCTCCGGCCGCACCATCAGCACATCGATGCGCAAAAGCCCGCGATGGGTCTCGGGAAGGGTTCGCGGATAATTCAGCGCGCGCGCCGCAACGACGACTTTTTCGACGAGGTCCGGGCGAACACCACCGCGGCCGTTCAAGACCCGCTCGACTGTCGCGGTACCGACGCCTGCCAGTTCAGCAATGTCGCGATAGTTCGGCTTGCTCACCTGGACTACTCCCCACCACACGTGTTCATAGCGCCTTAGCATGTGATCGCCCCTGTTCGACAGAGCAGGCGTCCGAAGTCAGGGCCTCCCCTCGCCGCCGCTGCCGCGGCGCCTATATCAACCGGGTATCGAGAATGGGATCGAGGCATCATGACCTATGAATTGTACTACTGGGACGGCATCCAGGGGCGCGGTGAATTTGTCCGACTGGCACTCGAGGACGCCGGCGCCGCTTATGTCGATGTGACGCGCGCGCCGGGCCGCGGCACCGGGGAGATGCTGAAGCTGATGGAGAGCGCCACCGAGGCGCACGTGCCATTTGCGCCGCCCTTTCTGAAAGATGGCAACCAGATCATCTCGCATGTCGCCAACATCCTCTTCTACCTCGGCCCCAAGCTCAGCCTTGCGCCTGACGGTGAGGCGCTGCAGTGGTTCGCCAATGGCCTGCAGCTCACCGTCACCGACTTAATCGCCGAAGTGCATGACACGCACCATCCGATCGCGACTTCGAAATATTATGAGGAGCAGAAGGCGGAGGCGAAGGACCGCGCATTCGAATTCGTCACCAACCGCATCCCGAAGTTTCTCGGTTATTTCGAGCGGATTCTCGCGCAAAACCCTGATGGCAGCGGCCATGCAGTCGGGAACGCCGTCACCTATGTCGACCTTTCGCTGTTCCAGGTGATCGAGGGGCTACGCTATGCCTTTGCCAAAGCGATGCGGCACTATGAGGAGGACTACCCCAATCTCATGAAACTGCACGCCTCGGTGAAAGCCCGGCCGAACATCGCCGCCTATCTCGCCTCATCGCGACGGCTGGCCTTCAATGAAGACGGCATCTTCCGCAATTACCCGGAACTGGATATCGCGCCCTGACGGAAACTCCCCTCAGGCGGCCGCCGCCTGGTGCTCCCGCAGGAACGCGGAGACGCGCCTCAAGCCTCCGCGTAGAATGCCTTCGTTGTTGGCGTAGCCGATCCTGAGATAGCCTCCCATGTCCATGGCGCTGCCCGGCGTGAACATCACGCCGGTTCGCTGTAGCAGTTGCAGGCAGAATGCCTCTGAAGTCATCGGCAGGTCGTATTTCAGAAGCGCCGTCGTGCCCGACTGCGGCTTGATCCAGGCGATCAACGGCTAAGCACCCACTCAGTCCGAGAGAATGGCGAGGTTGGTGCACCGTCTACAGCTCGGCGCAGGCCTATGCCTACATCAATGACGGCGACGGCGTCGTGACCTTCGTCCGCAACGTCATCTCGTAGACAAGGCCTAAGCTGCCACCCGCTACTCGACGTAGTTCCAGGGGACGAAGCGATAGAGCGTCTCGTCGCGCGCCACATGGCCAACACCGGGGAACGGCAGATGCGCACCGGCGACGAGGTATCGCCCATCGGCCGCATCCGCCAGCGCCACGGCACGCGTCGCTGCCGCCGCGGTGCCGTCGACGTCGAAGCTGACGAAGACGTCAGGCGTGTCGAACTGGATGTAGTCGCCGTGAATGACGTCCCCCCAGAATACGAGGCGCTGGCCGTCATCCGCTTTCAGCACGATCGCGGAATGCCCGGGCGTGTGCCCGGCGCGCAGGGTCGATCCGAGGTTCGGCAAGACGTCCGCGTCGTCGGCGAAACGCTTCACTTTTCCGGCGGCGATATAGGGGGCCAGGGCATCGTGCGCTCGCTGAAAGTCGGTCTTCTGCGCCTCGGTCAGCGCCGTCACGCCCTCCCGCTCGATCCAGTAGCGGTATTCGCGCTCGGCGAGATGGATCTCGGCATTCGGGAATTGTGCTTTGCCGTCGATGGTGAGGCCGCCCGAGTGGTCGGCGTGCACATGGGTCAGGATCACCGCGTCGACCTGGTCGGCGCGATAGCCGGAGGCCGTGAGATGCCTCAAGAGCTTGCCGGCGGCAATGCCGAGCAGGCTCCCCGACCCGGCATCGATCAGCACCAGCCGTTCGCCGTCGTTGACGAGATAGGCGTTGATCGACAGATGCGGCTCCTTGCCGAGGAAGTTTTCGTCCAGCCTGCGCTGCAGCTCGCCTTCCGGTTCGTTCTGATAGATCTTTGTCATCGGCAACGCCAAGGTGCCGTCCGACAAGGCGGTGACTTCGAACTTTCCGAAGCGGAAGCGATAGTAACCGGCATTGGCGACGGTCGATAATGGCGCGGCGGAAAAGGCGATCCGCGGTGCGAGCGGCAACAGGGCCGCGGCGGCAAGAAGGCCCAAAGCTTGTCTGCGATTGGTCATGATCGGCTCCTTCGATTGGATGCCGAGACGCTATCAATTCAACCGTCGGTCGATTATCCTGCGATCGTGGAAGTAATTGTTCCGGAAACGCATGAAATCCCCCCAATCTGCCGATCTCAACAGCCTCAGGATTTTCCTCGAGGTCGCCCGCTCAGAGAGCTTTTCCTCAGCTGCGCTTCGCCTGCACCTGCCACCGAGCACGGTCAGCCGGCGCCTGGGCGAGCTTGAGGCAGCGCTTGGCGTCGCCCTGCTGCTGCGCTCCACCCGCCGGGTCTCCTTGACCGAGGCCGGAAAGCATCTGCTGGAATCGGTCGGGGGCGCCGTCGAGCTCATCGACCGCGGCATCGCCGGCTTCCAACCGGCCGACGGTACGGCGCGCGGGCGCCTAAGGGTCGCGACGTCAGTCGCCTTTGCCCGTACCTTCCTGCCACCGATCCTGAAGCGCTATGCGGAACTCTGCCCAGAAGTCCAGGTCGACGTGCAGACCACCCACCAAAATGTCGATCTGATCGGCGAAGGCGTCGACGTGGCCTTAAGGATGGGCGAACCCGTCGACAGCGAGATGATCTACCGCAAGATCGGAACGATCGAGCAGCGCCTCTATGCCGCGCCCGCCTATTGCGCAGGATTGGCGCTGTCTTCGCCCGAGGACCTCATGCACGTCGCCCTGGTGGCACACCGGACACGCATGCGACGGGAGCTTGCCCATTGGGTGCTGTCAGACGGCAACAGGCACTTTACGCTCGAGCGCCCGCCATCGATCGTCGTCGACGATCCGGCGATCGGTGAGCGCCTGATCTCCGAAGGTCTCGGCATCGGCATGCTCAGCGACGCGCTCGCCGCTGACGGCGTCGCAGCAGGAAGACTTGTGCCGGTTCTTCCCGAATGGTTCGGGCCGCCTACGCACCTCTACTACCTCTACCACCAGCAACTGGGCGACCTGCCGAAAGTGGCGGAGTTCCTGAAAGCGGTGCGCGAGACGTTTCAGGTTCGGAGCAAGTAGCGTCGCACCGCCGCCGCTTCCAGCAACCGTCATGCGGCGACGCGCGGAGGGCCGGGCTTTCGCGCCTAGGGCCGAAGCTCTTCGATCGAATCCACCCGGTCCGGATAGAATGCCAACCGATCCCGGATGTCGGCGACCGCCTCATGCGGGTTCTCATAGCTCCAGACTGCGTTTCGCGATCGCTCGCCGCCGGATGGGATGCTGTAGTAGGACGCATCCCCCTTATAGGGGCAGTGGGACGCGTGATCCGTGCGCTCAAGCAAAGACATGTCGACATCCTCACGCGGGATGTACTGCACCGGCGGATAGGACGCCTCGCGCAAGGCGAGCGCATTGCGGGTGTCGGCAACGACGCGCCCGCCAAGCGTGACGACGACCCGCGCCGGGTTTTGCTCGATGGTGATCGGATGATCGGGGCCGGGAATCTTGATCGGTTTGTCTGACATGGGCGACCGCCTCCAGAACGTTACGGATACTAGGTGGTTACCTCGCCGGCCAATTCCAACCGGTCACGCCAAAAACCCTCAGCTGTTTGCCGCCGGAGAACGGACGGCTGTTGAGGGTTCTACCGCGGCCGCCGTCGGATGGCTCTCGTCGAGCAGCTTGCGCACCTCCATCACGCCCTTGGCCGTATCCGACCAGCTGTGTCTCCAGACGAGAAGCGCGACCGAGCCGACGATGGCGATAATAAAGGCGATCGGCCCCAGGAACCAGAGCGCGGCGGCAACGGTGAAGTAATAGGAGCGGACACCCTGGCTGAAGGATCGAAGGGCCGGATTGATCATCAGCGACAGGGCGTGGGCCCATGCGGCGATGTCGCGGGCTTCTTCGCGCGAAGGGCTCGCTCCGATCGCTGCGAGGCAATAGTTGATCTGCCGCACCGCCCAGATGAATTCGGACAGCCCGCGCAGCAAGGTCGCCATGACGAGCAGCACCTTGCATTGAAACAGCCACAACGGCTCGATCGGCGCGAACATTGCGATGATGCCCGACTGAAGGCCAATCGTCGGCTGGATGAAAAGCGCACTGCTCATGGCGACGATGACGATGAGATTGGCCGAGCCGAAGAACGAGGCCGAATTGATCGTGTGACCGAGAATGGCGGCGTCACCGATGAAGTTGGTATCCCGCGTCAGCACCTCGCGCATCCAGGCCTGCCGGACACGCACCATGTCTAGCATCAGGCTGTCTGTCCGGCGCGGCCAACCAAGCGCCATCATCGGCTCCAGTCCCACCCAGGTCACGAGGAACAGGATAATCGCAATCCAATCAAGCATCTGCACGGCCAGCCTCCCACCATAGCAGTTCCTAATAGAAGCCGCGGCGAGCGGCGCGTCAACGCGGCGGCGCAAGTCGGGACTGCCGAAGCCGACGGCGTCGCCAGTACTTGCTGACAATCCCTGGGACTTATGTGTCATCACCGGATTGACTCGGCCTGTATCCTGGATACAATTTGCCTCGATCTTGGGAGGGATCGATGAACCAATCCTTTGAATGGCGAAGCCAGTCACGCTTGCTCGACGAAGTGGCCCAGGCCCTTCGCGAACGTATTTATGCCGGCGTCTATGCGCCGGGCGCGACGCTGCGCCAGGAAAAGATCGCCGCCGAGTTCGGCATCAGCCGCACGCCGCTGCGCGAGGCGCTGCGCGTGCTCGAGCGCGACGGGCTGGTTGTCAACAAGCCGGGCAGCGGTGTCCGGGTCGCAACCGCCGACCTGCCGAAACTGCTGGATGCCTACGCGGTGCGTGAGGCGATGGATGGCGTGGCGGCCCGCAACGCCGCCGAGCGGGCGACAAATGCCGAGATCAAGGATCTGGCAAAGCAGGTGGAGCGCCAGCGCAAGACCGTCGAAAACTGGGATCCAGGCGCCTACACACAGTCCAACGTCGTCTTTCACGAGGCGATCGTTGCGGCCTCGCGCAATGCGTCGCTGGCGCCGCTCGGGCCGCTTCTGCGCATGACCTCGCAGGTTTTTGCCCCAGCCTTTTCGCTTTCGAGCGAGCGGGCGAGCACTGCGGTCGCCGAACACGGGCTGATCGTCGAGGCGATCGCCGCACGGAACCTTGATGAATCCGAGAAACTGGCCCGCGCCCACATCAACGCGACGGCCATGAGATTGAAGGCGCTGCTTGAAGAGCGCGGGACTGACAAAGAGGCATGACTGTGAAGACCTACGGCAATTTCATCGCGAACAAGTGGCAGGACGCAACGGGCGGCGAGTTCATCGCCGTCAGGGATCCTTCCAACGGCCTGGAATTTGCGCGCATCGCCCGGGGCACTCGGGACGATATCGATCTCGCCGTGCGTTCGGCACGCGCGGCACTCTCAGGTGAGTGGGGACGCCTGACGCCGACCGAGCGCGGCCGGGTGCTGACCCGGATTTCGGCCGGTGTGCTGCGCAACATCGACCTTCTGACGGAGCTCGAAGCACGCGATGTCGGCAAGCCGCTGACCCAGGCGCGCGCCGATGTCGTGGCGCTTGCGCGCTATCTCGAATTCTATGGCGGCGCCGCCGACAAGGTTCATGGCGACACCATCCCCTATCAGAACGGCTTCACCGTACTGACCGTCTACGAGCCACATGGCGTCACGGGCCATATCATCCCCTGGAACTACCCGATGCAGATCCTCGGCCGCAGCCTCGGCGCGGCCCTTGCCATGGGCAACGCCGCCGTCGTCAAGCCGGCCGAAGAGGCCTGCCTCACCATCTTGGAGTTCGCCCGCATCGCCGAAGAAGAGGGCTTGCCCTCGGGCGCGCTCAACATCGTCACCGGCTTCGGCTCGGAGGCGGGCGCAGCGCTTTCGGAACACCCCGATGTCAACCACATCTCCTTTACCGGCTCGGTCCGCACCGGCGAGATGGTGCAGGCGGCGGCGGCGAAGAACGCCGTGCCGGTGACGCTGGAACTCGGCGGCAAGTCGGCGCAGATCGTCTTTGCCGATGCGGATCTCGACCGCGCGGTCCCCTTCCTCGTCAATGCCGGCATCCAGAATGCCGGTCAGACCTGTTCGGCCTCGTCGCGCATTCTGGTTGAGCGTGCCGTCTATGAAGAAGTGGTCGCGCGGATGAGCGAACGGTACCGCGCCTTGAAGGTCGGTCCTGCTGGCAGCGATCTCTCGGTCGGCCCGGTCGTCTCGCAGCGGCAGAAGGCGATCGTCGAGGGCTTCCTTGCCGACGCCGCCAAGGATGGCCTGAAGGTCGCAGCGCAGGGCGAGATCGTCGCCGACGCGCCGGCCGAGGGCGCCTATGTCGCGCCGACGTTGCTGCGCGACGTGCCGCACCAACACCGCACGGTGCAGGAAGAGATCTTCGGCCCGGTTCAGGTGATCATGCCCTTCGACGGCGAGGAGGAAGCCATTCGACTTGCCAACGGCACCGACTATGGCCTCGTCTGCGGCGTCTGGACCAATGACGGCGGCCGGCAGTTGCGCATGGCGCGCGCCGTGCACGCCGGCCAGGTCTTCATCAACAATTACGGCGCCGGCGGCGGCGTCGAGCTGCCCTTCGGCGGCGTCAAGAAATCGGGCCATGGCCGCGAGAAGGGTTTTGAGGCCCTCTACGGCTTTGCCAGCATGAAAACCATCTCTGTCTACCACGGCTAGAGCGCGCAAAACCGCAGGCGGCGTTCCACCCGCATCGCGCTCCAACCCATGATCTAAGTCTCCTTGGGAGGAACAACAAAGTGTCACTGGAAGGTAAAGTCGCTCTCATCACCGGCGCAGGCTCCGGTTTCGGCGAAGGCATTGCCAAGCGCTTCGTCGAAGGCGGCGCCAAGGTCATCGTCGTCGATCGCGATGCTGCGGGTGCAGAGCGCGTCACCAAGCAACTCGGCAGCAATGCCATCGCCGTGGTTGCCGATATCGCCAAGGAAGCCGACGTTAACGCGGCCGTTGCGGCGGGTCTCAAGCAGTTCGGGCACGTCGATATCCTGATCAACAATGCCGGCATCGGCCACAAGCCGCAGAATGCAGAGCTGGTCGAGCCCGACGAATTCGACCGTATCCTCGGCGTCAATGTGCGCGGCGTCTACCTGATGACGCGGGCGCTGCTGGCGCACATGAAGGAAAACAAGGCGGGCGTTATCGTCAACATCGCTTCGACCGGCGCCAACCGGCCGCGTCCGAACCTTGCCTGGTACAACGCGACCAAGGGCTGGGTCGTTTCTGCCACCAAGGCGCTCGCGATCGAACTCGCGCCCTTCAACATCCGCGTTGTCGCGCTCAACCCGGTTGCCGGCGAAACGCCGCTGCTGACCACCTTCATGGGCGAGGACTCCGACGAAATCCGCAAGAAGTTCCGCGATTCCATTCCGCTCGGACGCCTGCTGAAGCCGGAAGACCTTGCGGAGGCCGCCTTCTTCGTCGCCTCGCCGCAGGCGTCGATGATCACCGGCGTGGCGCTCGACGTCGACGGCGGACGCTCGATCTGATTATTTCGACCTGATTTCCGGGACCATAAACAACGAAACCGCAAAGCGGGGGAACCATGATGAATTTGACGAAACTGGCGCTTGCCTCGTGCTTCATCGCCGCGTCGCTGACGCCGGCGATGGCCAAGGATACGATCACCGTCGGCCAGGTGCTCGAGCCGCCGGGCCTCGACCCGACCGCGGGCGCCGCCGCACCCATCCGCTACATCACCTACGGCAACCTTTTCGAAGGTCTCGTCCGGGTGGTGGAAGACGGCACGGTGAAGCCGCTGCTCGCCGAGAGCTGGACGATCTCCGACGACCAGAAGACCTACAGCTTCAAGCTCCGCCAGGGCGTCAAGTTCCATGACGGCACGGCTTTCGACTGCTCGGTGGTGAAATTCTCCTATGAGCGCGCCGTCTCGGCCGATTCCACCAATGCGCAGAAGGGCCTGTTCGAGCCGATCGAAAAGACCGAATGCCCGGATCCGGCAACCGCGGTCGTGACGCTGAAGCGCCCGGCCTCCAACTTCCTCTTCAACATGGCCTGGGGCGACGCGGTCATGATCGCGCCGTCGTCGGCCGCCGACAACAAGACCAAGCCGGTCGGTACCGGCCCGTTCAAGTTCAAGGAATGGGCGAAGGGCGACAAGGTGGTGCTGGAAAAGAACGCCGACTATTGGGGCGAACCGGCCAAGCTCAGCGAAGTGACCTTCAAGTTCATCAGTGACCCGTCGGCTGCAGCGGCCGCCGTTCTTGCCGGCAACGTCGATGCCTTCCCGATGTTCCAGGCCGCAGAACTGGTCAGCCAGTTCCAGAGCGACCCGAACCTGCAGGTCGAGGTCGGCAGCACCTCGGGCAAGGTGGTGCTTGCGCTCAACAATGCGAAGAAGCCCTTCGACGACGTGCGCGTGCGGCAGGCGCTTGCCCATGCGATCGACCGCAAGGCGCTGGTCGAAGGCACTTACTCGGGCTTCGGCACGACCATCGGCTCGCATTATTCGCCGGTCGAACCCGGTTATGTCGATCTGAACGAGACCTACCCCTATGACCCCGGCAAGGCGCAGCAACTGCTACAGGAAGCGGGCGTTCAGAACCTCGAAATCACCATCATGCTGCCGCCGCCGGCCTATGCCCGCCGCGGCGGCGAGATCATCGCGGCCATGCTCAGCGAAGTCGGCATCAAGGTGAACCTCGTTCCGATCGAGTTCGCACAATGGCTGGATCAGGTCTTCAAGAACTCGAACTTCGACGCAACGATCATCGCCCATGCGGAAGCCCGCGACCTCGATATCTATGCGCGCGACAAGTACTACTTCAACTACCAGAACCCGGAATACAAGGCGCTCTACAAGTCCTACACGCTGGCTGCGACCGAGGCCGAGCAGATGGACCTGATCGGCCAGCTCCAGCGCAAGCTCGCAGCGGACGAACCGAACGTCTTCCTCTACGCGCTGCCGAAGATCGGCGTCTGGAACAAGAAGGTGAAGGGTCTCTGGAAGAACATGCCGGTGCCGGCCGACGACCAGACCCAGACCTATTGGGAAAACTGATCGACTTTCATTGAGCGGGATGCGGACGGAAATCCGCACCCCGCTCCAGCATCTGCCCCTCGTTGGGGCGGACGCAGATCTGCCGTTGATTGACGCACCCGGCGCCGGTCAACGCTCGCTCTTTCCGGGAGGTTGATGTGATTTCCTTCATTGGCGGTCGCCTCGTGTCGCTCTTGCTGACGACGCTGGTCGCCTCAGTCATCGTCTTTCTGCTGATGCAGGTGCTGCCCGGCGACCCCGCCGTGCTGATGCTCGGCATGAATGCCGACGCAGATGCGATCGCGGCGCTGCACCGGCAGCTCGGCCTCGATCAGCCGATCTGGATCCGCTACCTCCACTGGATCGGCGGCTTCGTGGTCGGCGATTTCGGCATGAGCCTCACCTATTCGGTGCCGATCCGGGAGCTGCTTGGCCCGCGCATCCTGGTGACGCTGCCGCTGGCGCTGCTCTCCATGGCAATCTCGGTCGCCGTCGCCATCGCCATCGGCGTCTATGCCGCCGCCAACCGCGGCAAGGCCGGCGACACCGTCGTCATGGGCATCGCCCAGGTGGGCGTCGCCATCCCGAACTTCTGGCTGGCGCTTCTCTTCATCTTGCTCTTCGCGCTGAAGCTCGCCTGGTTCCCGGCCTCCGGCTTTGCCGGCTGGGAAGGCGGCATCTGGAACGGCCTGCATTCTCTCATCCTGCCGGCGCTCGCACTCGGGCTGCCACTTGCGGCCATTCTCGGACGCGTCACGCGCTCGGCCGTCATCGAGACGCTCGGCGAGGATTTCATCCGCACCGCGCGCGCCAAGGGGCTTAGCCGTTCGGGCGCTCTCTGGAAGCATGCGGTGCCCAATGCGCTCATTCCGGTCGTCACCATTATCGGCCTGCAATTTTCCTTCCTGCTTGCCGGCACGATCATCATCGAAAATGTCTTCAACCTGCCGGGTATCGGCCGCCTCGTCTTCCAGGCGATCGCGCAGCGCGATCTCGTGACGGTGCAGACGCTGGTGACCCTGCTTGCCGCCTCCGTCATCACCATCAATTTCCTCGTCGATCTGGTCTACGGCTATCTGGATCCGCGCCTGTCGAGGGGAGGCCACTGATGTCCGCTCCTGCAACCGCCGCGCAACCCAGCCTCATCTCCAAGCTTATCGGCAGCCGAAATCTGACGATCGGGGCCACCGTCACCGTCATCCTCGTGGCGATGGCGCTCGTCTCCTATGTCTGGACGCCCTATTCGCCGACGGCGATGAATTTCCGCGACAAGCTGCAGGGACCGAGCCTTGCCCATTGGTTCGGCACCGACAACTTCGGCCGCGACATCCTGTCGATGATCATGGTCGGCGCCCGCAACTCGATCAGCGTCTCGATCGTCGCGGTTCTCGTCGGTGCCGGCATCGGCGTGCCGCTTGGCGCTTGGGCGGCTGCTCGCGGCGGCTTTGTCGATGGTCTCGTCATGCGCATGAGCGACCTCGCCTTCGCCTTCCCGGCGCTTCTGACCGCCGTCATCATCACCGCGATCTTCGGTCCGGGCGCTACCAACGCGATGATCGCGATCGGCATCTTCAACATACCCGTCTTTGCCCGCGTCACCCGCGGTGCCTCGATGGGCCTCTGGAAACGCGAATATGTGCAGGCCGCGCGCTGCGCTGGCCGCGGCGACGTCGCGATCACGTTTCTGCACATCCTGCCCAACATCAACCACGTGCTGCTCGTTCAGGTGACGATCCAGTTCGCCTTGGCGATCGTTGCCGAAGCCGGCCTTTCCTATGTCGGCCTCGGCACGCAGCCGCCGATGCCGAGCTGGGGCAAGATGCTGAACGACGCCCAGACCTTCATCTATCAGGCGCCCTGGCTCGCGATCTTCCCGGGCCTGGCGATCACCTTCGCCGTGCTCGGCCTCAACCTGCTCGGCGATGGCCTGCGCGACATTCTCGACCCGCGCGTGAGGCGGCAACGATGACCAAACCCTTGCTTCACATGGCCGGCATGTCGGTCGAACTCACCGCGGGCAAAAGCACGGTCGATATCGTCTGCGACATCGATCTCGAACTCAACCGCGGCGAACGGCTTGGGATCGTCGGTGAGTCCGGCAGCGGCAAGTCGATGACAGCCCTTGCCGTCATGGGCCTGCTTCCGCAGCGCATGCGGGTGCGCGGCGAACTTTCCTTCGACGGCCGCAATCTCGCGGGCTTGGACGAAGCCGACTATTGCGGCTATCGCGGCCGGCGCATGGCGATGATCTTCCAGGAGCCGATGACGGCGCTCAATCCGGTCAAATCGATCGGCGCGCAGATCGCCGAGGGACGGCGGCTGCATCTCGGCGAAACGAAGGCCGATGCGGAGAAGAAAGCGCGTGCGCTGCTCGACCGCGTCGGCCTGCCGGCGCCGCGCTTCGACCTCGATCTCTACCCGCACCAGCTCTCCGGCGGCCAGCGCCAGCGCGTGATGATCGCCATGGCGATCGCCTGCGAACCGGATCTGCTGATTGCAGACGAGCCCACGACGGCGCTCGACGTTACGGTGCAGGCGCAGATCCTTGATCTGCTCGACGAGCTGATCGAAGACACCGGCACAGCGCTGATGCTGATCACCCACGATCTCGGCGTCGTCTCCGAGATGACCGACCGCATCGCGGTCATGTATGCCGGCCGCATCATCGAAACCGGGCGCACGGACGATGTCTTTGCGCGCATGGCGCATCCCTATGCCCGCGGCCTTTTCGCCGCGTCGCCGCATGGCGCAGCCCTTGACTCCCGCCATCAAGGCGGTGGGCGCCCGCGGCTGAATGCCATCCCCGGTATCGTTCCGGATCCCTTTGGCCGTCCATCCCACTGCTCCTTTGCGGACCGCTGTTCCTTCGCCGAGGCCGACTGCCGTCAGGCGATCCCGGCACTCGACCTGATCAATACCGATGGAAATGTGCAGCATCGCGCCGCCTGCTTTCATCCGCGCGAAAGGATGGTGGCACCATGAGCGAGGTGATCCTCAAGACCACCGATCTGGTGCGCGAATACGACCTGCCGCGCCCGTCGATCTTCTCGAAACAGAGCCGCCTGCGCGTGCTCCATGGTGTCAGCGTCGCACTCGCCGCCGGCCAGAGCCTCGGCATCGTCGGCGAAAGCGGCTCCGGCAAGTCGACCCTGGCCCGCGCCGTGATGGGGCTGGAGCGGCCGCAATCGGGCCAGGTGTCGATCGCCGGCAAGGATATCTACGCGCTCGATCGCGCCGGACTGCGAGAGGCGCGCAAGGGGTTTCAGGCGATCTTCCAGGATCCCTACGGCTCGCTCGATCCGCGCCACACGGTTCGGACGATCATCTCCGAGCCGATCGTTTCACTGGAGCGTGGAACGGGCACCACGGAGCGCAACCGGCGCATCGCCGAGGTGCTGGAGGCCGTCGGCCTACCCTTGGCGTCGGCCGACAAGTATCCGCACGAATTCTCCGGCGGCCAGCGCCAGCGCATCGCCATCGCCCGCGCGCTGATCACCCGGCCGGCCCTGATCGTCGCTGACGAGCCAGTGTCTGCACTCGACGTCTCGATCCAGGCGCAGGTTTTGAACCTGATGATGGACCTGCAGGAAAGGCTCGGCCTTTCCTATCTGTTCATCAGCCACGATCTCGGCGTCGTGCGCGCCATCACCGACCGGGTTGCCGTCATGCATCTCGGCCGCATCGTCGAGGAAGGACCGACGGCCGAGGTCTTCGACAACCCGCGCCATCCCTATACTCAGGCGCTGGTCGCTGCCGTGCCGAAACCGTTTTCCGGACGGCGCAAGCGGGTGCGTTCCGCTGGGCCGCCGCAAACGCCCGTCCATACCGCAACGACCGCAGCCGGCTGCGCCTATGCTGCCGTCTGTCCCCGCAGGCAGGAGATCTGTCTGACCCGAACGCCTGAGGCCAAGCCGGTGACGCCGGCCTGGTCCGCCCGCTGCCATTTTGCCTAGGAAGTGCCCCATGTCCGAACTCGCCGATCTCTCCGCCGTCGATCTCGTCGACGCCTACCGCTCGAAGAAGCTTTCCCCCGTCGAGGTCACCGAAGCGGTGATTGCCCGCATCGACGCTTCCGAGCCAAAGCTGAACGCGCTTTGGGCCTATGACCCGGCCGAGGCGCGCAAGGCCGCCAAGGCATCGGAAGAGCGCTGGGCAAAGGGTGAACCTCTGGGCGCAATCGACGGCGTGCCGGTGACGATCAAGGAAAACATCGCAACCAAGGGCACCGCCGTGCCGCTCGGCTGTGCTGCCGTGTCGCTGACGCCTGCAGCCGCCGACGCGCCGCCGGCAGCCCGCACCCGCGAGGCGGGCGGCATCCTTCTCGCCAAGACCACCATGCCGGACTACGGCATGCTGTCTTCCGGCCTTTCCAGCTTCCACAAGCTGGCCCGCAACCCCTGGGACCTCTCAGCCAATCCGGGCGGCTCGAGCGCCGGTGCGGGTGCTGCTTCGGCCGCCGGTTATGGTCCGCTTCACATCGGCACGGATATCGGCGGCTCGGTCCGGCTGCCGGCCGGCTGGTGCGGCATTGTCGGGCTCAAGCCTTCGGCCGGCCGCGTGCCGATCAACCCGCCCTTTATCGGCCGCGTTGCCGGCCCGATGACCCGGACGGTCGTCGACACGGCACTCTACATGTCGGTGCTGTCGCAGCCAGACGCCCGGGACACCATGTCCCTGCCCTATGCCGACATTCCCTGGCTCGATCTTGATCGTGATCTGAAGGGTCTGAAGATCGGCCTCTGGCTCGACGCCGGCTTCGGCCAGTCGGTCACGCAAGAAACGGAACAGGCGGTCAAGAAGGCGGCACAGCTCTTTGCCGATGCCGGCGCGATCATCGAGCCGATCGGCCCCTTCCTGACGCGCGAAATGATCGACGGTCTCGACCGCTTCTGGCGGGCGCGCGGCTGGGAAGACGTGTCGCGCCTTTCGCCGGAAAAACAGGCGCAGATCCTGCCCTATATCTTCGACTGGATCAAAACGGCCGAGAATTTCTCCGGCCGCGAGGTCTATACCGGCTTCGCCCAGATCGACGCCATGCGCAACGCGCTGCATGCGGCACTTTCCGGCTATGATTTCATCCTGTCGCCGACGGCCCCGACGGCCTCCTATCCGGCCGAATGGGCCTCGCCGGTCAACGACCCGCAGAAGCCGTTCGAACACATCGCCTTCACAGTCGCCGTCAACATGGGCGGCCAGCCGGCAATCTCGCTCAACTGCGGCTACACCTCGGGCGGCCTGCCGATCGGCCTGCAGATCATCGGCCAGCAGTTCGACGACATC
This sequence comes from Ensifer sp. ENS08, assembly GCF_014852195.1. Taxonomy (NCBI): domain Bacteria; kingdom Pseudomonadati; phylum Pseudomonadota; class Alphaproteobacteria; order Hyphomicrobiales; family Rhizobiaceae; genus Ensifer; species Ensifer sp. ENS08. The sequence continues at coordinate 122,482 of NZ_JACVBF010000008.1, forward strand.
GGCGTGCTGCGCCTCGCGCGTGCCTTCGAGACAATGCGCCCTCAGCAGCGCCCATGGCCAAAGGTCGCATGATGAGCAACACCATGCGTTACACCATCGAAAGCGGCGATCTCGAAAACATCGTTTCCCGCCTGCTCGACATCGTTCGCCGGCTCGGCGTCAGCGTCTCGAAACTCGCGATCGAGGTAGACGGCGGCAACGCCAATCTTGAAATCGCCCTCGCTCCGGCTTCGCAGGCTGTCGCCAACACGCTGCGAGAGCGCATCGGACAGATCGAAGGCGCGAAGGCGGCGGTCTAGTCCGCAACATTATCAACGCGGCCGTGCCGCTTTACACCGACTGAAAACCACAGGAGTGCCGACAATGGCCCGCAAACTTTTCATCCTCCCCGGCGACGGCATCGGCCCGGAAGCCATGGCGGAAGTCCGCAAAATCATCGCCTACATGAATGCCGAGCTTGGTGCCGGCTTCGTGACGGACGAGGGCCTGGTCGGCGGTTCGGCCTATGACGCTCACGGTCAGGCGATCTCGGAAGAGGACATGGCAAAGGCGCTTGCCGCCGATGCGGTGTTGTTCGGCGCCGTCGGCGGTCCGAAGTGGGATGCGGTGCCCTACGAGGTTCGCCCGGAAGCCGGTCTGCTGCGCCTGCGCAAGGATCTCGAGCTCTTCGCCAACCTGCGCCCGGCGATCTGCTACCCGGCGCTTTCCGCCGCCTCGTCGCTGAAGCCCGAACTGGTCGAAGGCCTCGACATCCTGATCGTGCGCGAATTGACCGGTGGCGTCTATTTCGGCGAACCGAAGGAGATCGTCGATCTCGGCAACGGCCAGAAGCGTGGCATCGACACCCAGGTCTATGACACCTACGAGATCGAGCGCATCGCCGGCGTCGCCTTCGAGCTGGCCCGCACCCGCAACAACCGCGTCTGCTCGATGGAAAAGCGCAACGTCATGAAGTCGGGCGTGTTGTGGAACCAGGTGGTGACCGAGACGCACAAGGCGAAATACTCCGACGTCCAGCTCGAGCACATGCTGGCGGACGCCGGCGGCATGCAGCTGGTGCGCCAGCCCAAGCAGTTCGACGTCATCGTCACCGACAACCTGTTCGGCGACATGCTGTCGGACGTGGCGGCGATGCTCACCGGTTCGCTCGGCATGCTGCCGTCCGCCTCGCTCGGCGCACCGGATGCGGTCAGCGGCAAGCGCAAGGCGCTCTATGAGCCGGTGCATGGCTCGGCACCCGACATTGCCGGCCAGGGCATCGCCAACCCGATCGCGATGATCGCCTCCTTCGCCATGTGCCTGCGCTATTCCTTCAACCTGGTGACGGAAGCCGACAATCTGGAGAAGGCGATCGCCACCGTGCTCGACCAGGGCATCCGCACCGGCGACATCATGGCCGAAGGGGCGAAGAAGGTCGGCACCACCGAGATGGGCGACGCCATCCTTGCCGAGTTCAAGGCGCTGTCGGCGTAAGCGACAACCCATCCTGAACGGCGTCACGCTGACGCCAACAGGCCTACGAAAACCAACACCTCCGGAGCGCATCCGGAGGTGTTTTGCATTTCACGGCCCTGCGAGAATGCGGCGTCTCAGATCGTGATGCCGCCGTCTATGTTGATTGCCTGGCCGGTAATGAAGGCCGCCTCGTCGGAGGCGAGGAAGGCGCAGATGGCGGCGACTTCTTCGACCGTGCCGAACCGGCCGGCCGGCTGGCGGCTGATGAAGGATCGGTAGGCCTCATCCCGGCTTCCAAGCTTTTCGCCAAGTTCGCCGATGCGCTCTTCCAGGGAGGGCGATGCGACAGTGCCGGGGCAGACCGAATTGCAGCGAATGCCCTGAGAAACGTAGTCAGCTGCCACCGCCTTGGTCAGGCCTATGACGCCACCCTTGGCGGCGCCATAGGCGGCACGCCGCGGGAAACCCTTGATCGAGGAGGCAACCGATCCGATGGTGATGATGCTGCCGCCATTGGCCTTCATCTTCGGGATTGCGCCGGCAATGACGTTGTAGGCGCTGTCGAGCGTAATGTTCACCGAGCGCCGCCAATCGGCGGGCGAGCATTCCTCGATCGTGCCCTGATGCACGTAGCCGACCGCGTGCACGAGGATATCGACCCGGGCGAAGGCGTCGAAATAGGCACCGACCGCCACATGATCCGTCGCATCAAGCCGCGTCGTTGTAGCCCCTTCGAGCGTGGCGAGCAGCTCGACATTGATGTCGCTGGCGTGGACCTCGGCGCCTTCAGCCATCAGTCGTTCGGCGACCGCGCGGCCGATGCCTTGGCCGGCAGCCGTGACCACGGCAATGCGCCCGGCCAAACGTCCCGTCTTTTCCTTCATGGTGAGACCCTTCTGCATGTCTAGAGGGATTGAACGACCTGACGCTGGCGGCCGAGTCCATCGATACCGAGTTCGACCACGTCACCGGGCCCAAGATAGCGCGGCGGCTTCTTGCCCATGCCGACGCCGGGGGGCGTGCCGGTGCAGATGAGATCGCCGGGCTCCAGCACGCAGAAGTCGCTCATGTAGGAGACGATGGTCGCGACGTCGAAGATCATGCGCGCGGTCGTACCCGCCTGCATGCGCTCGGCGTTGACGTCGAGCCACATCGACAGGGCCTGCGGGTCCGGAACCTCGTCTTTCGTCACAAGCCAGGGGCCCGTCGGGCAGAAATTGGGGAAGCTCTTGCCCTTCACCCACTGCCCGCCGCGCTCCATCTGCCAGGCACGTTCGGAGACATCGTTGACGATCGTGTAGCCGAGGACATGGTCCATAGCCTCGGCGCGCGATACGTTGAGCGCCCGCTTGCCGATGACGATGCCGAGCTCGACCTCCCAGTCCAGCTTCGACATTTTCTCGGAGTAGAGAAGCGGTGCGTTCGGGCCGCAATAGGTGCCGGCCGCCTTGTTGAAGAGGATCGGTTCGGACGGCACTGGCAGTCCCGCCTCTTCCGCATGGTCGGAGTAGTTGAGGCCGACGCACCAGATCGTACCGGGCCTTGCGACAGGCGGCAGGATGTCCGCATCGACCACCGGCATCACAGGGAGCGCCGCGAAATCGGCGCCGGAGAGCACTGCCAGGACACCAGGCAAAGTCTCCGCCGTGAAGTCCTGGACGAGCGAAGACACCTCCCGCGCCTTGCCCTCGCCGTCGAGGATGCAGGGCACGGCAGAGCCGTCGACGGTGAGACGCAACAATTTCATTCTCTTGGCCTTTCAGTTGGATATGTCTCAGCGAGCGACCGTTCAGCCGATCGGAGCGGCTTCGACGGAAAGCCGATAGCGGGTGGTGAAGGTCTGATCGGGTTCGAAGGCAATCGCCGTTGCAACGCCGGATCCCGCGATGGGGCTGTCGCCCGTGGAGACCGCCGGTCCGAGATCGAAGGCGGATGCGATCGGCTCGACGCCGAGCGCCACGTGCCGCCCATTCCAGGGGTAGGCCTTGCGACCGCGGTTGCTGTACCAAAGCAGCAAGCTTGGGAAATGCTCGTTCTGCCAAGTGAGCCGCGCGCGAAAACCCTCGTCGCGATAGTGAAGCGCCAGGCTGCCGTCGATGCCCGAGAGCTGCAGCAGGTCCTCGGTCTCCTCGACAAGCGGCACCTGCGACGCATCGAGCATGACACCTTTGCGCGTCTCGACCTTGCCGAGCGATAACCATTGCCGATCGGGCGAGAACAGAGCCGCGCCCGGCTCGACATCGGCGGGAAAACTCCAGACGCGATCATGGGCGCCGGGTTCGATCGTGACCGAACCGGGGCGGCTCGGCAGCCGGAACGTCGGATGCAGGCCGATCGGCAGGCGGCACGGACGCCGGGCCTCGATTTCCAGGGTGATGTCGATGGAGGGCGCATTTGGATCCGGCACGATCTGCCGCCGCAACAGTCGGATCGGATGGTTCTCCGGATAATGGCATTCCATCGCTATCTGGTGGTCGTCGCAGGCACCCCACGCCCAATGGACATTGGAGCTATGGCCATGCGGCACGCCGGCGCCGTCGAAACTCTCACCGTCTACGGACCAGCCTGCAGGAAGCGTGCGGCTGGCGTCGCTGCCGAAAGGCACGCACGGCCACTCGCCACGCAATTCCTTCAGGATTTCCGGCAGCGTCTCGCGCTCGGGATCGTTGCCCCAAGGCGCAACTTGCAAGGGGCTGACTTGCCGCCCGTCCGGAAGCAGGAACAGCACCGGGCCGAGCATGCCGCCGAGCGACTGCACCGAGAGGCAGCCATGCGCCCAGGCGAGCGCGCGCCGTGTGGTCTCCGCGCTCACTTTGTAGCCGCCCCGAACCGGTTTTCCGGCATGCCAGCGACCGCGACGCGCATGGCATAGAGGCTGCCGGCGAGACGCTCGGCTGGCCCCGCCCCGGCCGTGGTGATGTAAAGCGTCTTCAGGTCGGCGCCACCGAAAGTGCAGGTGGTGATGTTGGTGACCGGCAAATCGATCGTCTCGGCAAGGCTGCCATCCGGCGCAACACGGGCGATGCAGCCACCGCCATAACGGCAGTTCCAGAGAAACCCCTCGCTGTCGATCGCCGAGCCGTCGGGCGCGCCGCGATCGAAACCGGTGAAGAAGGGTCGTTCGCCGGAAATCGAGCCGTCCACGGCATGATAGTCGAAGGCGTAAATCTCGTTTGCCAGCGTATCGCCGAAGTAGAAGGTGCTTCGATCCGGGCTCCAGCAGAGCGTGTTGGAAATGCCGAGGCCATGCCGCCATTCGGTGACGTTGCCATCGGGCGCGATCCGGCAGAGGATGCCCTCCCCGGGCGCGACATCGCCGAGCTGGCCATCCGGAAGGACGTTGTTCTTCATCGAGCCGACCCAGAAGTTTCCGAGGGGATCGGCGCGACCGTCATTCAGCCGAACACGCGGCGAACCGGGCAGGACGAAGCCGTGATCCTGCCGCCGGTCGGTTTCGGGCCACCACCATATGAGCTTCGAGCCGAGAGCGATGAGCAGACGCCCATCTTCACGGGTCAGCGAGATCGCCACCACCGGCTCGTCGAAGAGCCACGTCCTGACCGCGCACGTCGCCTCGTCATAGCGGTGGATCAGAAAGCGGTTGATGTCGGTCCAGTAGAGCGCCGCCTCTTCCGCCGACCAGACGGCGCCCTCGCCGCAGCGGTCGCCGACGGGCGCGACACAGACGAGCTCACGGGCCATCTCCGCCTCCTATTCCGCTGCGATGCTTGTCGGGATCGAACGCGCAGGCCCGAGCGCCTCGGCGTTCTGCACAAGCGCCTTCATGTAGCCGAGCGCAAAGGCCTTGCCCGCATGCCAGGAGGCGCCGCAGGTCATGGCCGGCGTATGGTCGGGGATCATTACACCCTGGTAGTTTTCGTCGCGCAGGATGCGGATGATTTCGGCCATGTCGATATCGCCCTCGTCGACGAAGGTCTCGACATAACGCGGCATCTTTCCGCGTACGTTGCGGAAGTGGATGTAGCCGATGCGGCCGGAGCGGGCGAAACGACGAACGTGCTCGTAGATATCCCCTCCCGGCATTTCCTGCAGCGAGCCGAGGCAGAGTTCGAGCCCGTTCGAGGGCGAGTCGACGATCGCCATCAGCCGGTCGTACTTCTCCGGACGGTTGACGAGCCGCGCGGTGCCACGCAGTTCCTCGGCCGGCGGATCGTCCGGGTGAGCGCCGAGCACCACGCCCGCCTCCTCGGCGACCGGCACGACCTCCTTCAGGAAGCGGCTGAGGCGGTCCCAGAGCTCCGCCGAGCTGACGGAAACGGAGGCAGCGCCGGCGACGCCACGACGATAGCGCATGTTCCAGACCATGCCGTCTGGGATCGGCGCATCCGGGCTTGGCGCGATGCTGTTTTCGACGCCGAAGCCGACGGATTCCGCACCGCCGCGGGCATAGGGGCCGCGGGTCCAGCCATAGACGCCGGCAAGCGAGAAATTGTAGCCGATGCAGGGAATGCCGGCGCGACCGGCATCGCGAATGAGCTGCTTCAGCCCCTCGATCTGCTGCGCCCGCTCTGGCCCGTCGAGCAACACGTCATGCCAGAAGCGCGGCGAGAAGTTCTCGATCGCCGCCACTTCCAGCCCACCGGCCCGCACGTCCTTCACCAGCGCCGACAGCTCTTCGTAAGTCCAGAGCCGGTCACCGGAGCAATCACCCCAGCCGCCCTGGTCGCCACTGTCGATCTTCGGATCCTTGCCGGCGAAATAGTTGGTGAGATGCGCGACGACGTGGGTCGCGCCCGCCTGCAAGGCAAACTGAAAGTTATCCGGGGTGAGTTGCTCCCGGTAGAGCCCAAGGCCGATTTTCATCTTGTCGTTTCCTATCCGATTATTTGACGCCGATGCCGGCGGTGAGGCCGCCGTCGATGCGGAAGTCCGAGCCGGTGACGAAGGCGGCGCGATCCGAGGCGAGATAAGCGACCAGCTCGGCCACCTCCTCCGGCTCGCCGATGCGGCCGATCGGGTGTGCAGCGCCGAAGCGGGCAAAGGCTTCCGCCTCGCTGACGCCCTCGCCGCCATAGGTGCGGGCTGCAAGCGATAGCAGCGGCGTGCGCACCGAGCCTGGGCTGACCGAATTGACCCGGACCTTCGCCGCCGCATGATCGAGCGCCATGGCGCGGGTCAGCGCATGGATCGCGCCCTTGGAAGCGACATAGGCGGCGACGTTCTGCTGGCAGGCATGACCCTGCACCGAGGAGATGTTGACGATCGCGCCGCCGCCGCGCTTCATCATTTCCGGAATGCCGAAGCGGCCGGTGAGATATATCGAGCCGACATTGACCGACAGGCAGCGCGCAAAGGTCTCGGCGCTGGTGTCGAGCACGGTGCCATAGGGGTGAACGGCGGCGGCATTGACGATGATGTCGAGGCCGCCGTGGCGCAGCACCGCCTCGCGCACGGCCGCTTCGACCTCTGCTTCCACGGCAACGTCCGTCAGTCGGGTCGACATCGGCAAGTCGCGCTCTTTGGCTATGCGGTCGAAGATCTCGTTGGTGGCGACGTCGTTGCCACAGGCAAGCACGGTGGCGCCTGACGAGGCGAGCCGGATCGCCGAGGCAAGCCCGATCCCGGACGTGCCGGTGACCAGCGCGATCTTTCCCTTGAATTCAGTCATGATTGTCTCCGCGATGGATCGCGATGATCCGGGCCGGCGTCGACCCGAGATCATAAGCGTGATCGTTGGTCATAAGGGGGAGCGGGATGCGGACACCCCGCGCCGGTCTCAGCGCACCCGTTCCAGAACCTGGTTCAGGAGCACGGCGCCGAGGATGATCCCGCCGCGCACGACGTATTGCCAATATTCGCTGACATTCATCAGCGTCATGCCGTTGGAGATGCAGCCAAGGAAGAGCACCCCGATCAGCGTGCCCCAGATGCGGCCCTTGCCGCCAAAGAGCGAGGTACCGCCGATGATGACGGCCGCGATCACGTCGAGTTCCATGCCGGTCGCCGTCGTCCCGGTGCCGGCCCCGATCTGCGAGGCGATCAGCGTGCCGGAGACGGCGGTCAGCGCGCCGGTCAGGCCCAATGTCAGCGCCTTCACCTTCCAGATGTCGATGCCGGAGAGACGTGCCGCCTCCATGTTGCCGCCGACCGCGTAAACCTCACGGCCGAAGCTTGTGTACTTCATCAGGAAGTGCATGGCCGCGAAGGTCAGCGCAAAGATATAGACCGGGAACGGAATGCCGAAGAGATAACCGCCGCCGAGGAAATCGAAACCGAGCGGGAAGGACGACATCGGGAAGCCGCCGGTGATCAAATTGGCGACACCGCGAAGTGCCGCGAAAAGCGCCAGGGTGGTGATGAAGGTCGGCACGTTGAACCACTGCCGGAAACGGCCGGTGAGATAGCCGAGCGAGAAGCCGAGCAGAAGTGCCACCGCAAAACCGACGGTGACCGCGCCCCAGTCGCCGAACGTGTCGGTGAAACGGTCGGCGAACCAGGCAACGATGCAGCCGGCGAGCGCGGCACCGGCGCCGACCGAGAGATCGATCTCCCCGCTGATGATAACCGCCGTCATGCCGAAGGCGATGATGCCGAGCATCGACACCGTGCGCAGCACGTTCAAGACGTTGCTGGTGGAGGCGAACCCCGGTGCGACGAAGATCAGGAAAATCACCAATGCGGCGAGAATGATCTCCATCGGGTAGGTTTTCAGAAACTTGAGCGGCGTGTTCTGTCCGCCTGTTTCCGTGGTCTGGCTCACGAGTGTCATTGCTTGGCCCCTTCCATGCACAGGCCGTAAAGTTCGGTCAGGTCGGTTTTCGTCGGATCCACTTCGGCGACGACGGCGCCGTGATGCATGACGAGGATGCGGTCGGCGACTTCCAGCACCTCCTCGAGCTCGGTCGAGACGAAGAGGCTGGCAAGGCCGTCGGCGGCCTGTTGCCAGATGATGTCGAAGATCTGGCGCTTGGCCTGGACGTCGACGCCGCGGCTCGGCTCATCGAAGAACATCACCGACGGCTGCCGGTTCAGCCATTTGCCGATCACCACCTTCTGCTGGTTGCCGCCCGACAGCGACGACACGGGCAATTCCGGATCGCCGCACTTGATGTGCAGATCGGCGATCTGGCGGCGCACGTACGGCTGTTCGCGCCGGCGCGAAACGAAGCCCCTGTTGGAGATCGGGCCGAGGCTCGCCATGCAGAGATTGTCGGCGGTCGAAAGCGACTGCACGAGGCCGACCTCCTTGCGGTTTTCCGGCGTGTAGCCGAGTCCCGCCTTGCGCATGTCGCGCGGGCTGGCACCGGTCATATCGCGACCGTTGAACGTCACTGAACCGCTGTCGATCCGGTCGGCGCCGAAGATCGCCCTCATCAGTTCGGTGCGCCCGGCGCCGAGCAGGCCGGCGATTCCGAGGATTTCGCCCGGATAGAGATCGAAAGAAACATTCTGAAAATGCCCGGAGCGGCTGAGATCCCGCACCTCGAGCACCGGCCGGGTGCGATCGAGCGTGCGCCGCGGCGGCCGCGTTGCGCGGGCGGCATCGCCGAACATCATGCCGACGATCGCCGAAGGCGTCGTCGCCTTCATCTCGACCGCGCCGATGTAATGGCCGTCGCGGATCACCGTGCAGGTATCGGCAATCTCGAAAAGCTCGCTCATCCGATGGGTGATGTAGATCATCGTCACGCCGCGGGCGCGCAGCCGTTCGATCAGTGCGAAGAGCTGCTTGACCTCGCGCGACGCCAGCGCCGAGGTCGGTTCGTCCAAGAGTAGGATCGACGGGTTGAAGGACATCGCCTTGACGATTTCCACCACCTGCTGCTGGCCGACGCTCAGCGCCGAAACCGGCTGGCGGGAATCGATCGCAAGCCCCATGTCGGCAAGCAATTCGCCGGCGCGCTTGTGCAGGCCCGCCCAGTCGACGACGCTGAAACCGGCGCGACGCCGATGCGGCAGCCGGCCGAGAAAAATGTTCTCGCCGACAGAAAGCTCCGGCACCAGCGAGAGCTCCTGGTGCACGGTGACGATGCCGGCGGCAAAGGCATCATGCGGCGAGGTGAAATGGCGATCCTCGCCATTGACACTGATCGTGCCCGATGTCGGCTCGGTGACGCCGGCAAGCAGCTTGACGAGCGTTGATTTGCCCGAGCCGTTCTTGCCCATCAGGGCATGCACCTGGCCGGGGGCGAAGCTGTGGGTGAATTCGGAGAGGGCGACAGTCGGGCCGTAACGCTTGGTCACGGCCCGAAAGTCCAGCCGTCCCTGCACCCCTTGCAACGCAGCTGAACTCGGTTGCGGATAGCTCATGCGGATTTCCTGCTGTGCAAGACGAGGGAGTGGCGGGCGCGATGTCCCGCCGCTCGGCTGACGTCAAAACCCAATCACTTCAGCGCCTTCAGGCCTTCCTTGTAGGCCGCGACCGCCTGCGTATCGGCGCGCGTCAGAGGCAGCACCGGCACGTTGACCTTGGTCTCGATCTTCTTGCCGTCGAGCAGGTTCTGTGCCGCTTCGATCGCCTGCTTGCCGACCTCGAGCGGCTGCTGCGCCGTCGTTGCCTGCAGTACGTTGTCCGAATTCAACAACATGTTGGCGAGCTGCTCGGACCCGTCGGTGCCGAAGACGAAGACCTTGCCTTCGAGGCCTGCCTTTTTCACGGCCTGGACCGCACCGATCGTGCCGCCCTCGTTGGCAGCGTAGATCACCTGGATATCGGGATTGGCCGTCAGCATGTCGCTTGCGACCGCGAGCGCCTTTTCGGCAAGCCAGGCATCCTGCTGGGCGACGATATCGACCTGGTCCTTGACGACGCTTAAGAACCCGTCGACGCGGGCGTTCGACTGTTCAGGCAGCAGTGCCTTGAAGGCGAGCGTGCCGATCTTGACCTTGCCACCATTGCCGAGGGTCTTCAGGAAGTCGGCTGCGGCGTTGCCTGTGCCGATGCCGATATCGCGGTCCGAGCTCGTCACCGTCGCCTGGGCGACGTCGCCATTGGCCGAAGTGCCGTAGGTGACGACCGTGATCCCGGCATCACGCGCCTTCTTCAGCGCCGGCACCGAGGCATCGGCCGAAAGCGGCGCCACGACGATCGAGTTCACGCCGCGAGCGATGTAGGTGTCGATGAGCTGCGCTTCCTTCTCCAGCTTGCTGTCGCTGTTGCCGGCGAGAAGCTCGTCGCCGGCGGCTTCCGCAGCCTTCTCCATGCCGATCTGGATGCCGCGGAAATACTGGTCCTGCTGGAAGACGATGCCAGCGATCGCCTTGCCGCCAGCAAAGGCCGCGCCCGGCGCAAAGCTGACGGTGGCAAGAAGTGCGGCAAGCGCCAGACGTTTCATGTTGCTCATATTGGTTCTCCTCCCAAGTGCCCTGTTCGTGCCGCCGGACCAACGGGCGAAAATCCGGCAAATGGCTGCCCGCACCGCGTGAAGCGCGGTTCGGACCCAATCTCCAAATGTTTATCGTGGCTGCGAGCTGCCCGGCACGGCATCGACGAAGCGGATGCCGAACTCCAGATGACGGCTCATCAGGTAGACATAGGCGATGCGGTCGCGCGCCCTCAGCGCCCGGATGATCTCGGCATGCGCTTCGAAGGTCGCCGCGTGCACCGGACGTTCGGCCTTGCCGAGCCGCATGACCTCCTCGATCACCGAACGCAGCATGTGATAGGCGGCAAGCGTCGTGCGGTTGCCCGAGAGTTCGACGATCGCCGAATGGAACTCATAGTCGCACTGTGCGGCTGCCTCGACGCTCTCGGCCTCAAGGATCCTGGAATTGATCGCATCGAGCCGGTCGAAATCGGCGTCGCTGGCCGTCAGGATGATGTGTTCGCCGACACCGGTCTCGATGATGCGGCGGAAGCCCTGCAGGTCATGAAACGAGTCCGGTGAGATACCGTTGTGAAAGGCAAAGAGCCGGCGGATCGCCTCGCCGTGGCCACCGCTGATCACGGCGCCCACCTTCGGCCGGGTCTCGACCATGCCATAGGCGCGCAGCACCTGCAGCGCCTCGCGCACGGTGTTGCGGCCGGCCTGGAACTGTTCGCCGAGATCACGCTCGGTCGGCAACGCGTCACCGACACCAAGGCCACGCTCGGAAATCATGTCGCGGATCTGCTCGACCAGCCGATCGACGGCCGAGGTCTTGCCCGGCTCCACGGCCTCGACGCCCGACAACACCTCTTCCCTTACCGAACTGCTCACCGGCTCTCCTCCCTGCGATGCCTTATTTGTTGGTCCAGATTGCAGTTTCCGTCAAGCGAAAATTTGAAGGCCTCAGCTTAATCGGTGATTTTCACGCGAAATCTCCGCTTTCAGACTTGAATTGTTGGACCAATGGGACATTATTGCCGGGCGTGGTCCAACAATAGCCACGGAAGCGGGTAGGAGTTCTGCATGAGACTGATGGAAGAGTGCTTTCGCTGGTACGGGCCCAACGATCCGGTGCCGCTCAGCCACATCCGGCAGGCGGGCGCCACAGGGATCGTCTCGGCGCTGCATCACATTTACGATGGCTCGCCGTGGTCCGATGAGGCAATCCTTAAGCAGAAGGCGCTGATCGAGGCGGCCGGCCTGCGCTGGAGCGTCGTCGAGAGCATTCCGGTGCACAATTCGATCAAGCTCGCGACGCCAGATAGCGATCGCTATATCGGCTGGTACAAGGATACGCTTCGCGCCCTGGCACGTTCGGGCATCAGCATCGTCTGCTACAACTTCATGCCGGTGGTCGACTGGACGCGCACGGAACTGATGCAGCCTTTGGCCAATGGCGGCTTTGCGCTGCGCTTCGATGCTGTCGATTTTGCCGCCTACGACCTCTTCGTCCTGCAGCGTCCGCATGTGGAGGACAGCTACTCAACGCAGCAGATCGCCGCCGCCCGCCAGCGTTTCGACGAGATGGACCAGGCGAAAATCGACCGGATCGAACGCAATCTGATCGCCGGTCTTCCGGCCACCGAGCGCCAGTTCAACCGGGCGAGCTTCCTCGCAGCCCTCTCGGAATATGATGGCGTCACCGCCGACATCTTGCATGAGAACCTCGCGCGCTTCCTCAGGGAGATCGTGCCGGTCGCAGAAGAAGTCGGTATCCGGCTCTGCATCCATCCGGATGACCCAGCCTTCTCTCTCTATGGCCTGCCGCGGATCGTTTCGACGCCGGCCGACGTCCGGCGCGTTCTCGCCGCCGTCGACAGTCCGGCCAACGGCATCACCTTCTGCACCGGCTCTTACGGCACACGCGCCGACAACGATTTGCCGGCCATGGTGCGCGAATTCGGCCCGCGCATCCATTTCGCCCATCTGCGCAACGTCCAGCGCGAAGAAGACGGATCCTTCTACGAGGCCGACCATCTTGGCGGATCGAGCGACATGCCCGCGGTGATATTGGCGTTGATGCAGGAGCAGGAGCGCCGCGTCCGCGAGGGTCGCACCGACTGGCAGATCCCGCTTCGGCCCGATCACGGCCATCTGCTCGCGGACGATATCGGCAAGGAGCGGATCAACCCCGGCTATTCGCTGATCGGGCGCTTGAAGGGTCTCGCAGAAATCAGAGGCGTCATGCAGGGCATTGCAACGGCCATGGCGCACAAGGCTTGAGGGAAGACATGAAACATTTTGAAGACGATACCGAACTCTTTACCGCCATGCGCAGCCGGCTGTTCACGGCCGTGGTCGGCGACATTCTCGACACGATGGGCCTGCAGCACCAGTTCCTGCCGCCGCAGATCAAGGCGCTGCGCGACGACATGGTCGCTGTGGGCCGAGCGATGCCCGTGCTGGAGGCGGATTTTTTCGCGACCGCTGAGGCCGGCGGCCATTCGGAATTCAGCGCCAAGCCTTTCGGCCTGATGTTCCATGCACTCGACAGCCTGAAGGAAAACGAGATCTACGTCTGTTCCGGCTCGTCGCCGCGCTATGCGGTCTGGGGCGAACTGATGTCGACGCGAGCAATGAAACTCAAGGCGGCCGGTGCGATCTGCGACGGCTATTGCCGCGACAGCGCCGGCATTCTCGCGCTCGATTTCCCGACCTTCTGCTACGGCTCCTACGCCCAGGACCAGGGCCCACGCGGCAAGGTCGTCGACTACGGCATCCCGATCGAGATCGGCGGCATCCGCATCCGGCCGGGCGACATCCTCTTCGGCGACCGCGACGGCGTGCTCGTCATCCCGAAGTTGGCGGAGCGCGAGGCGATCGCGCTGGCGCTGGAAAAGGCCGAGACTGAAAACAAGGTGCGGCTGGCGATCGAGGCCGGCATGAGCACCGTCGAGGCCTTCGAACGCTTCGGCGTCATGTAACGACAGAATGATGAGGTGCCGGGAGACGGCGCCTCACCTCAACCGGCTCAGATCCACGGGGCGACCGTTGATGATCGCCTCCATCGAGAAGAAGCCGGTGACCGTGGCGAGGTCGAAATTGGTGATGAGCTTCTGGTAGAAGGTGTCATAGCCGCGCATGCCGCGGGTCACCACCTTGATCAGATAATCCCAATCCCCGCCGATGCGATAGAAATCGATCACCTCCGGCAACCGCTCGACATGCTGCCGAAAACCGTCGCTCCATTCCTTGGAGTGATGGCGGGTGCGGATCATCACGAACACGGTGAGATCCAGCCCCAAAGCGTCGAGATCAATGTCTGCATGCGAGCCCCGGATCACGCCGATTGCCTGCAGGCGCTGGAGGCGTCGCCAGCAGGCGTTTTGCGACAGGCCGACCTTTTCGGCCAGATCCCGCTGCGACAGCGACGAATCTTTTTGCAATGCGGTAAGAATGTTCAGATCGAAAGCATCGATTTTGAACGACGATTCGATCATTTGACACAATTCCTCGATGAAACCGCAGAAGATAGGTGAGGTTTTCGACCCTGGACGGGATTACAATTGCTGTCAATGTCCGCTCCGAGGAGTAAGCGCGATGATCGTGCCCGCCGTCCACCAACCCTGCGAGGCGCTCTCGCCGCTCGCCCGGTTCCGCCAGTCCCTCAACCGGCCGGGTCTCGTCGCCGAGCTACGCGACGATCTGGTCGGAGCGAAGGCGCGGATCGCCGGTCCCTACGGCACGAAGGCACTGGTTTATGCCGACTACGTCGCCTCCGGCCGCGCGCTGCGCGTGATCGAAGATTTCGTGCTCGAAGAGGTCCTGCCTTACTACGCCAACAGCCACACCGAAGCCTCCTATTGCGGGGGCTTCATGACCCGGATGCGGCGGGAAGCGCGAGCGCTGATCGGGGAATTCTGCGGCGCCACGGCCGACCATGCCGTGATCTTCACCGGCTCCGGTGCGACCTCCGGCATCAACCGTCTGGTCAAGCTCGTCGGCGTTAGCGACGCGGTTGCTGCCGGCCAAACCGTCCGCGTCATCATCGGCCCCTACGAGCACCACTCCAACATCCTGCCCTGGCGCGAAAGCGGCGCTGAGATCGTTGAGATCGCCGAATGCCCGGCGGGTGGACCGGACCTCACGGAACTTCGCAAAGCGCTGAGCGTTGGCTCGTCCGACCTGACAGTCTGTACCCTCTCGGCCGGCTCGAACATCACCGGCATCACCAGCGACGTGGCCGCGATCACCCGCATGGTCAAGGCTGCCGGTGCGAAGATGATCTGGGACTATGCCGGCGCCGGCCCCTATGTTCCAATCGCCATGTCTCCCGTTTCCGGTGCCGAGATCGACGCCATCGTCGTCTCGCCGCACAAGTTCATCGGTGGCCCGGGTGCTTCCGGCATCCTGATCGTTCGCCGCGACAGTGTCACGACCGACAAGCCGACCTGGCCGGGCGGCGGCACGGTGAAGTTCGTTTCGCCGGATACACACGACTACAGCGCCAACATCGAGGCCCGCGAAGAGGCCGGAACGCCGAACGTCGTCGGTGACATCCGTGCAGCCCTTGCCTTCATCGTCAAACACGCGATCGGGCTTGAGAGCATGGAGCGGCGCAACCGCGAACTGGCGGAGCAGGCGTTTGCCGCCTGGAGGGCCATTCCGCAACTGGAACTGCTCGGCTTGCAAGAACCGGACCGGCTGCCGATCTTTTCGTTCCGCATCAGGAACGGCAAGGGCGGCTATGTCCACCAGCAGCTCGTCACCCGCATGCTGAGCGACCGCTTCGGCATCCAGGCGCGCGGCGGCTGCGCCTGCGCCGGACCTTACGTTCATCGGCTGCTGTCGATCGATGCCGAGCACTCCGAACAGATCCGCCAGGCGATCCTTGCCGGCGAGGAAATCGAGAAGCCGGGCTTCACCCGGCTGAACTTCAGCGTGCTGCTTTCGGAAGACAAGGTGAAGTACATTCTCGATTGCGTCACGCAGCTCGCCGCCGACGCGCCGAGTTTCGAAGCCGATTACGATTTTGACCCCGCCCGCGCGATCTTCTTCCCGTGCGCCGCGGCTGAAGAGGCCCTCGCCTATGCATAAGCCCGATGTGACCGGCTTCTACGATCCCCGCACCGGCAGCATCCAATATGTCGTCGCCGACCCGGCGACGGGCAAATGCGCGATCATCGATCCGGTGCTGGACTTCGATGAAAAGTCCGGCTCGACCGCGACGCGGAATGCCGATGCGATCCTCGACCATATCGCCGCCAAGGGTTTGACGGTCGAGTGGATCCTCGACACCCACCCGCACGCCGACCATTTCTCCGCGGCGCGCTACCTCAAAGCGAAGACCGGCGCGCCGACGGCGATCGGCGAACATGTGAAGGGCGTGCAGCGGATCTGGAAGGAGATCTACAACTGGCCGGACTTCGCCTGCGACGGTTCGCAATGGGACCGGCTGTTTGCCGACGGCGAGACGTTTCAGATCGGTGAGCTCAAGGCCCACGTCATGCATTCGCCGGGACATACGCTCGCCTCGATCTCTTACGTGATCGGCGACGCCGCCTTCATTCACGACACGCTGTTCATGCCCGACAGCGGCTCGGCCCGCGCCGACTTTCCGGGCGGAAGCGCTGCCGACCTCTGGCGCTCGATCCAGGCCATTCTGGCGCTGCCGGACGAGACACGGCTCTTCACCGGCCACGACTATTGCCCCGGCGGCCGCGAGGCGCGCTGGGAAAGCACGGTCGCCGAACAGAAGGCCACGAACCCGCACGTTGCCGGCAAGTCCGAGGCCGATTTCGTCGGCCTGCGCGAGGCGCGCGACCGCACCCTGCCGATGCCGAAGCTCATCCTGTACGCGCTGCAGGTGAACGTGCGTGGCGGCGAGCTCCCTGTCGCCGAGGACAACGGCCGACGCTACCTGAAGATACCGCTCGACGCGCTGCCCGGTTCGGTCTGGGGGTAGCGGCATCGTGGCGGACCCCTTCCAGCAGATGCTGCTTGCGATCGGCTCCGGTTCGCTCACCGGCTTCACGCTCGGCCTGATCGGCGGTGGCGGCTCGATCCTGGCGACGCCGCTCCTGATCTATGTCGTCGGCATCCGCGACGTGCACACCGCGCTCGGCACCGGAGCGCTTGCGGTTTCCGCCAATGCCTATCTCAACCTGATAAGCCACGCGCTCCGCGGTCATCTCTGGTGGCGCTGCGCGCTGATCTTCACGGTCGCGGGTTCGCTTGGCGCCTTTTTCGGCTCCAGCCTCGGCAAGCTGATCGATGGCCAGCGATTGCTGTTCCTCTTCGGCCTCGTGATGATGTTCGTCAGCTTCGCCATGCGGAAGGTCAGGTGCGACACGGCGGCGACACCGCAGTCGCTTTCGCTCGGCACACACGGCAAGACCGGCTTGACAGCGCTTCTGACCGGCACCTGTTCCGGCTTCTTCGGCATCGGCGGCGGTTTCCTCATCGTTCCCGGACTGCTGCTTGCGACCGGCATGCCGCTCATCAACGCTGTTGGCACGTCGCTGCTTGCTGTCGGCACCTTCGGCCTGACGACCGCGATCAACTATGCCGCCTCTGGATTGGTGGATTGGCGCATCGCCGGCTACTTCATCCTGGGTGGCGTCGCGGGTGGCGTGATCGGCACGATCGTTTCGACGCAGCTTTCGACCCAGCGCGATACGCTGACCAAGATTTTCCGTGCGATCATCTTTTCCGTCAGCCTTTACGTTCTCTGGCGCAGCTACGGAGCCGTGTGACCGGCTTCGCCGTCCGCAATCCATATGACGGCGCGACTGATCGGTCCTTGGCCGGAAACATACGCAGCGAGTCCGGAATCGTACTATCTGGATCATTCAAGACAACGGCGTGGCGTGTTTTAATCCTGTCAGCACTCTTTCGGACAGGAATAATCCAATGACCGTTCAATCCATGGACCTCTCGAACAGCACGCCGTTGACCCGCAGGTCGATCTCGCAGCTTCCGATCAACCTGTTCGCCTCGGTAATGGGCATAACCGGCCTGAGCCTCGCCTGGCGCGAAGCCACCAGGACGATCGGTCTGCCGGCCCTTCCCGGCGAATATGTCGGCTGGCTCGGGACTTCGATCTTTCTAAGCCTTGCGCTCGGCTACGCTTTCAAGTGGCACCGCCATCCGGCCACGGTCGCCGCCGAATTCGCCCATCCGGTTCAAAGCAACTTCTTCGCAACGGTCGCAATCGGCCTGCTTCTGCAGTCAGCTTTTCTGAACCGCTATAGCCCGCTGCTGTCAGAAGTCGTCTGGACGGCTGCGTCGGCGCTGACCTTCGCCCTCGCTTATGTCGTCGCCAGGGGCTTCCTCGGCCGGCAACAGTCGCGCGATACGACGCTGCCGCCGCTGCTCATCCCCGGTGTCGCCACTCTGGATATCGCCGTTACCGGCCACGCCATGCCGTTCGCCTGGGCACATGAGGTCAACATGCTTGCCTTCTCGGTCGGCAGCGTCATCGCCGCAGTCTTCATTGCGCTGATCTTCTCGCGGTTGCGCCATGAAGATCCACTTCCGGCGCTGGCTCGGCCGTCTCTCATGGTTCTGGTCGCCCCCTTTGCCGTCGGCTTCCTCGCCTATACCAATGTCACGGGTTCGGTCGATCTCTTCGCCACGGTCCTGTTCTACTTCGCGCTGTTTCTGATGCTCGTCCTGTCGCCGATGGTATTCCGCTCCCATGTCCCCTTCAGCGTCGGCTGGTGGGCGATCAGCTTTCCGCTTGCTGCGCTCTCGATCGCCTTCTTCCGGTATGCTGCGTCTGCCGAGAGCACCGTCCTCACCGGGCTGGCTGGACTGTTCTTTCTGTTTCTGGCTGGCGCGATTGCGGTTGTCTTCTATCGGACGATCAGCATCATCCTCACCGGCAGATTGTTCGAGGTTCGCTAATGGCCGTTCACAAAGTCGCGATCGTCGCAATGCAGGGCGTCCAGCTCCTCGACGTTATCGGCCCTTCGGACGTGTTCGCGGAGGCCAACCGTCAGAGTGGCACCGACCATTATTCGGTGGAGGTCGTCAGCGCCTCCACCGCCCCGGTGCGTGGGTCTTCCGGGCTGACCCTCCTTCCCGACCGTGCGATGGATGACGGCATTGCCGACATCGATACCCTGCTGGTTGCCGGGGACCCGCTCATTCACGAACGACCGCTTCCGATATCGCTTCTGACTTGGGTGAAGGACGCATCCGCCCGTGCCAGTCGCTTCGGATCGGTATGCTCCGGCGCCTTCGTGCTCGGCGAAGCGGGCCTGTTGAACGGCAGGCGGGCGACGACGCATTGGTCGCAAGCGGCGGAATTCGGCAAGCGCTTTCCGGAGGTGAAGCTCGAGCCCAACCGCATCTTTACCAAGGACGGCAATGTCTGGACCTCGGCGGGCGTGACAGCCGGCATCGACCTCGCACTTGCCATCGTCGAAAAGGATCTCGGCCTGCACATCGCCTTGAAAGTCGCGCGTGAACTTGTTGTCTTCCTCAAGCGACCCGGCGGCCAGACCCAGTTCAGCACGCTCCTTGCCGGCCAGCTTGCGCAGAAGACCCCTATTCGCGCGGCGCAGGACTACATTGCCGACAACCTCTCTGCCGATCTCGGTGTCGGGGCGATCGCCAGGCGCACCGGCATGAGCGAGCGAAACTTCTCCAGGCAATTCAAGCAGGAGGTGGGCATGACGCCGGCTGACTATGTTGAGAGCATGCGGCTTGAGGCGGGGCGCAGATTGGCCGAAGACACAAGCATCCCGCTCAAAAAGATTGCGACCGATATCGGCTTCCATGACGATATCGCCTTCCGTCGTTCCTTCGTTCGTCGATTCGGCACGTCGCCGGCGGCTTATCGAAAGAGCTTCGGCTCCTAAGCCTCGCTCAAGGCCCGCGCCGTTACCGCCACCGGAGAAACCAGCATGTTCGACCTGATCATCCGCAATGCCAATCTTCCGGACGGACGGCTTGGCGTCGATGTCGGCGTCAAGGGCGGCAAGATCGCAGCGATCGAGATGGCTCTTGCCGCGACAGCGGGCGAAGAAATCGACGCCACCGGCCGCCTGCTCAGCCCGCCTTTCTGCGACCCGCATTTCCACATGGACGCGACGCTGTCGCTCGGACTGCCGCGCATGAACGTCTCCGGCACGCTGCTGGAAGGCATCGCGCTCTGGGGCGAGCTGCGCCCGATGTTGACCAAGGAGGCGCTGGTCGCGCGGGCGCTGCGCTATTGCGACCTCGCCGTCAGCCAGGGCCTTCTTGCCATCCGCAGCCACGTCGACACCTCCGATCCACGGCTGGTGACGGCCGAGGCACTGCTGGAGGTAAAGGAGAAGGTCGCGCCCTATATCGACCTGCAGCTCGTCGCCTTCCCGCAGGACGGCTATTTTCGCGCGGCCGACGGCGAGGCTTCACTGAACCGCGCACTCGATATGGGCATCGGCATCGTCGGCGGCATCCCGCATTTCGAGCGCACGATGGAAGATGGCGCGCGCTCGGTGGAAGCACTCTGCCGGATCGCCGCAGACCGCGGCCTGCCGGTCGACATGCATTGCGACGAGACCGACGATCCGATGTCGCGCCACATCGAGACGCTGGCGGCTCAAACGGTCCGCTTCGGGCTTCAGGGACGCGTCGCGGGTTCGCACCTGACCTCGATGCATTCGATGGACAACTACTATGTCTCCAAGCTGATCCCGCTGATGGCGGAGGCGGAGATCAACGTGATCCCCAATCCACTGATCAACATCATGCTGCAGGGACGCCACGACACCTATCCAAAGCGCCGCGGCATGACGCGGGTTCGTGAGTTGATGGCGGCCGGCCTCAACGTTTCCTTCGGGCACGACTGCGTCATGGATCCCTGGTACTCGATGGGTTCGGGCGACATGCTGGAAGTGGCTCACATGGCCATCCACGTGACGCAGATGGGCGGGATCGAGGACAAGCGCAAGATCTTCGACGCCATCACCGTGAATGCAGCGAAAACCATGGGCCTTGAAGGCTACGGCCTCGACGTCGGCTGTAAGGCCGACCTCGTCCTGATGCAGGCGGCCGATGTCAGCGAAGCGCTGCGGCTGAAACCGAACCGGCTCTGCGTGATCAAGGCCGGCAAGGTCATCGCCAGGACGGCGCCGCGCATCAGCGAACTGCTTCTCGACGGCCGGCCGGCCTCCATCGACATCGGGCTGGATTACATCCCGCAGACGTCGGCGCCCTGAGCTTTCGGACTTCGATTTCAATCCTCGAAGTCGCCGAAGACGTTCTGTAGCCGAGTAAGCTGGGCGACGCGCTCGCCGACCTCGTCGCCGAGGACGACGATGATGTTGCTCAGAAGCAGGTCCATGACCGCGACGGTCGTTGCTGCTCCATCCCAGAGCGGACCATGGGACCCGGGCACGACGAGGCAGATGTCGGAGACCTCCGGCGCCCAGGGGCAGAACTCGTCGGTGAAGAGGATGACCTTGACGCCGGCCCGACGCGCCTCCTCCGCCAAGGGCCGCGCCTTGGCGGCGAAGCGGCGTACGTCGTGCAGGAACAGCACGCGTCCCTCGACGGAACCGTCGAGCAGCTCGGCATAGGTGCCGTTGAGGCCATCGACGAACTGCACCCGCGACCGGGTATAGGATAGCTGGCTCGCGAAATACTGCGCGATACCGCGTACGTTCTGGTAGGCAGCGACATAGACCTCGCTGGCAGCAATCAGAGCGTCGATCGCCTGCTGCCATTCCGGCGCGGTCGTCAACTCATAGATCATGCCGAGATTGTCGATCTGCTGCTGGATCAGGCCGGCAAGCAGCTTGCCTTCGCGGTTGTCGTCGCGCAGACGGCCAACCGATCCCTTCACCTGCCAGGCAGGATTGTTGGAGCCGTCGCGCCGAAGCTCCAGTTTCAGCTCGTCGAGACCGTCGAAGCCCATGCGCCGAAGATAACGCCCGACCGTCATCGGCGAAACTTCAAGCCGGGTCGCGATCGAACGCGCCGTCTCGAAGGGAATGTCGGCCAGATTACGCTCGATGTAGTTGGCGATGAGCTTATCAGATTTCGAGCGTCTGAGCTCGTCGCTGCGCACCAGCTTCAGGATTCGCTGCGCCACGTCCCCTCCCCTTGCATGATCGGAGCGGGGTTCCGGCAAGCTAGCGCCGCATATCCCGCTCCGTCGCATCGCCTGTTTATTGCGCCGTCTTCACCTTCGTCCAGACCCGATCGAGCTGGCGCACGCCGGGGCCGAGATCTTCGAAGATCTGCAGCTTCTGCATGGTTTCCGGCGGCGGGTTGATTTCCTTGCTATTCTTGATCTGCTCGGGGGTCAATTGCCGCGCAGGCACGTTGGCCGTGCCGTTCGTCTGCTGCTCGATGTTGAGCGCCGCCACTTCGGGACGCGTGTAGAACTGCATGAACTTTACGGCGTTCTCCTTGTTCGGCGCGGTCTTCAGAACGCAGATATCCTCCTGATACATCGTCGCGCCTTCCTCCGGGATCACGTAGCCGAGATCCTTCGGATTACCGAAGACGTCGACCATCGAGCCGACGAAGAAATGACCGGCCGCCACATCGCCGGCCGCGACCATCGGGCGGGTGTCATAGGTGAAGGCGGCGACATCCGGCTTCATGGCGATGATCGTATCGGCCGCCTGCTGCAATTCGGCAGGGTCGGTGGAATTGACCTTGTGGCCATTGAGGATGAGGCCGACCGACAGCACCTCGCGCATGTCGTCAAGCAGCGTGAATTTCAGGCCTTTGGCCTTCACGGTTTCGATCAGGTCGCGCCAGCCGGTCACGTCCTTGCCAAGCAGCGTGCGGTTATAAAGGATACCGACCGTACCGAAGGCATAGGGCAGGCAATATTCGCCCTTCGGGTCGCTTTTGGCGCGAAGGAACGTCGGGTCGATATTCTTGAAGCCCTCATAGGTGTTGATGTCGGTCTTTTCGAGCAGGTCGAGCTTGGCCATGATGTCCTGCATGTGCACCGACGGGAAGACGATGTCGTAGCCCGTGGCGCCACCCTGGATCTTCGCCAGCATCTCCTCATTGGAGGAATAGGTCGAGAGGTTGACCTTGATCTGGGTCTCCTCCTCGAACTTCTTGAGGACAGCCGGATTGATGTATTCGCCCCAGTTGTAGATGTTGAGCTCGGCCGCTTGCGCCGTGCCGAAAAGGGCTGTCAGCGTCGCAAGGGACAGTGCCACTGTGCGTGCACGGGTCGCGAAGGCTCTCCTGCCCCCGCGGGTCGTCCCGTTTGTCATCGTCATCGAAATTCTCCTCTGATGGTTCTGGCCGGACGGCCTGACACGACCTTGACCGGCCGCTTCCGGATCACGGCTTCTCATGGCCGTTGACTCCGATAGGCAAATGGTATCCATATATCGAAAACGCACAAGCGTTATTTGCATAACATTTTGGGGAACAGAAGTATGCAGAATTCCATCGTCCGGCTGGTGGAGGCGAGCAAGGCCTTTACCACTCCGGAAGGCGGCACCGTGACCGCTCTCGACCGTATAGATCTCGATGTCCGCCGCAACGAATTCCTGACCTTGCTCGGTCCCTCCGGTTGCGGCAAGACCACACTGCTGCAGGCGATCAGCGGCTTCGTCGAACTCGACGGCGGCTCGATCCTGATCGACGGCGAGGACATGACCGACCGGCCGCCCTATCGTCGCCCGGTCAACACCGTCTTCCAGAACTACGCGCTGTTTCCACATATGACCGTCGGCGAAAACGTCGCCTACTCGCTGGAGGTGGCGGGCGTTGCCAAGCCGCAGCGCCGGGAAAAGGTCGCGTCCGCCCTGAAGATGGTCGGGCTCGAAGGCATGGAAGCACGCAAGCCGCGCCAGCTCTCCGGCGGCCAGCAGCAGCGGGTAGCGCTCGCCCGCGCCATCATTGCTCGTCCGAAGCTGCTTTTGCTCGACGAACCGCTGTCGGCGCTCGACAAGAACCTGCGCCAGGCCATGCAAATCGAGCTCAAGACGCTGCAGAACGAGCTTGGCATCTCCTTCATCTTCGTCACCCATGACCAGCAGGAAGCGCTAACGATGTCGGATCGCGTTGCCGTGCTATCAGGCGGGCGCATCCAGCAGCTTGATACGCCGCGCGCCATCTACGACCATCCGGTCAACACGTTCGTTGCAACGTTCATCGGCGCCAGCAATCTGTTCGAAGGCAGGGTCGACGGCGACCGGCTGATGACGGCTGACGGCATGGCGATCCGCCACCGGCCCTGCGAGCGGACGATTTCGACAGAGGCAACGGCGCTGATCCGTCCGGAACAGTTCTTCCTCGTCGAGGACAACGCTCCCTTCCCGACGATCGACGTCGATCTCGACCAGATCGTCTTCGTCGGCTCCACCTTCGAGCTGTTCGGTCGCACCGCCGAGGGCCGCAAGGTCGTCGCCGAGATTCCGGCCAACCGCCGCAGCCTCGTCGGCGCGGTCGAGCAGACCCGCAAGGCGCGACTTGCCTATGATCCAGCCGCCGTGCACCTGATTGGCGAAAGCGCAGGTGCCTAAGATGACGATCGCCAGTCGCCGCCGCTTCCAGCTTGCACTCCTGCTCGGGCCCGTCTCGGCCTTTCTCGCCGTCTTCTTCCTCGGGCCGCTCGCGATCATGATCGTGACCAGCTTTCTCGCACCCGGCCTTTATGGCGGGGTGGAATGGACCTTCTACCCGCATAATTTCGGCCGCATTCTCGGCTTCGCCGATCCGATGTTCGAGGAGTTCGATCCGATCTACATCGCGATCTTCCTGCGCTCGATCGAGATCGCCGCCCTTACGGTACTCGCGACCCTCCTCGTCTGCTACCCCGCGGCCTTCTGCATCGCCCGGCTTTCCGACCGCTGGAAGAACTTCTGCCTGTTCCTGATCACACTGCCCTTCTTCACCAGTCTGATCGTGCGGCTGTTCGTCTGGGTGCTGATCCTGCGCCAGACCGGCCTCGTCAACGAAGTGCTTCTATCCACGGGGCTGATCGAACGGCCGCTCGACCTGATCTACACCAAGGGCGCGATCATCCTCGGCATGACCTATGTGTTCATTCCCTTCATGTTCATGCCCGTCTATGCCAGCGTCGAGAAACTCGACTGGACGCTGGTGCGCGCCTCGCTCGATCTCGGCGCCGGCCCCGTGCGCACCTTCTTGCGCATCATCCTGCCCTTAACCGCACCCGGCATTGCCGGCGGCGCCGTCATCGTCTTCATCCCGGCGCTCGGCAACTTCGTCGTGCCGGCGGTGCTTGGTGGCGCCAAGGTGATGATGTTCGGCAACCTCATCGAGCAGCAGTTCCTCGCCGCCCGCAACTGGCCCTTCGGTGCAGCACTGGCGATGATGGTGATGAGCGTCATGCTGATCATGATGATCGCCCATGTCATCCTTTCCGGACGGCGCGGCGCTGCCGCCGCACTGGCACGGTGAGGCGCCCGTGAAGATCGCTCGATCCCTTTTTACCGGTGGCCTGCTTGCCTACACCGGCTTGTTCTTCGCCTTCATCTACATCCCGCTCGTGGTCATCGCCGTCTATTCGTTCAACGCCAATCCGGTGAACATGATGACCTGGACCGGGTTCACCACCGAATGGTACGCTCAGGTTCTCGGCTTCAAGACCAAGGTCTCCGAGAGCGCGCTCTACATCGAATCGACGGGGCAGCTGCTGCAGGCGGTGTGGAACAGCCTGGTCATCGCCGCCTCGACAACGGCCATTGCAACCGTCTTCGGCACGGCGATCGCGATTGCGCTCTACCGCTTCGAATTTGTCGGCCAGCGCTTCTACCGGGTGGTGATGTTCATGCCGATGCTGATGCCGGATATCGTGCTCGGCATCGCGCTCCTGATCTTCTTCGTCAATTCCGGCATCCGGCTGGGCCTGACGACGATCATCATCGGCCAGTGCACCTTCCTGATCTCCTACGTCTTCATCGTCGTCTCGGCCCGCCTTGCCGGCATGGATCGCACGTTGGAACACGCGTCGGCCGACCTCGGCGCCAACGAATGGATGACCTTTCGTCGGGTGGTGCTGCCGCAGCTTTTCCCGGCGATCGTCGGCGGCGCGCTGCTCGCCTTCATCATCTCGATGGACGATCTCGTCATCACCTATTTCATCGCCGGCGTCGATGTCACGACGCTGCCGATGTTCATCTTCTCCATGCTTCGGCGCGGCATCAAACCGGAGATCAACGCCATCGCCGTGATGATGCTGACCTTCTCCTTCGTCGTCGCCTCGCTCGGCCTTTACCTTCGCTCCCGGCAGAAATGATCATGAACGAAAAAACCTTTACGCCCTCCAGCGCCCGCGCCCGCGATATCGGCCTGCCCTTTGCCGGCCGCACCGGCCGCTTCAACGCCATCACGGATGTCGAAGGCATTGCCGTCGGCTTCCGCACTATCGAGGAGCAAACGCCGCGACCCGGCCGAAAGCGCCCGGTGCGCACCGGCGTCACCGCCATCCTGCCGCATGCCGGATCGGAAACACCGGTCCCGGTTTATGCCGGGGTGCACCGCTTCAACGGCAACGGCGAAATGACCGGCACCCACTGGATCGAGGATGGCGGCTTCTTCCTCGGACCCGTGATGATCACCAACACCCATGCGGTCGGCATGACCCACCACGCCACCATCCAATGGATGCTGGAGCGCTACAGGACGACCTACGACACCGATGATTTCCTCTGGCTGATGCCGGTGGTCGCCGAAACCTATGACGGCGTTTTGAATGACATCAACGGCCAGCCGATCACGGAAGCCGATGTGCACGCCGCACTCGACGCTGCCGCGTCCGGCCCGGTCCAGGAAGGCAATTGTGGTGGCGGCACCGGCATGATCGCCTATGGCTTCAAGGGTGGCACCGGCACCGCCTCGCGCGTCGTTGAATTCGGCGGCCGCGACTACACGATCGGCACGCTGGTCCAGGCCAATCACGGGCAACGCGACTGGCTGACGATCCGCGGCGTTCCGGTCGGCGAACACATGCGCGACGGCACGCCGCAAAGCCAGATGCAGGAGCGCGGCTCGATCATCGTCGTGATCGCGACCGACCTGCCGATGGCACCGCATCAACTCAAGCGCCTGGCGCGACGGGCGGCGATCGGCATCGGCCGCAACGGCACGCCCGGCGGCAACAATTCCGGCGACATCTTCCTCGCCTTCTCCACCGCCAACACCCAGCCGATGGCCCACAAGGCGCCGCCGCGACTGTCGCTGGAAATCGTCAACGACGAGCTGCTTGACCCCGTCTATCTCGCGACCGTCGACAGTGTCGAAGAAGCAGTGGTGAACGCGATGATCGCGGCCGAAGATTCCGGCGGCACAGCCCATGATCGCTTCAAGATCCGGGCGATCCAGCATGAGCCTCTGATGGAGGTTATGCGGGCCTATGGCCGATAACCGACGGACTTGGCGATACCTCTCGGAGCCGGTGACTTAGCCGGCTCCAGGCGAGTTCAACCGCGCACGGCGCCAGTCGCTCGGGGCTTCGCCGACCCTCAGGCGGAAGAAGCGCGAGAAATAGGCGGCGTCGGCAAAGCCGATCTCATAGGCAATGTCTTCGAGTGGCCGGACCGTAAAGAGCAGCAGGCGCTTGGCCTCAAGCAATCGCCGCTCGTTGATCAGTTCCTTCACCTGCATGCCGAAGGCATCCCTGCTCGCCTTGGCAAGCAGGTGCGGCGTCGTGGCGAGCGCATCGGTGTAGTGCCCGACGCTCCAGTTCTCGCGGAAACGCAGATCGATGAGCCGGCGCAGTTCCGTGGCCAGCATCGCCTGTGTCGGCTGGGCGGTGGGCGGTGCTGCGGCTGCCAGGCGAGCGATCTGGGTCAGCACGGCGGCGACCAGAGATGCCAGCATCCGCTGCGTGCCCGTGGCACCGCCGGCGTACTCATCAGCGACGATATCGAGCAGTTCCGCAAGACGGCGCCAATGCCGGTCTTCACCGTCGCCACGGATCATAATGGGCGTATATAGCGCCAGCGTCGTTTGCTCGCGGATGGAGAGCAGCGCACCATCGGCAATCGAGACGACGATCGCGTCGCTCGTCTCTGGATCGACCGAAAACCCGTGCACGATGCCGCTCGGCACGAAGCTGATGGCGGGTGCGGAAAAGTCCAAAGGCTTGTCGTCGATGAAGTAAGTTCCCCCGCCGCTCAGCCAGTAGGTGATCTGCCCCATCTGGTCGTGCTTGTGCGCCTTGATCTGGCCCTGATGCAGGTTCCGCCGCGCCATCACCGTCTCGACATGGAAGAACCCGGGCTCGACCTTCTGCTCCGGTTCGCCATAGACGAAGAAACTTGGAATGCTGCTGCTCATGCTCCACCCGGAAAAGTCCAAGTCATTTTGCCATTCTGTCCATGGCCGCTGACGATTTCAACGCCTAGCCTTGACGAAACTCAAGGAGGAGAAAATGAGAGCAGAGGATTTCCGCGCCGACAGGGCGCGGCCCTTCACCGGCGCCGAATATCTGGAAAGCCTGCGCGACGGCCGCGAAGTCTATATCAATGGCGAGCGCGTCCACGACGTCACCAGCCATCCGGCCATGCGCAATTCCGCCCGGTCGCTCGCAAGGCTCTATGACGCGCTGCACAACCCGGCGAAGAAGGATATCCTGACGTCACCGACCGACACGGGCTCGGGCGGCTACACCCACAAATACTTCCGCGTCGCCCGCTCCTCCTCCGATCTTGCGGCACAGCAAGGCGCGATCGCCGAGTGGGCACGCATGTCCTATGGCTGGATGGGCCGCACCGCCGACTACAAGGCGGCGCTGATGAACACGCTGGGCGCCAATGCCAACTGGTACGGGCCGTTCAAGGACAATGCGCTCGCCTGGCACAGACGCGCCCAGGAAGCCGCCCTCTTCATGAACCATGCGATCGTCAATCCGCCGATCGATCGCCACAAGCCGGCGGATGCGGTGAAGGACGTGTTCGTCCACATCACCAAGGAAACGGATGCCGGCATCTACGTCTCCGGCGCCAAGGTGGTGGCAACCTCCTCTGCGCTGACGCACTACAATTTCCTCGCACAGAGCTCGGCGACGGTGACCGAGGATCCCTCGCTCTCCGTCATGTTCATCGTTCCGATGAACGCGCCGGGCATCAAGATGTTCTGCCGGGTCTCCTACGAGCAGACGGCCAACACGGTCGGCCATCCCTTCGACTATCCGCTGTCGTCGCGCTTCGACGAGAACGACGCGATCCTGGTGCTCGACAATGTCTTCGTGCCCTGGGAGGATGTTCTCGTGCTGCGCGACGCCGCCAAGATCCTCTCCTTCCACCCGGCCTCCGGCTTCATGCACGGCTACTGCTTCCAGGGCTGCACCCGCTTCGCGGTGAAACTCGACTTCCTCGCCGGCCTGCTTGCCAAGGCTTTGAGGGCGACCGGCGGCGACGCCTTCCGCGGCAACCAGGCGGCGCTCGGCGAGGTCATTGCCCTTCGACACATGTTCTGGAGCTTCTCCAACGCCATGGCGCATAACCCCATTCCCTGGGCCGACGGCGCGGTGCTGCCCAATCTCGAAGCTGCGCTTTCCTACCGCACCTTCATGTCGGAGGCCTATCCGCGCGTCGTCGAGACGATCCGCAGGGTCGTCGCCTCCGGCCTGATCTACCTGCCCTCCTCGGCGCGCGATTTCGGCAATCCCGAGATCGATCGTTACCTGGCGCAATATGTGCGCGGCTCCAACGACATGGGCCATATCGAGCGCATCAAGATCATGAAGCTGCTCTGGGACGCGACCGGCACCGAGTTTGGCGGGCGGCACGCGCTTTACGAACTCAACTATGCCGGTGCACCCGAAGAGGTGCGGCTGCAGGTGTTGAAGGGCGCCGAGCGCGGTGGGCGCCTGAAGGAGATGGAGGCGCTCGTCGATCAGTGCATGGCCGACTACGACGAGAACGGCTGGACCGGCAATACCTGGCTGCCGCCGCTCGACGACAACGCCACCCTTCGCAGCGCAGCCGAGTGAGGCCTGCCATGGAACCGCTCGTTTCAAAGACCGAGTTTCGCAATGCGATGGCGCGGGTCTGCGCGCCGGTCAACGTCATCACCACCAACGGACCCGCCGGACGCGGCGGGTTCACGGCCACCGCCATGTGCTCGGTAACCGACGAGCCGCCGACGCTGCTTGTCTGCATGAACCGGAACTCCACCCAATGCGGGCTGTTCATCGACAACAGGCGCTTTTGCGTCAACGTGCTCAGCCACGACCATCGGGATCTCGCCGGCCATTTCGCCGGCGCGACGCAGGACATGGCCGCGCGCTATGCCGCCACCGACTGGGTCGAGATGCAATCGGGCAGCTTCGCCGTCAAGGATGCGATCGTTTCGCTCGACTGCGAACTGGCCGAGGCGCGGCTCTTGGGAACGCACCATATCCTCATCGGCCGGGTCGTCGGCATCCGCTCGCGCAGCGATGGTAATGCGCTGCTCTACTTCGACCGCAACTATGTACACGTGCCGACGCAGCTCGGAAGTTTCGGCGGTTAAGCACGGACGCAGCGTCGCTGGTTCGGTACAAACACAGCATCTTTCGCCACAGAGCCGGCGCAATCCACATCCAGTTGCTGTTCAGCGCCTTTTGTTTTTTCCCTAAAACGCGTCTATTGCCGGGCGTGGAATGAGAAAGGAAAACGGAATGGTGGTTGCTGGGCCAGCCGGACGTCCGACGACGGACGCGAAAGGCAGGGAATTCGATCGCTTGGCCGCCCTTGGACATCTCGATATCCTCGACACGCCAAGGGATGAAGGCCTTGAACGGGTCGTACGGCTGATCAAACAGGTCTTCTCCATAGAGATCGGCATCGTCTCCTTGGTCGATGCACATCGCCAATGGTACAAGGCCTGCTCCGGCCTTTCGGCCGACGAGGTCCCGCGTAAAGAGACCTTCTGCCGATATGTCGTCGCCTCCGAGGAGCCTCTCGTCGTCCACGACGCCACGAAGGATGCACGCTTTTCGCAGCACCCTGCCGTGGCAGGCCCCGAACATGTCCGGTTCTACGCAGGCGTCCCGCTGAAGACGTGGGACGGGCATACAGTTGGGACCGTGTGCGCGATCGACCGCGCGCCACGTCAGTTCACTGAGACGGATCTTGCGATCCTGATGGAGCTGGCGGGCGTGGCGATGGACCGGATCGATCTGCTCCGCTCGGCCGCGACGGATGGACTGACCGGGACGCTGACGCGGCGCGCCTTCCGCGAGGAAGCGGACAAGCTGATCTCGCTCGCGGTGCGGCACCAGCATGACCTGTCTTGCATCGTCCTCGATGTGGACCATTTCAAGCGGGTCAACGACACACACGGGCATGCGGCGGGAGACGAGGTCTTGAAGGCCGTTGCCTCCATCTGCCAGTCCAATCTGCGAGCAAGCGACCTCTTTGGGCGGCTCGGCGGAGAGGAATTTGCCGTCATGCTGCCGCATGTCGACGCGACAGGCGCGCTGACGGCGGCGGAAAAACTGCGGGCAGCGATCGCCGCTCAGACGATCCACGGTGAATTCGGCCAGCTCGCGGTGACTGCGAGCTTCGGCACCGCCGCCCTTTCGGCCAATAGCAGGGATAACGCCACCTTGCTCGCCCAGGCGGATGCGGCGATGTATCTCGCCAAGGCCGGCGGACGAAACCGCTGCGTCGAATGGAGCAGTCTCGAAGCCGGCTATCCGCTCGGTCCGCGC
The DNA here is from genome assembly GCF_014852195.1 of Ensifer sp. ENS08. Taxonomy (NCBI): domain Bacteria; kingdom Pseudomonadati; phylum Pseudomonadota; class Alphaproteobacteria; order Hyphomicrobiales; family Rhizobiaceae; genus Ensifer; species Ensifer sp. ENS08. The sequence continues at coordinate 153,844 of NZ_JACVBF010000008.1, forward strand.
CAGCGCGTGCTGAAGGCCGGAACCATTCTCTTCGACGACAGGCATTCACGGATCGACTGCACGATCCGGTCGCTGGGCGCCGATGGCGCGGCGGTTACGGTTTCGAATTCCGCCGGCATACCACCGGAACTCGTTCTGGTGGTCGCCGGCGACGGTTTCGAAACCAAGTGCCAGGTGGTGGCACGGGACCGGCAGAACCTCGAACTCGCTTTCGGATAAGCCTGTTCGCCCGTAAGCAGAGATCACGACACATGATGAAGGGGCGCCGGTTGGGCGCCCCTTCTCGCATCTTTGCGCGGGATGCTATTCCGCGGCCGCTTCCAGGCCCTTCGGCGAAGGTGTCGCCTTGCCCTGGAACTTCCTGAACAGGAAGAAGTAGAGCTTGATGTACTGCCCGACGAGAATGGCGTTCAGGATCGTGCCTTCGCGGATGAACTTGACCTCTGCGAGGAAGAGCAGACCGATACAGGCCGACAGAACCAGCAGCGTGCAGTCGAAGCCGGTCTTGATGTTGCCCCACTTCCAGCCGGTGCGCTTGAAGATGGTGTTGACGAACATGTCGATCGGCATCAGCACCAGATTGGCGCGGATCATCAGGAACAGGCCGAAGGCGAGCGCCGCATCGGCAAAGACCAGCAGCGCCACCCGCAGCGGATAGGCCTCGAGCTTGATGAACTCGGTGATCCCCAGGTTGAAGTCCAGGAAAACCGCCAGCACGAAAGCCGGGATCAGCGAGGCGAAGTTCTTGAGCTTGAAGTCCTTGGGCAGGACCAGATAGGTCAGGAACAGCATGATCAGTTCGAGCATGAAGTTGTAGGTGCCCTGGCTGAAGGGCGGATAGACCAGCGTCATGGTCCGCGTCAGGCTGCTCTGGGGTGAAATGCCGATGCCGGCCCGGATCGCCAGGCTGACACCGAAGGTCAGCACATAGATGCCGACGACATACATGATCCAGCGCCGCGTCAGGCTGCCGGTATCGACGATTTCGGCTTCCGCCGCATTATGTGCCATTGTTTCCTCCCTCGAAACGAGGCGGAGCTCCTTACCCCGCCGGCCCATCGCCCCCTCAGCGATGCGCTTTTAAATCTTTCGGCATGTCCGCCCATTGTCGCGGAAGCACGCCACTTTCCAGGCAGACGGACGCCGAAACGCCCGTCTCCTTTTTCTGAATGGCTCTAGGCCATGAAGCGGAACCGGTGCAACGAGATGAACAGGCTGAGCAGCTTGTTGACCACCGGTTCGCCTTCGTTGCGGTTGCCAAGAGCTTCGAGCGCCGCATCGATCGCAGCGGCACTGGCCGTCAGTTGCTCGACGCTCATGTTCGCCATGACCCCGTAGATCTCCAGCGGCATGACGGCCTTTTCCACCCTGTCGTCGGTGACGATGCAGGCGCCGGCATGGGTATCGACCCGCTTGAGGCAATGGCACATCTCGGCGCTGTCCTGACCGACGACGACGAAATAGGGCTTCGGCGCCGGCCAAAAGGTCGCCACTGCGCCACGATCGACATGAACGCCCTTGAAAAGCCCGTTCACCACATGGCGTTTGCCGTCGGCATAGCGCTGGACGACCGACAGCCGGCTCATCTTCTTGCCCTCATGCTCGGCAACGACCTTGCCATCCTTCAGCGGAACCCAGATTTCCTGGTAGAATTTGGCGTGGCCGCGGCCGTAGACATCGAACAAATAGACCTTGGCCTGCGTGCCGTCTTCCGACACTTCCAGGGGCACGATGTCCAGTTGCTCCGGCGAGAGATCGGCGAGGCCGGAAACGCCGTCCTTGCACATGCCGGAATAGTCGATGTCGGCATTCTTCAGCAGCTTGCGGTCTTTTGCGACCAGTTCGCCATCCTTGAACACGTAGAGCGGATTGATCTTCGACAGGCTGTCGGTCAAGACGATATCGGCGAACCGGCCGGGCGTCAGCGAACCGATCTTGTCTTCCATGTGGAAAGAACGCGCGGTGTTGTAGGTCGCCATCTTGATCGCGTGGATCGGGTTGATGCCCATTTCGGCTGAGAGCGAAATGATCCAGTCCATGTGGCCCATGGTGAGCAGTCGCTCGATCGAGATGTTGTCGGTGCAGAGCATGAAATTGTCGGTCGGCCATTTGCGGTCGACGATCGCGCGCAACAGCACCTTGATCACCTCGCTGCTGCCGACCCCGAACTTGATGTGCGTCGGGAAGCCGTAGCGAATGCTCTTCTCGATATCCTTCTCGTTCCAGACGTCGTGATTGTTGGAGACGCCGATCGCCGGCAGATAGTTGAGGATCATGTCGGAGAGCGCCGTGACGCCCCAGTGGCCGTTCATAAAGCCGCCCTTGGCGCGGACCCAGGCCGCCTTGCGGAAATCGTCGTCGTTGCCGGAACTGTAGGTGAAGTGCTCGAACTCCCCGAGGCCGATCACCGGTTCCATCTTGAGCACGGCTTCCGTCACCGATGCCGCCGTCTTCTTGCCCGGTGCGAAGGCATAGAGCCGGTAGGGCAGCTGCTCGTAGTCCCGGAAAAGGCTCTCGGCCGCTTCGATGCCTTCCTTGCCCGCGGCGCTGAGCAGATCCAGGCACTCGGCATAGATCGTCGTCGTGCCGCAGGGAACCATCGCCTCGGCGAGCGCCGTCGGGTGCGCGAGCTGGGATTCGAAATGGATATGCGCGTCGATCAGGCCGGGGATCGCATAGAGGCCCTTGCCGTCGAAGACTTGCTTGACCTTCAAGACGGTCTCGTCGGGGTTGAGCGCAACGATGCGCTTGTCGTAGACGAGAATGGACCCCTGGTAGACGGTCTCTCCATGAACATCGAGGATGTTCAGGTTCTTCAAAAGAAGATCCGCCTCCCGCTCGCCGTTCAGGATATCGAAGATGGCGCGCACCTTTTCGTAATGCGCGGCTTCAGTCTGGTTCACGAATAGTCCTCCACTTTCATAGTCGTCGGCGCCTGCCCATAACCCGCCATATTCAGCGGGTGCAGTGCCGGCAGCGCGCCCCTCGCCAACCATAAGAAGTCATTGCACCGCTTCCGAAAAGCAGTATTTTCTGCTCGTACCGTTCGCTTTTCGAGAACGATTAAATTGGGGAAGACCATGCTGCATTCACGCGTGCTGCGCTATATCGACGAGGTGGCGCGCTCAGGCTCGATCCGCGGGGCGAGCGAACGGCTGAACGTCGCTGCCTCGGCCATCAACAAGCATGTGTTGCAGCTTGAGGAGGATATCGGCGAGCCGCTGTTCGAGCGGCTGCCGCGCGGCCTCAGGCTGACGCCGGCCGGCGAAATCCTCGTCGCGCATGTGCGCCGGACCATGAAGGAATACAGCCAGGTCGAAGCCGAAATTCGCGATATCAAGGCGCTGCAGAGCGGCGAGGTGATCATCGCCACAATGAACGGCCTTGCCGGCGGCATCGTGCCGAAGGTGGCTGCGATCTTCGGCGCACGCCATCCACGCCTCAAGATCACGATCCGGGTAATGTTCGCCCGCGAGATCGTTCAGGCGGTGGCCGGTGGCGAGGCCGACCTCGGCTTTGCCTTCAGTCTCCCGCCGACGCCGCAGATCGAGACACTCTGGAAGATGGACACCCGCCTCGGCGCGGTCGTTGCTCCTGAACACCCGCTCGCCGGCATGGAATCATTGCCGCTGGCCTATTGCCAGCCCTACCCGCTGATCTTTGCCGACAAGTCGATGCAGATCCATGGCATCGTCGCCGACGCCTTCGCTGAGGCCGGGCTGACAGTCGAGCCGAGCTATCTCACCAATTCCATCGAGGCGATGAAGTTCCTGGCCGCGGCCGGCGACGGCATCGCTTTCCTCAGCAAGTTCGACATTACCGAGGAACAGCGAAACGGCGTCCTGACATACCTGCAGATCCGTGACCGGACTTTTGCAAAGAACGTGCTTTCGCTGGTGCAGCGGGAAAGACGCGGCCACGGCCTGGCCGCCGCCATGTTTGCCGAAGAGATCATCCGGGCCTTGCGGGCGACGATGGAATAGCCTTCTTACCCGGCCCAACGCCGATACGGTTTGTCGTCCCGGGGGTCAGAGCTGAATCCAGGCGGTCTTCAGATCGATGTATTTGTCGAGCGCGTGCAGCGACTTGTCGTGACCATTGCCGGACTGCCTGACGCCACCGAGCGGCACTGTGTTGTCGGCGCCGCCATAGGTATTGACGTGCACCACGCCGGCGCCGATGCCGCGCACCATGCGGTGCGCGCGTGACAGGTTCGCAGTCCAGACGGCCGACGCCAGACCGTAGTCGGTCGCGTTGGCGATCCGGAGTGCGTCGACCTCGTCATCAAACGGTATGACCGCAAGCACGGGGCCGAAGACCTCCTCCTTCGCCAGCTTCATATCCGGCTGAACGTCGAAGACAGTCGGCTGCATGTAGGAGCCACCGGTTTCTTCGAGGATGCGCTTGCCGCCGGAGCGCAGCCTTGCACCTTCAGCCTCGGCCTCTCTGACGAAATCGAGGTTCTTCTTGAGTTGAACCTCGCTCGAAATCGCACCGGCCTCGGTCGCAAGACGCAGCGGGTCGCCGACCTTCACGGATCCTGCGATCGCTGCCACCTTCTCGGCGAAGGCTTCGTGAATGGAGCGCTCGACAAGCAGCCGCGAACCGGCAACGCAGACCTGGCCGGAGTTGCGGAAGATGCCATAGGCGGAAATGCGCGCGGCCTGGTCGAGGTCGGGTGCGTCGGCAAAGACGACGTTCGGCGACTTGCCGCCGAGTTCGAGATAGACGCGCTTCAGGTTCGAGCGCGCGGAATATTCGAGCAGCCGACGACCGACGCCGCCGGATCCGGTAAAGGCGAGAACATCGATATCGCCATGAAGGCCGATCGCCTCGCCCGTGGTCGCGCCGCGACCAGTGACGACATTCAAGACACCCTCTGGCAGACCGGCCTCGGCGCAGATCTCAGCGAGCCTGAGCAGGCTGAGCGAGGCGCCCTCGGCCGGTTTCAGCACCACGGAATTGCCGGCGGCAAGCGCCGGCGCGATCTTCCAGGCGCCGATCATCAGCGGAAAATTCCAGGGAACGATCGCGGCGACCACGCCAATCGGTTCGCGGTGCACGAGACCGAGAATATTGTCGGCCGTCGGAGCGATCTCGCCATAGACCTTGTCGAGCGCCTCAGCATAGTAGCGGAAGGTGCCGGCGGCACTGCCGGGTTCGGCCTTCAGCGCCATAGAGATTTCCGTGCCATTGTCGCGTACGCCGAGAACGGCCAGCTCGAGTGCCTGCGCCTCGATGATCTCGGCAATGCGCGTGAGAACCTTTTTGCGCTGGGCCGGGGCAGCCTTCGACCAGCTTCCCTTCTCGAAAGCGGCGCGGGCGGCCTGGACCGCGGCATCGACATCACCGGCTGCCGCGTCGGCGATCGTCGTCAGATGCCTGCCGTCGATCGGCGAGACGACATCGAGGCTTTGACCGGAGAGGCTCTCCTGCCAACGCCCCCCGATGAACAGTTTTTGGGCCGCAACGGGCAGGTTGCGCAATTGATCGATCTTGTCCTGCATCGTGTCCTGTCCCGTTTGGTTTGCAGGGATGGCGGCGGGCCGCCATCCCCAAAAGCGATATTCCCGAGAGATCAGATCTCCTGGCCGGCACCCAGGCGGGCGAACTCAATCGGATTGCCCGATTTCAGCGAGGCCGCCAGGAACAGCCCGATGACCCCAAAGATCACGACGAGCCCCGGCAAGAACACCGCGAGCATGCCGGTAGCGCCGGCGAGATCGCCGAAATTGGCCGCGATCGCGATGATGACGGCAACGAGGATCAGACCGGTGACGACGGGAATGACCTTGGTGACCAGCGGGTTCGTTTCAAGCCCAGGATTGCGGTTGAAGAAGGCGACGATCGCAAAGGCGGTAAAGGCCATCAGCGTCATGACCGCAAGCGTGCCGACGTTGGTCAGCCAGGAGAACAGCGCCAGCACCGGGTCCTGGCCCGTTGCCGCAAAGAGCGCGACGATTAGCACGGCAATAACCGTCTGGATCAGCGAACCGACATGCGGGCTGTGGTAGACAGGATGTGTGACGCCGATCGAGGCGGGCAGCAGGCGCTCGCGGCCGGCGACGTAGAGATAGCGGGCGACACCGTTGTGGAACGCCAGCACGCCGGCAAAGAGGCTCGTGACGAAGAGCACGTTCATCAACGGCGGCAGCCAGCCGCCGGCATAGCGTTCGGCGAGGCCGAAGAGAAAAGTGGTCGGATCGGCAAGGCCCTGCAGTTCGGGCACCAGCTTGTCCGCGCCGGCGGCGTTCACCATCAGCCACGAGGTGAACATGTAGAAGATGCCGATGATCAGCACCGAGATATAGGTCGCACGCGGCACGGTCTTCTCCGGATCGCGGGCTTCCTCGCTGTAGATCGTCGTCGCTTCGAAACCGATGAAGGCGGCGAAGCAGAAGAGAATGCCGATCGACGGCGAACCGGAGAGGATCGCCGAGGGCGTGAACGAAACCGTCGTCAATCCACCGTCGCCGCCCTTGGCGAGGATCGCGACGTCGATGACGAGCACGACCAGATATTCAAGGATGACGAGGACAGTCAGCACCTTGGCGGAGAGATCGACGCGGCGATAGCCGAGAATGCCGACTGCAGCGATGCCGATAAAGGTCCAGACCCACCAGGGCAGATCGATCCCCAAGCCGGCGAAAAGCCCCGCCGTTGCCGCGCCGAAGAGGCCGAAGACGCCGATCTGCATCGCGTTATAGGCAAGGATCGCGATCATCGCCGCGGCACCGCCCATCAGCCCGCCGAGGCCCTGTGCCGTATAGGCATAGAAGGCGCCGGCATTGCGGATATGCCTCGCCATGGCGACATAGCCGACCGAGAACAGAAGCAAGATCGCCGTGACGATCAGGAAGGTGCCGGGAATGCCCGCACCGTTTCCGAGCATCATCGACAATGGAACGCCGCCGGCAACCGCGGTTAGCGGTGCAGCGGCGGAAACGACGAGAAAGGTGACGGCGCCGACGCCGAGGGCGTTCTTGCGCAATTGGTTCGCCCCGGTCACGGGCGCAGGCGAATTGGTCATGGTCTTGGCTCCCCTTGCTGGCGCGAACGCCTTTTCGCCTCCGGTCCTTCTCTCCGGCGGCTGCTCCCTGAAGCGGACTTGAGGCGCGGGGCTTGCTTTTTGTCTTTGCCGCGCAAGTCTTTCGGTTCATTATTTGAACCCTAGCTTCAAATATAGACTTGCAAATTGCATCTAGCCCTGTCAAGTTATTTCGCATGTTAAGTATCTCGACCCAGAACGACCGGGAGAGCGGGTCTACCGCTCCTTAGGAGGGAACAGGCGAGAGGACTGACGGGGCGCTCGACAACGGAGGAATGTATGAGCACCATCGGTAAGGCCCTGACTTTGCTCGACGCGATCTCGCGCCTTGAGAAAGAGGCGGGGTTGAGCGACATCGCCCGCCACTGCGGGCTCGACAAGGCGACGGCCAGGCGCTTCCTCGTCGAACTGGAAAAACACGGCTTCGTCGAGCAGGACGTGGAAACGCGCCGTTATCGCCTCGGCGGTGCACCGGTGCGGCTCGCCCGTATCCGCGAGGCGCGCTTTCCCTATCTGAGCGTGGCGACCCCTTTTGCGCGGGAACTCGCAAGCCTTGCGGGCGAGACCGTCCACCTCTCCGAATACGCCGCCGGCCGCCTCTCGACCATTCATGTGGAAGACTCGCAGCGGGCGCATCGTGTCATCGTCGACGTCGGCAGCATCCTGCCCTTCCACGCGACTGCATCCGGGCTCGGCTTTCTCTCCTTCTGCCCGCAGAAGGAGATCGACGCGGCCCTGTCGGCACCGCTCCAGGCCTTCACCGACCACACGCTGACGGATCCGGCCGCACTCCGCCAGACGCTCGGCGAGACGCTCCGGCGTGGCTACTCGATCTGCCATCACGGGCTTGAGACCGGCGTCGTCAGCGTCGCCGCCCCGATCCGTGCGCCCGGCACAACGCCGGTCGGCGCCATCGCTATCGCCGCACCTGCAACGCGTGCCGACAAGGAGACGGTGGAACAGATGGGGCGCGCCGCTATGGCTGCGGCAAGACGCATTTCCGAAAGACTTTTCGGGTTGGAGCAGGTTGCTGCCGATCCGCTGGCAAGGAGGGCCGGCTGATGAATGCAATGAACCGTCTCCCCAATATCCTGGTCGTGGGTACGGGAGACACCAAATGCGACGAACTCCAGTTCATGGCGTCCGTCATCCGCGAAGCCGGCGGACTGCCTGTGATGATGGATGTCAGCATTCTCGGCGACCCGCCCTATCAGCCTGAGTACTCGCGCCACGACATTGCCGAAGCGGCCGGCGTCTCGATCGCGGCCATCGCATCCAGCGGCGACGAACACAGCGCCATGGCGCTGATGGCAACAGGTGCCGCCGCCCTTACCCGTTCGCTCTACGAGGCCGGCCAGGCCGATGGCGTAATCATTCTCGGCGGCTCGATGGGCACCGACCTGGCGCTGGACGTCGCCGCGGCGCTACCACTCGGCGTGCCGAAATTCATCGTCTCGACGATTGCCTATTCGCACCTCTTGCCGCCCGAGCGCATCGCGCCTGATCTGATGATGATCCTCTGGGCTGGCGGGCTCTATGGTCTCAACGGCATCTGCCGCTCGGTGCTCTCCCAGGCCTGCGGCGCGGTCGTCGGTGCTGCGCGGTTCGGTACAAAGCCGGATAGATCGCGGCCGCTGATCGGCATGACCTCGCTGGGATCGAGCTGCCTCAAATACATGAAATACCTGAAACCCGAACTCGAGCGCCGCGGCTACGACGTCGCCGTCTTCCATTCGACCGGCATGGGCGGGCGCGCTTTCGAGGCGATCGCGGCCGAGAAGGGTTTCACGGCCGTCTTCGACTTCTGCATCCAGGAGGTCAGCAACCACCATCACGGAACGGTCGTCACCTCAGGGCCGGACCGGCTTGAAAATGCCGGGCGAGCCGGCATCCCCCAGATCGTCGCGCCCGGCGCCGTCGACATGGTCGACCTGCCCGCCTGGCAGCCCGTTCCGCAAGCCTTCGCCGACCGCCCCTATCACGCCCACAACCGGCTGCTCGGCTCGGTCACCACGTCAGTCCAAGGGCGGCGCGAGATCGCTCGCGTCATCGGCGGCAAACTGGCCGGCACCGGCGCCGAAGTCGCCTTCATCCTGCCGCTTCGGGGCATCCAGGAATGGGACCAACCGGAGGAGCCGCTGCATGAGCCGGAAGCCCTCGGCGCCTTCATCGACGAGATGCGCCGGTTCATCCCTTCAGGCGTCGCGCTGCATGAGGTCGACAGCCACATCAACGCCCCGGAATTCTCGAAAGCAGCACTTGCGATCTTCGACGACTGGGTGTCGCGCGGCATCGTGCCCGAGGGTCGGCCATGACGAAGAACATGACCGACAAGGCATTGATCCTCGACTTCGGCGGCGTCGTCACCCGAACGCTATTCGAGACCCACGATGTCACCGAGCGCGCACTTGGTCTTGCGCCGGGCACGCTCACGTGGCGCGGCCCCTTCGATCCGGCGACCGACCCGCTCTGGGCCGCCATGCAGCGGCGCGAGATCACCGAACGGGACTACTGGACGACACGCACGCGCGAGGTCGGACAGTTGCTCGACGAAGACTGGAGCGACATGAAGACCTTCGTGCAGCGGGCGCGCGGGGCCGAACCGGAGCTGGTGCTCAGGCCCGAGGCACGCGACGCGATCCTTGCCGCTCACAGGGCCGGTGTCCGGCTCGCCATCCTCTCCAACGAACTCGACCTCTTCTATGGCGTCGCGTTCCGCGAGCGTTTCCCGCTGATCGAGCTCTTCGAGATTATCGTCGACGCCACCTACACCAACATCCTGAAGCCCGATCCGCGCGCTTACGAACTGGTGCTGAGCCAGCTCAGTTTGTCGCGCGAAGCCTGCGTCTTCGTGGATGACCAGTTGAAGAACATCGAGGGTGCGCGGGCCGTCGGCCTGCCTCACGTCCATTTTGACGTCACCCGCCCCGCAGAAAGCTATGCCAGAGCGCTTCAGATGCTCGGCCTCGAACTGACAGGAGCATGAGCATGCGCGAAACCAACTTCCTCATCGAGAACAACGCCCGCCACCTCTGGCATCCGATGGCGCATCCGGCCGAGATGCAGGCGACGCCGCCGCGCATCATCAATGCCGGCGAGAGCGTCGAGATCGTCGACATTCACGGCAAGAAGGTGCTCGACGCGGTCGGCGGTCTCTGGAACGTCAATCTCGGCTATTCCTGTGAACCGGTGAAGGAGGCGATCCGCCGCCAGCTCGACGACCTGCCCTATTATTCGACCTTTCGCGGCACCACCAATTCGCCGCTGATCGAGCTGTCCTACGAGCTCGCTGAATGGTTCCGCGAGGACGGGCTGACGCGCTCGTTCTTCACCTCGGGGGGCTCGGATTCGGTCGAGACCTGCCTGCGTCTCGCCCGCCAATACCACAAGCTCAACGGCCAGCCGGAGCGCACCAAGTTCGTCGCCTTGAAGAAGGGCTATCACGGCACCCATTTCGGCGGCGCCTCGGTCAACGGCAATGCCAATTTCCGTCGCAACTACGAGCCGCTGCTGCCCGGCGTCTATCATCTGCCGGCGCCCTATACCTATCGCAACCCGTTCGACACGACCGACGGCGCTGTCATCGCCAAGTCGATCGCGCGACTCTTCGAGGACGAGATCGCCTTTCAGGGCGCCGACACCATCGCGGCGCTGATCATGGAGCCGGTGCTTGGCGCCGGCGGCGTGATCGTGCCGCACGAGACCTTCATGCCGCTGATGCGCGAGATCTGCGACCGCCACGGCATTCTGCTGATTGCCGACGAGGTGATCACCGCCTTCGGCCGCACCGGCGCCTGGACCGGCTCACGTCTCTGGGGCGTGAAGCCAGACTTCATGTCGACCGCGAAGGCGATCACCAATGGCTACTATCCCTTCGGCGCAGTGATGATCGCCGACAAGGTGGCCGAGGCTTTCGAAAGCAACAAGACGGCTGCCGGATCGATCGGCCATGGTTACACCTACTCCGGCCATCCGGTCGGTGCTGCGGCAGCACTCGCAACGCTGAAGGAGACGCGCAAGCAGAACGTGGCGGCGAATGCCGGTGCCCGCGGCGAGGAACTCATCGCCGGTCTCGAAGCGCTGAAGGAGCGGCACGAACTGATCGGCGACGTGCGTGGCAAGGGTCTGATGTGCGCGCTCGAACTGGTCTCGGACCGCGAGAAGAAGACCGCTGCGGCGAAGGATGTGGTGCAGAAGGTCCAGGACGTGACCTATGACGCCGGCGTCATGGTGCGAACCTCGGGCGCCAATGTCATCCTCTCGCCGCCACTCGTCATCACCGCCGGCGATGTCGCCCGTATTCTGACGGCGCTGGACGCCGGCCTCACCGCCGCACGGGGATAAACCATGACAGGCAACGCGGATCTGATCGCGCGCCGCGAGCGGCTGCTCGGGCGCAACATGTCGCTGTTCTACGAGGAGCCGGTCCATCTGGTGCGCGGCGAAGGCGTCTGGCTCTTCGACGCCGATGGCCGCCGCTATCTCGACTGCTACAACAACGTGCCGCATGTCGGCCATTGCCATCCGCGGGTGACCGAGGCGATCGCCCGGCAGGCCTCAACCCTCAACACCCACACCCGCTATCTGCACGAAGGCATTCTCGACTATGTCGAGCGGCTGACCGCGACCTTCGACAAGAGCCTCGACGCGGCGATCCTCACCTGCACCGGCAGCGAGGCGAATGACGTGGCGCTGCGCATGGCTCAAGCCGTGACCGGCAAAACCGGGGTGATTGCCACCGACCACACCTATCACGGCAACACCGCGGCCGTGTCGCAGCTTTCGACCCGAATGCCGCCGGTCGGCGGCTTCGGCGGCCACGTGCGCCACGTGCCAGCACCCGACAGCTACCGACCGCTCGGCGGCGAGCCGGGTGACGCATTCGCTGCGGCCTTCACCGCCAAGGTCGAAGAAGCGATCGCCTCGCTTGAGCAGAGCCCGCACGGCTTCTCGGCGCTGATCATCGACCCCTTCTTCGCCAACGAAGGCTTTCCGGAATTGCCATCCGGCTTTCTCGACGGCGCCGTCGCCGCCGTCCGAAAGGCGGGCGGCCTTGTGATTGCCGATGAGGTCCAACCGGGCTTCGGTCGCACCGGCGGGCACATGTGGGGGCACCAGAAAGCCGGCATCCTTGCGGATATCGTCACGCTTGGAAAGCCCATGGGCAACGGTCACCCGATCGGCGGCGTGGTCGCGGGAAGCGAAACACTCAATGCCTTCCGCAAGGCGTTTCGTTACTTCAACACCTTCGGCGGCAACCCCGTATCCTGCGCTGCCGCCATGGCGGTGCTCGATGTGATCGAAAGTGAGAAGCTCATCGAGAACGCCGCCACCGTGGGCGCCTATGCCAAGGCGGGTCTCGCGCGGCTTGCGGACAAACATGACGTGATCGGCGACATCAGGGGCAGTGGCCTGTTCTTCGGTGCGGAACTCGTCACCGATCGCAGCGAGAAAACACCGGCGAGCGATCTCGCGACAAAGGTGATCAACGGCATGCGAGAGCGGGGCGTGCTGATGGGCAAGCTTGGCATCCACCAATGCACGACGAAGATCAGGCCGCCGATGCCGTTCACCCGCGACAATGCCGACCTCATGCTGTCGATGCTCGACGACGTGCTTTCGGGTCTGTGAGCCGACGATGATCGCCGACCTGCCTCCGCAATTTCGCGCCGCGCTCGACGCGCGCGCCCGTCAGGCGCTCGCCCATTGGGGCGTCGCCGACCAACGGCCGGAACTGTTGAAGTATCGGGAAAACGCGGTGTTTCGCGTATGCCTCGCCGATGGTCGGTCGGCGGCGCTGCGGCTGCACCGCGCCGGCTATCACGGCGAAGCGGCCCTTCGCTCGGAGTTGCAATGGATGGCAGCACTCGGCGATGGCGGTCTCGCGGTGCCGCGGCCGATCGCAACGGCGGACGGATGCCTGCTTGTTGCCCTGCCGGAAGATGAAGCGTTTGCCGCGCAGCACGCCGATATCATCGGCTGGATGGACGGACAGACGCTCGGCGAAAGCGGAAAGCCGCTGTCCCACACACCCGAAAAGCTCGGCGCGATCTTCTCGGCACTCGGCGCCACCATGGCCGAGATGCACAATCTCGCCGACCGCTGGACGTCGCCGGAGGGATTCTGGCGCCCCGCCTGGGATGCGGAAGGACTGCTCGGCGAGCGGCCGCTCTGGGGACGGTTCTGGGACTGCGACGGCTTGTCTTCGGCGCAGGTAAGAGCGCTTTTGGCGTTGCGCCATGGTCTCCGGCAGCGCCTGGCAACGATGCCGACTCCGGCGCAGGATTTTGGGCTGATCCATGCCGATCTCGTTCGGGAGAACGTGCTCGTTGCCGAGAACGGCGTGACCGTCATCGATTTCGACGATGCCGGCTACGGCTTTCGCCTCTTCGACATCGCGACCGCACTCCTGAAAAACCGGCGCGAGCCGGCATATGAGACGATCGAGGCTGTGCTGATCTCAGGCTATCGAAGCCGCCGCGCCCTGCCGGACGAAGCGTTTTCCTGCCTGCCGCTGTTCCTCGTGCTTCGCAGCCTCACCTATATCGGCTGGTTTGCCTCGCGGCCGGAGTTGCCCGCGGCGCGCGACCGCGTCCTGCGTTATGCCGACGAGACGCTGGCGCTTGCGGAAGAACTGGGGGTTCGATGATCAAGGCGCCGTCGAAGCACTCAGTCGTTGAGACTGGCGAGTTCGTCCAGCATATCGAGCAGGACTTCGACGCGCTCGTGGCCGTAGCGAGCTTCGAGCTCCTCGTAGATCGCGCGGCTTTCCGGGCTGACGTCGGCGATCACCCGCATGCCCTCGGGCGCGATCTCGAGCAGAACGCGCCGGCCGTCGTCGGCGTCCTTATGCTTGGTGATCAGGCCGCGCTCCTCGAGCGAGCGGATGATGCGCGTCAGGCTTGGCGCCAGGATGAAGGCCTTGTCGGCCATCTCGGACGCATCGACCCGGCCGGCTTCGGCGAGAATGCGGATCACCCGCCATTGTTGCTCGGTAATATCGTGACGCGCCAGCATCGGTCGAAAATGCGCCATGACGGCTTCGCGTGCGCGCAGAAGCGCGATCGGCAGCGAACGGCGCGTGTTGTGCGGCAAAAGGGCGTCGTGGCCCAGGTCGGTGGGAGGCTTTTCGCGGCTCATAGGCGTTCTATCGGACATTTTCTTTCGTTCTGCAATCGGCAGGCGCAGCTGCGGGAAACGGGCTGCTTGACACTGTCGGCAATTTCGTTAACGTGTTAAATATATGAGAGCGCATCGGGAGGAAAGATGCCGCATCTGACAATCGAATATTCCGGTAACCTCGACACTCGCGTCGACTTTGCCAAGCTGTGCCGCACGGTGCACGCGACCATCCTCGGCACCGGCCTCTTCGAGCTTGGCGCCATCAGGGTGCGCACGATCCAGAGCCGCGACTATGCGATCGCCGACCTCCTGCCGGAAAACGGCTTCATCGACCTGTCCTTCCGCATCGGCCGCGGCCGCACGGAAGCGGAGAAGAAGGCGACCGGCGACGCGATTTTCAAGGCCGTCAGCGAAGAACTCTCGACGCTCTTCTCGACGCCGCATTTCGCCCTCAGCCTGGAGATCCGCGAGATCGATCCGGAGCTGAGCTGGAAGAAGAACGCCATTCACCCCAGGCTGCGCGCCTCCAACGGCTGAGCGCGGCCCTCCCACAAAAACACAGCAGTGCGCGGCGAAGTCTGCGCCAGCATCGGAGACCATCATGTCCAAGCTCGCCGAAAACCTCGCCAAGGCGGAACGCTATCTTGCCCGCTTCAGACGCGAAGGCGTGCTCAACCACATCAACGGTGAAGCCCTTCCCTCGCTTGATGGCGAGACTTTCGAGACCATCTCGCCCATCGACCTGAAACCGCTGGCAAAGATCGCGCGCGGCAGGGCTGCAGACATCGACCGCGCCGCCAAGGCCGCGAAAGCAACCTTCGCCGAATGGGCGTCCATGCCCGGCGATGCGCGCAAGAAGCTGCTGCATAAAATTGCCGATGCGATCGTCGCGCGCTCCGAGGAGATCGCCTTCGTCGAGTGCGTGGATACCGGACAATCGCTGAAGTTCATGGCCAAGGCGGCGCTGCGCGGTGCGGAAAACTTCCGCTTCTTTGCCGACCGGGCGCCGGAGGCACGCGACGGCAAGATGCTGCGCGGCGGCAACCAGATCAACATGACGACGCGCGTGCCGATCGGCCCAGTCGGCATCATCACGCCCTGGAACACGCCCTTCATGCTGTCGACCTGGAAGATCGCCCCGGCGCTCGCCGCCGGCTGCACGGTCGTCCACAAGCCGGCGGAGTTCTCGCCGCTGACCGCACGGCTGCTGGTGGAGATCGCCGAGGAGGCCGGGCTGCCGAAAGGTGTCTGGAACCTGGTCAACGGTTTCGGCGAAGACGCCGGCCGGGCGCTGACCGAGCACCCCGATATCAAGGCGATCGGCTTCGTCGGTGAAAGCCGCACCGGCTCGATGATCATGAAGCAGGGTGCCGAGACACTGAAGCGCGTCCATTTCGAACTCGGCGGCAAGAACCCGGTGATCGTCTTTGCCGATGCCGATCTCGAACGCGCGGCCGACGCCGCCGTCTTCATGATCTATTCGCTGAACGGCGAACGCTGCACCTCGTCCTCGCGCCTTTTGGTCGAAGACAGCATCTATGACCGGTTCACCGCGCTCGTCGCCGAGAAGGCCAAGCGCATCAAGGTCGGTCATCCGCTTGACCCCGAGACCGTCGTCGGCCCGCTCATTCACCCCGTGCATGAGAAGAAGGTGCTCGACTATATCCGAATCGGCCGCGAGGAGGGTGCAACCATTGCTGCCGGCGGCGAGAAATTCGACGGTCCGGGCGGTGGCTGCTATGTGACCCCGACGCTCTTTACCGGCGCCAATAACGGCATGCGCATTGCCCAGGAAGAAATCTTCGGGCCGGTGCTGACGGCGATCCCGTTCAAGGACGAGGCGGAGGCGCTGGCGCTTGCCAACGACACGCAATACGGCCTGACCGGCTATCTCTGGACCTCCGACGTCACCCGCGCGTTCCGCTTCACCGATCATCTGGAGGCCGGGATGATCTGGGTGAACTCGGAGAATGTGCGCCACCTGCCGACGCCGTTCGGCGGCGTCAAGAGCTCGGGCATTGGCCGCGACGGCGGCGACTGGTCGTTCGATTTTTACATGGAAACCAAGAACATCGCCTTTGCCAGCTCGGCGCATGCGATCGCCAAGCTCGG
Source organism: Ensifer sp. ENS08 (assembly GCF_014852195.1). Taxonomy (NCBI): domain Bacteria; kingdom Pseudomonadati; phylum Pseudomonadota; class Alphaproteobacteria; order Hyphomicrobiales; family Rhizobiaceae; genus Ensifer; species Ensifer sp. ENS08. The sequence continues at coordinate 170,126 of NZ_JACVBF010000008.1, forward strand.
CGGCTGAGCGCGCTGGCAAAAAAATCTGGAGGAGACATCAATGCCCTTGCCGAAACCGAACCTCTACCCGCCCTTCAACATCGTGCGGCTGAGCCATGTGGAGCTCGCCGTCACCGATCTTGCCAAATCGCGCGCCTTCTATGTCGACGTGCTGGGCCTGCAGGTCACCGACGAGACGGCGGACACGATCTATCTGAGGGCCATGGAGGAACGCGGCCACCACTGCATCATTCTGAAGAAGGCGGCGAGCGCTGAGGCTCGCGACCTCGGCTTCAAGGTCTTTGGCGACGAGGATCTCGAAAAGGCCGCGCATTTCTTCAAAGCGAAAGAATTGCCTGTCGAGTGGATCGAACGCCCCTACCAGTCACGCACCTTTCGCACCCGTGACCCGCAGGGCATCCCGCTCGAATTCTATTCGAAGATGGACCGCCTGCCGCCAATCCACCAGAAATACGCGCTCTACCGCGGCGTCAAACCGCTGCGCATCGACCACTTCAACTGCTTCTCGCCCAATGTCGACGAAGCGGTCGCCTTCTACAACGAGATCGGCTTCCGGGTAACGGAATACACGGCCGACGAGGAGACGGGACGTCTCTGGGCCGCCTGGACCCATCGCAAGGGCGGCGTGCACGACATCGCCTTTACCAACGGCCGCGGCCCGCGCCTGCACCACACCGCCTTCTGGGTGCCGACGCCGCTCAACATCATCGACCTGCTCGACCTGATGTCGACCTCCGGTTGGCTCGCCAATATCGAACGCGGCCCCGGCCGCCACGGCATTTCCAACGCCTTCTTCCTCTATGTCCGCGACCCTGATGGACACCGCATCGAGATCTACTGCTCCGACTACCAGACAGTCGATCCGGATCTGGAACCGATCAAGTGGGACCTGAAGGACCCGCAGCGCCAGACGCTCTGGGGCGCGCCGGCACCGAAATCCTGGTTCGAGGAAGGCAGCGCCTTTGCCGGTGCCGAGGCGAGGGACTCGATCCTGAAAGCCCAACCGATCGTCGCGCCGTGACGTTTGGCGAGTGGATCGGCTAAGGGCCTGGGATCGAACGGGAGTAGAAAATGGACGAGAAGAGTTTCACCGAATGGTCGCTGAAGGCGGCGAAATGGGGTGCGGACTATCGCGCCTCGCTGCGTGACCGCCCCGTGCGGGCGCAGACGGCACCGGGGGCGATTGCCGCCCAGATCCCGGCGCAGCCGCCACGGGCCGGCGAGGACATGCAGGCGATCTTCGAGGATTTCGAGAAGATCATCCTGCCGGGCATGACCCATTGGCAGCATCCGCGTTTCTTCGCCTATTTCCCCGCCAACGCGGCACCCGTCTCCGTCGTCGCCGAGTATCTCGTTACCGCCATGGCGGCGCAGTGCATGCTCTGGCAGACCTCGCCGGCGGCGACAGAGCTCGAAACCAAGGTGATCGACTGGCTGCGCCAGGCGATCGGACTGCCCGAAGGATTCTCTGGTGTGATCCAGGATTCGGCGTCCTCGGCGACACTCTCGGCCGTGCTTGTCATGCGCGAGAAGGCGCTCGGGTGGAACGGCAACAGGAAGGGCCTCGCCAGCCAGCAGCAGCTTCGCATCTATTCCTCCGATCAGGTTCACACCTCGATCGACCGGGCGATCTGGGTCTCGGGGATCGGCGAGGAGAACCTCGTGCGCATCCCGGCGAACGGGCCGCGGCGGGCGATGGACTGCCAGGCGCTCGAAGCGGCGATCCTCCGCGACAAGGCAGCAGGCCTCGTGCCGGCGGGCGTGATCGCCTGCACCGGAGGGACAAGCACGGGTGCCTGCGACGACATCGCCGAGGTTATACGGGTCGCCCATGCGCACGGTCTCTATGTCCATGTCGATGCCGCCTGGGCCGGTGCCGCGATGATCTGCGAGGAGTTTCGCGAACTCTGGGCCGGCGTCGAAAACGCTGACTCCGTCGTCTTCAATCCGCACAAGTGGCTGGGTGCGCAGTTCGACTGCTCGGCGCATTTCATCCGCAGTCCCGATGATCTGGTGAAGACGTTGGCGATCCAGCCGGAATATCTGAAGACGCACGGGCGCGACGGTATCATCAACTATTCCGAATGGACGATCCCGCTCGGCCGGCGTTTCCGGGCTCTGAAACTTTGGTTCCTGCTGCGCTTCCATGGTCTCGAAGGCCTGCAGACGATGGTCCGCAACCACGTGCGCTGGTCCCGGCAACTGGCGGAGCGGCTGGCCGAGCACCGGGAATTCGAGATCGTGACCGCACCGATGCTGTCACTGTTTTCGTTCCGCCATCTGAGCGAAGGGGATCCGGACGCCCACACCATCGCTTTGGTCAACGCGATCAACGATGATGGCCGCATCTACCTGACCCAGACGCGCGTCGATGGTCGCGTGGCGATCCGTTTCCAGGCGGGCCAGTTCGACATGACGCAAGAGGATGCCGAGACGGCGTTCGAGGTCATTGTCGAGGTCGCCGCCGCGCTCGACGGACAACACGAAAAAACGAAGGCTTCCCGATGACACCTCCCCGTTTCGTCACCTTTTCGGCCGGAAACAGGCGGGGCTACGGCCTCGTTTCCGGCAATGGATTGATCGACCTTAGCACACGATATGGATCGACCTTTCCGACGCTGCGCGCGGTGATCGAAGCCGGTGCCCTTACCCGGCTTGCCGACGAAGCGGCCGGACTGCCGGCGGACATTTCGCTCGACGATATCCGCTACGAGATCCCTATACCGGCACCGGAAAAGATCATTTGCGTCGGCGTCAATTTTCCGGACCGCAATGAGGAATACAAGGACGGGCAGGTGGCACCCTCCAACCCGTCGCTGTTCATCCGTTTCCCGCGCTCCTTCACCGGACACGGGCAGCCGCTGATCCGCCCGCCGGAAAGCGCACAACTCGATTATGAAGGCGAGATCGTCATCGTCATCGGCAAGGGCGGTCGTCGTATCCCCGAGGCGACGGCGCTCGACCACGTCGCCTCGCTTTCGCTCTCAAACGAAGGCACGATCCGCGACTGGGTGCGCCATGCCAAGTTCAACGTCACCCAGGGCAAGAACTTCGACCGCACCGGCTCGATCGGTCCTTGGCTGGTGCCATTCACCGACGAGGCCCAGCTTGCCGACATCAAGCTGGAAACCCGCGTGAACGGCGAGGTTCGCCAGCAAGACCGCACCAGCCGGATGATCTTCTCCTTCCGCAAGATCATCAATTACGTCTCTACCTTCACGACGCTGGTGCCCGGCGACGTCATCGTCACCGGCACGCCGACTGGCGCCGGTGCCCGTTTCGATCCGCCAATCTGGCTGAAGCCTGGCGACATCGTCGAGGTCGAGGCCCAAGGCATCGGCACGCTCATCAACCCAGTTGCCGACGAAGCCTGAGCCATGCTTGATAAATCCCAGACCGAAGCCGCGGCCGCCGCGCTCGACACCGCCGAACGCGAGCGCGTCCAGACCGGTCTCCTGTCGCTGCAACACCCTGAAATGACCATGGACGACGCCTATGCGGTGCAGGCCGCCTGGGTGAAACGGAAGATCGCCGCCGGACGCCGGGTGATCGGCTGGAAGATCGGCTTGACCTCGAAGGCGATGCAATATGCGCTCAACATCGACATCCCCGATTCCGGCGTGCTCTTCGATGACATGCTGTTTGAGGACGGCGCGCGCATTCCGGGCAATCGTTTCATTCAGCCGCGCATCGAGGCCGAGATCGCCTTCGTGATGAAGGCGCCGCTTTCCGGCCCCAATGTCACCGTCTTCGACGTGTTGAACGCCACCGATTACGTGACGCCGGCGCTCGAAATCCTCGATACGCGGATCCTGCGCGTCGATCCGGAAACGAAGAAGGCGCGCACGATCGTCGATACCATCTCCGACAACGCCGCCAATGCCGGCATCGTGCTTGGCGGAAGACAGATGCGGCCCGATGCGATCGACATGCGCTGGATGGGCGCGATCGTCTCGCGCAATGCCGAGGTCGAAGAGACAGGACTGGGCGCCGGCGTGCTCAACCACCCGGCCCGCGGAATCGCCTGGCTCGCCAATCGCCTGGCGCTCTACGGCGACCGTATCGAGGCCGGCCAGATCGTGCTTGCCGGCTCCTTCATCCGCCCGGTCGAGGCGCGCCATGGCGACACCATCGTCGCCGACTTCGGCCCGTCCGGCACCGTCAGCTGCTTCTTCGAATAGGACCGACCATGCCCGCTCCGCGCAATCCGTTCAAACAGGCCCTCACTGACAAGCGCCCGCAGATCGGCCTCTGGCTGGCGCTCGCCAATCCCTATACGGCCGAGATCTGCGGCGGCGCCGGGTTCGACTGGCTGCTGCTTGACGCCGAGCATGCGCCGAACGACGTGCCGCTTCTGGCAGCACAGCTCCAGGCACTCGCCGCATCGCCAAGCCACGCCATCGTCCGGCCGCCGATCGGCGAGACCTGGATGATCAAGCAGATCCTCGACATCGGCGCGCAGACGCTGCTGGTGCCGATGGTTGAAAGCGACGAACAGGCCCGCGCCCTGGTGGGCGCCGTGCGTTATCCGCCCCATGGCGTGCGTGGAGTCGGTGCCGCCCTTGCCCGGGCATCGGCCTTCAACCGTATTCCCGACTATCTGCAGACCGCCAATGACGAGGTCTGCCTGCTCGTGCAGATCGAAAGCCGCGCCGGCCTTGCCGCCCTCGACGAGATCACGACCACCGACGGCGTCGACGGTGTCTTCATCGGCCCCGCCGATCTTGCCGCAGACATGGGCTTTCTCGGCAAGCCCGGTGCGCCGGAGGTACAGCAAGCAGTCGAGGCGGCGCTCCTTCGCATCCAGTCGCACGGCAAGGCGGCCGGTATCCTGACCTCCGATCAGGCCCTTGCCCGCCGCTACCTAGAACTCGGCGCGACCTTTGTGGCGGTCGGCAACGATGTCGGCCTGCTGGTCGGCGCCACGTCGAAGCTGGCAGCGGAGTTCAAGGGTACCAGAGGCGAGACCGAGACGACGGCTGGAAAAATCTACTGATCGGCATCGTCTGCGCCGCGACCGGAGGAGCCAGTCGGGCCACCACCAACCGCATGCGTTGGGCGGTCACGACTTTCCCTCGTCTCTGTCTGGGGGTATAGCGGTCTGACGCCCACCAGCATTGGATTCCCGCCATGACCGATACCGTTCTCGACCGCTTCCTTCGTTATGTCGTCATCGACACCCAGTCCGACGCCAAGTCGAAGACGCAGCCGTCGACGGAAAAGCAGAAGAACCTCGGTCGCGTGCTCGTCGAGGAACTGCTGACGATTGGCCTTGCCGACGCCCATCTCGATGAAAACGGCTACGTCTATGCCACCATTCCTTCGAACGTGGACAAGCCGGTGCCGGTCATCTGCTGGTGCTCGCACATGGACACGGCGCCGGATTTCACCGGCACGAACGTCAAGCCGCAGATCGTCAGCAACTACCAGGGCGGCGATATCCGGCTCACGGGAGATCCGCAGCAGGTGATCCGCGTCGCCGACCACCCGGTTCTCAACGACCAGATCGGCAATGACATCGTCACGACCGACGGCACGACTCTGCTCGGCGCCGACGACAAGGCCGGGCTTGCCGAGATCGTCGCGGCCGCTCAAGTTCTCGTCGACAATCCCGAAATCAAGCACGGCACGATCAAGCTGCTCTTCACCACCGACGAAGAGATCGGCCGCGGCGTCGACAAGGTCGACTTGAAGAAGCTTGGGGCCCAATTCTGCTATACGGTCGATGGCGAAACCGCCGGCCATATCGAGGACGAGACCTTTTCCGCCGATGGCGTCGAGATCGTCATTCATGGCGTCGCCATCCACCCGGGCTTTGCCAAGGACAAGATGGAGAACGCCATCAAGATCGCCGGCAACATCATTAGCCGGCTGCCGCGGGAGGTTTCGCCCGAGGGCACCGAGGGCCGCGACGGCTTCGTGCATCCGACCGGCGTGACCGGCTCGATGGACAGGGCGCAGCTCGGCCTCATCGTGCGCGACTTCGACGAGGCGGGCCTTGCCTCGAAGGAAGCCATGCTCGAAGGCATCGTCAAGGACGTGATGAAGGCCTATCCGGGCTCCACCTACAGTTTCGAGGTCAAGCAGCAGTACCGCAACATGAAGGCCATCCTCGACCGCCATCCGGAGATCGTCGAAAACGCCATCGAGGCGATCCGCCGGGCCGGCATGCAGCCGGTGCGCGGCAGCATCCGCGGCGGCACCGACGGTTCGCGGCTCTCCTTCATGGGTCTGCCTTCGGCCAACCTCTTCGCCGGCGGCCACGCCTTCCATTCGCCGCTCGAATGGGTCAGCCGCCAGGACATGGAGCGCAGCGTAAAGACGCTGGTCGAGCTCGCCAAGATCTGGGCCGAACGCGCCTGACATAGTCCGGAAAACGGGGCGGCTTGGGTGCAATAGCCAGCCGCTCCTTCTCCAAAGGAGACGACCGATCGACACGACGCGAAGGAGGGTCAGGCGATGAGTACGGCGCGGGGCCCAAAACGCGCGCCGGCAAAGCCCGCTTCGCTGGCAACCAACCCGCCGACCTTCGAGCACATCGTCACCGGCGTCAACGAGACGTTCCTATGGCGTCTCGACAACTATCCCTGGGAACGGAACGTCTGGAACTTCCATCCGGAGATCGAAATCCATCTCATCCGCAAGGCCTCGGGCCTTGCCTTCGTCGGTGATCATATCGGCCAGTTCGGTCCGGGTTATCTCACCGTCATCGGCAGCAACCTGCCGCATGACTGGGTAACGGTTACCGAACCCGATGAGATTATCGAAGGCCGTGACATCGTCATGCAGTTCCACCCGGATCGCATGCGCGAGATCACCGACGCCCTACCGGAATTTGCCGAGCTTGAGGCCTTCTTCGCCCGCGCCGAGCGCGGCCTGGTGTTTCATGGCGAAGCCCGCGCCAAGGGCGCCGATCTGATCGAACGTATGGGCAGCCTGAAAGGGCTCTCGCGCTTCTCGCTGTTCATCCAGCTGCTCGATCTGCTGGTCAACACCGAAGAATACGAGTTGCTCTCCTCGCCGGAATTCGCGCCAGAACTCGACCAACAATCGCTTGACGTGCTGCGCGGCGCTCTGGCCTTCATCTACGAGAACATCGCCACCGACATTCATCTTGCCGATCTTGCCCGGCAGGCCGGCATGAGCGAAACGGCCTTTTCCCGTTTCTTCAAGAAGAATACCGGCAACACCTTTACCGACCACGTCAACAAGCTGCGCATCTGGCAGGCGTGCAAGCTGCTTGCCGAAACCGACGTCCCGATCACCGACATCTGCTTCGAGGTCGGCTACCTCAACATCTCCAATTTCAATCGCACCTTCCTGCGCCAGCACAAGATGACGCCTTCGGCCTACAGGCGGCTGACAGGCCAGCGTCGTACTTCCCGTTCTTAGGCGCGTTTCACCCACCCAGGCGATGAATCCTTGCGTTTGCTGCGCTGCAAACGGCTGGCATCTGGCAATTTTCTGCAAGAAAGTACAGAATCGCCGCATCGCGCACGCTAGTTCGGCAAAGCGTAAGGCCTATCATCGAACCCAGCGAAACGGTTCGCTATGAGGAAAACGCACTGGATCTGAGGAGTATCCGGCGCGCATCGCAGACCTGGGGAGGTCTTTTCACAATGAAAAAAGCCAAAACGCTCGTTTCGAGCATCGCCTTCGCATGCCTTCTTTCCACCGGCCTGACGACTGTTGCGGTCGCTGCCGAATGCTCCGGCACGATCAAGGTGCTCGCCCAGCCGCGCGACGGCCTGACGCTGCTCGAAGACTACAAGTCCGAATTCGAGAAGCTCTCGGGCGGCGCATCCTTCGAGATCGACTATCTCAACGAAAACGACCGCCGCGCCAAGACCAAGGCGGACGCCTCGACCATCGGCAAGTACAACGTCTATTACATCGACGAGGCAAATGTGGCGCTATTTGCGTCGGCCGGCTGGGTCGCGCCGCTGATGGACTATTATCCTGATGACTACGACTACGCCGATTTCGATCCGGGCCGCCAGAAGGTCGCGACCTATGACGGCAAGGTCTGGTTTGCGCCGGTCACTGGCGGCGGGGACCTCATGGTCTACCGCAAGGACTTGCTCGAGGCGGCCGGCATTACGCCGCCGAAGACGCTCGACGAATATGTTGCCGCAGTGAAGAAGCTCAATCAGCCCGACCAGGGTATCTACGGCACAGCCCTTCGCGGCCAGCGCGGCTCGGGCGCCAATGTCTGGCGCTGGATGCCCTTCTTCAAGGGCTTCGGCGGCAACTGGTTCGACGGCAAGACGCCGGTCTTTGACGGCGAACAGGCGGTCAAGGCGACCGAGACCTATCTCGAACTCTTCAAGTACTCGGCACCGGGCAGCCAGACCGGCGGCTGGGACGAGGCGGTTGGTGCTTTTACCTCCGGCCAGGTGGCGATGCTGATCGAATCCACCCCGCTCGTCGGCATGGCGATCGATCCGAAGTCCTCGAAGGTGGCCGGCAAGGTCGGCTACCTGCCGCCTCCGGCACCGTTGACGGGCGGCGGCTACGGCCATGGTCTGGCAATCGGCATGAAGGCCAACAAGGATGAGGCCTCCAAGGCCTGCGCCGGTCTGTTCGTAGCTTGGGCGACCTCGAAGGAAAACGAGGCCCGGCGGCTCGAAGCCGGACAGTTCAGCGAACTCAATCGCACCAGCATCATGACCAGCCCGAAATTCGCCGAGCTCTACGGCCCCGATCTCGGCCAGGCGCTTGCTGATACCGGCAAGGTCACCGCCGTCAACTTCTGGCAGAACCCGCAATGGCCTGATCTTGGCGACCGCTGGGGCATCATCCTCGAGGAGCTGATCACCGGAACGCGCACCGACATCAAGGAAGGCCTCGACGAACTCGACGGCTTCGCCAAAGACCTGGTTGCCCGCAGCCAGTAAGCCGGTTCCTCCCAAGGGCCATCGGCCGGCAAAGCCGCCGGTGGCCCGCACCATCGGGGGCGTTCAAAGCCCAGCCGTAGGACTGATCACATGAAGCAGAAAAACAGCCTGCCGGCGGTGTTCCTCACCCCGGCCATGGGCATCCTTGCCGTTCTCGCCCTCGTGCCGACGGCCTATGCGATCTACATATCGTTCCAAAACCGGGAACTCAGCCGTCCGGACGGCAGCTTCGTCGGTTTCGCCAACTATATCGACCTTTTCTCGGACCGCCGCTTCATCAATGCGATCGGCGTCTCCCTGACCTGGGAAGCCGTGACCGTCGGTATAACGCTCGCCATCGCCGTCGGCCTTGGCATCCTGCTGTTCGAATGCGTCTCGCCGCGCACGCGCAACCTGCTGGCGCTCCTGTTTCTGGTACCGGTGATCCTGCCACGCGTTTCGGCCGCCTTCGTCTGGAAGTTCGCCTTCCATCCGCTCTATGGCATCGCCACCTATCCCTACAAGGCAATCACCGGTCAGCCACTCGATCTCCTGTCCAATCCGGCGACTGCACTTGCGACAGTCGCATTGGTCGATGTCTGGCAATGGGGCCTGTTCTTCGCCGTCATCGTCTTGAAGCTCCTGGAAACGCTGCCGCCCCAGCCATTCGAAGCGGCACGGCTGGACCATGCCCGCACATGGGAGATCTATGCCTTCATCGCGCTGCCGATGCTGAAGGCGCCGCTGATCTCGCTTGCCTTCGTCAAGATGATCGAGTCGCTGCGCGCCTTCGACCTGATCTACGTGATGACCCGCGGCGGCCCCGGCATCGCGACCGAAACGCTCGACATGTACGCCTTCTCGCAAGGCTTCATCGAGTCCGGCCGGATTTCCTACGCCTCCAGCATGGCGGTTCTGATGATGATCGCCACCTCGATCGCCTTCACCTTCATCTGGAAGAGGGTTCAGTGATGACCGCCCACGCCCTTGGCCGCTTCATTGGCCGGCTCATCCTTGTCGCCGCCGCCTTCTCTGCCGTGTTTCCAATGTTCTGGACCACGCTCAATGCCTTCAAGAACCGGGTCGACATCGTGACACCGACCCCGCTCTTCTTCTTCGAGCCGACGCTCGACAACTTCGCCTATGTGCTCGGCCGCGAAAGCGTCTTTGCCGGCCTGGTCAATTCGCTGCTGATATCGGGCGCTGCGGTGCTGATCGGTGCCACCCTCGGCCTGCCCGCCGCCTATGCGATCGCGCGCTATCCCAACCGCTGGTCCCGCGACATTCAGTTCTTCGTTCTGTCGCTGCGCTTCCTGCCGCCGGTCGCAATCGCCATTCCGCTGATGGTGATCTGGCTCGATTTCGGCCTCTATGACACCCGCCTGTCGATGATCGTCACCTATTCGCTGCTGACGCTCGCGACCATCATCTGGCTGAGCGTCCCGGCCTTTGCGCGGGTGCCGAAGGAAGTCGAGGAGGCTGCCCGCGTCGATGGCTACGGTCCTTATGCGATCTTCTTCCTTATCGCGCTGCCGATTGCCCTTCGGTCGCTGATCGGAGCTGTCGCCTTTGCCTTCGTGCTCGTCTGGAACGAATTCCTGATTGCGCTGATGCTGACGACGTCCGACGCCAAGACGTTGCCGATCGTCGCCTCGGAGCTGACGCAACTCGGTCGCGACGTGCCCTGGGGCATCCTCAACGCCTCCGTCGTGCTGCTCTCCATCCCGCCGCTGCTCTTCATCGGGGTTCTAAGTGGCATGCTCAACAGCGCCTTCAAGCGCAAGACCCAATGAATCCCAAGACTGGAAAAACAAGGAAATCCTTCATGCAAGCGTTGGTCCTCGAGCAAAAAGGCAAGCTCGCAATCCGGGAGATCGATCTCCCGCTGGAACTTGGTCCCGATGATGTCAAGATCGCCATCGACACGGTCGGCGTCTGCGGCAGCGACGTGCACTACTACACCCACGGCGCCATCGGCCCCTATGTGGTGCGCGAACCGATGGTGCTCGGTCATGAGGCGGCCGGCACCGTCGTCGCGGTCGGAAGCAATGTCGAAACGCTCGACGTCGGCGACCGGGTCTGCATGGAGCCGGGTGTTCCAGAACTGACCTCCCGGGCTTCCAAGCTCGGCATCTACAATGTCGATCCCAAGGTGCGGTTCTGGGCAACGCCGCCGGTTCATGGCGTGCTCGCTCCCTTCGCAGTCCATCCCGCCGCCTTCACCTACAAGCTTCCCGACAACATCTCCTTTGCCGAAGGCGCGATGGTCGAACCGTTCGCCATCGGCATGCAGGCAGCCGCCCGCGCGCGGATTGCACCGGGCGATGTCGCCGCGGTGATCGGCTGCGGGCCGATCGGCATCATGGTGGCGCTCGCAGCCCTTGCCGGTGGCTGCAGCCGTGTCTTCATCTCCGATTTCAGCGCGGAGAAGCTGGCGATCGCGGCGCAATATCCGGGCATCATCCCGGTCAACATCGCCGAGCGGCCTTTTGCCGATGTCATCGCCGCGGAATCCGGCGGCTGGGGCGCCGATCTCGTCTTCGAGGCGAGCGGCAGCGCCAAGGCCTTTTCCGGGATTTTCGATCTGGTCCGCCCGGGCGGTGCCGTGGTTCTGGTGGGCCTGCCGGTCGAACCGGTACAGTTCGACGTTCCGGGTGCCATCTCCAAGGAAGTCCGGATCGAAACGGTGTTTCGTTACGCCAACATCTTCGACCGCGCCCTGCAATTGATCGCGTCCGGCAAGGTCGATCTGAAGCCGCTGATCACTGAAACCTTCCGCTTCAAAGACAGCATCAGGGCATTCGAGCGGGCCGCATCCGCCCGACCGACTGATATCAAACTTCAGATCCGCATGGACAGTGGGAAGGATTGAGCCATGGCGAACATCGTCTGCTCCAACGTCGACAAGCAATACGGCGCCGTTGATGTCATCAAGGATTTCAACCTCGATGTCGCCGATCATGAATTCATCGTGTTTCTCGGCCCATCCGGCTGCGGCAAGTCCACGCTGCTGCGCATGATTGCCGGCCTCGAGGATATCTCCGGCGGCATCGTCTCGATCGGCGGGCGGGCGGTCAACGACCTGCCGCCTCGCGACCGCGGCGTCGCCATGGTCTTCCAGAACTATGCGCTCTACCCACACATGACGATCTACGACAACATCGCTTTCGGACTGAAGCGCATGAAGGTGCCGAAGGCGGAGATCGATACGCGGATTCGCGCTGTTTCGGGAACGCTCGGCCTCGAGCCCTATCTCGCCCGCAAGCCGACCGAGCTGTCCGGCGGGCAGCAGCAGCGCGTCGCTATCGCCCGCGCGATGATCAAGACGCCGCGGGTCTTCCTCTTTGACGAGCCGCTCTCCAATCTCGACGCGAAGCTGCGCAATCACATGCGGGTCGAGATCGCCCGGCTGCACCAGAAGCTGAAGACCACGACGATCTATGTGACCCACGACCAGTTGGAGGCGATGACACTTGCCGACCGGATCGTCCTGATGAAGGGTGGCGCGATCGAGCAGGTCGGAACGCCCGCCGAGATATACGAACGCCCGCGCACGCTCTTCGTCGCCGGCTTTATCGGCACACCCAACATGAATTTCATCGACGTGACGGCCGAAAAGACCGAAGGCAGCTGGCTGTTGCGCAGTGCGGGCGGCAGCTTCGCGATCTCGGACGACAGGTTCACGCTTCGCCATGGCCAGACGCTGGTGCTGGGCATACGTCCCGCCGACCTGGCGCCGGCGGAAAGCGGGCTCAATCGTGTCGAGGGCATCGCCGACCTGGTCGAGTTTCATGGTAACGACGCGCTCGTGACCTTTCTGTTTGCCGGCAAGGAAATTGGCGCACTGGTCAAGGCCAGCGGCTGCCCCAGGCCGGGGGAAGCGGTATCCTTCACAATCGAGCCAAACGGCTTGCACCTGTTCGACCGGGAGAGCGGTCTCTCGGTGCTGAGTACGTGAGCGGCAAGCAACAGCCCTGCCCCGACAGGACTGTTTGCCTTCAGGCCGCGTTGGCGAATGAGGCGGCCGGGAGCGGCCCGGCCGTCATCATCGTAAAATCGAAGGGCGCGCGAACGTCGGCATCGAGCACGTATTGGCGGTGCACACGCAGGAAGTCGCGCTTGATCCGGCCATAGCGCTCCGGTGACAGCATATGCTTGAGCCGGATGTAAACGATGGGCGGCTGAGGCGCATCGCCGTGTCCGGCAAGCGCCACCACCTGGCATCTGTAGAAATTGATCGCGTCGGTCAGGCACTGGACGTCGAACCAGAAGATATCCTTCACCCGGGCGATGGCGCCGACGCGCGCGCGCAACACTTCGGCTGAGCGCAGCAGCGCACATTGCAGGATCGCGCCGCCGAGCGTGACGAAGACGATGCGTTTTCCGGCAAAGAGGCCTGGCTCCCGCTCCACCAGGGCGCCGATCACCTGGGTGGCGATGCTGGAGCCCATGCTGTGAGAGCTGATGACGTACTCGTCGGCCGGTTCGTTGAGCGCGGCCCGCACGGATGCCAGGCTGTCTTCAACCCATTGCTTTAAATATGGTTTTTCCAGACGTGCAACGGCAACCGCCAGCTCCCAGTCGGAAAAGAGATGCAGGGTATGCCACCGCTCCGACCAGGGGAGAAACAGCTTGAAAAAGACCAGGTAGGCGACGATCGCGCTCAGGACGAGAAGCGATGATTCAAGCGCAAGCCAGTAGGGGGCGGTGCCGATCAACACGCTCCCCGCGACGCCAATTGCCACCAGCAGGAACGGAAAGAGAAAGAACAGGCCGAACCGCCAGGCATGCCGGAAGTAGCCGAATGCGCCGCCTTCCCAGACGACGCGCAGGGCGCTCAGGTAGCCCGCGACCATTCGATGCAGCGTGCCCCGGCCATTCAGGCGTCGGACGATCTCGTCGTGATCGAAGATGTAGACGCGGCTGGCCGTCTGCCAGTAGGCGCCCTGGCTATCCACGTCGAAATAGCGGCCGGGTCCCTCGCTCTCCACCTGCCCAACCTGAACATCGAAATCCTGAAGTCTCGCCGTCTTGACCGCCGATCGCTTGTAGCGCGCCTGATGCTTGACGGCATCCAGCGGCTCGAAGCCCGGAAAATGCAGCACGATGCGTTTCTTGACGTGCCCGGTCGATTTGTCGTGTGACAAGTGTTGATCTTTCAAAAGGCGCAAAACGCCCGCCCCCGGGCCTCCGAAGAGGCGCAGGAGCGGGCGCTCGATGAGCGCCGGGTGGTCCCAGCCTGCCGGAGACGTCAACGATCTCGGTGTCGAGAATATGGCCAAATGAAACGATGCAACGGCGTGCATGACAATTTCAATCGCGCCATCGCCTGACTACCCGTCACGCCACGGTCGCTGCTCGGCAAGAGCGCAGGCCACAGCCGCCAAACGACGACGCATGGAACCCGACTTTGGTCCTAAGGGAATCCGACGATTGTCCGGCCGTCGCCGGGGAAAGGTCTGGGAAAGCGTAACCAGCGCAGACGCGCGTTGACTGGCCATGCCGGCCATGAGCAAAGTCGAGCTTGCCGGTATCCGCCGGAGCGTGCCCACCCTGTGCCGCGACATCGCCAGAGGACTGAAATGCCCAATCGCCGGATTTTTCTTGCTGCATTCTTCTGGCCCGCGGTCCTGTTGGTGACGACCCTTCCCTACAAGCTCGATCTGACCCGTGCAGGCCTGTCGATGACCGAGACGGTCGCCCTCGCCAAGAACGGCAATAGTGGCGGCGGCAACGGCGGTGGAAATAGTGGTGGTAATGGCGGAGGGAACGGGAACGGCGGCGGCAATAACGGCAATGGCGGTGGCAACGGCAATGGAAACGGGAATTCCAACGAAAACCGTTCCGGCGGAAACTCCAAGGCCTCCCGTGCAAATGAAGACGCCACCGACGATGGCGAAACCGGTATCCGTCACAAGGGCGGCATAACCGAGCAAGTCAGGAAGGGGCGCTACATCATGAAGGATGCCCGCGGACGGACGATCATCAACCGGCGCGCGACATCAGCCGACAAGCAGCGCATGGAGACCCTGGCGCATTAGCACGCGCCGCCGATCAGCGTCGGCGGTGCGACGGTATCGGTCGGTCTCAGAGACTAAAGCTCGCGCGCGTCGCGCAGAACCATTGCCGCTTCGGTGCGGTTGGCGACCCCGAGCTTCGTCATGATCTGCGTCATGTGATGCTTCACGGTCTTTTCCTGCAGGTCCAGCTCGATGGCAACATGCTTGTTGCTCATGCCGGCCGCTACCAGGTGCAGAACCTCTTTCTCGCGGGGCGTCAGGGTTGCGACCAGACCGGATTTTCCAGGCTGAGCCGGGCCCTTCGTCGACAAAAGCTTGGCCGACAGGGTCGGCGCCACGTAACGCTCGCCCGAAGCGACAGTGCGAATGACCTCGGCGAGCGCCGAGGCGCCGACGCCCTTCAGCACATAGCCGGTGGCACCCCGGTCGAGCGCCGTGGTCACGTCATCTCCGTCTTCGGAAACCGTGAGCATGATGATCTTCTGCGACGGAGCGACCTCCAGGATCGCCGGTATCGCCTCCAGCCCGCCGCCCGGCATGGAGATATCCATGAGCATCACATCCGGTCCGAGGCTTTGCGCGATCCCGGTCGCGTCGTCCTTCGAACTGCCCTCGGCGACGATCTCAAACCCCTCGATCTCCGACAGGCTCCGGGTCACGCCTTCGCGAAACAGAGGGTGGTCGTCGACCACGGCAACGCGTATCCTTGACGTCATGATTGTCAGATCTCCTTGACGCTTGTCGTCATGCGAACGGTGGTGCCGGTCGGCTCGATGATGAGCTCAAACGTTCCGCCGAGACTTTCGATCCGTTCGCGCAGGCCGGCAAGACCAAGACTTGTGGGCGGAACTTTGTCCGGATCAAATCCGGGTCCGCCGTCGGCGACCTCGATGGTGACACGGTCGCCGACTGTTCGTTGCGATACCTGCTGCCTCACGCCGCCGGCATGCCGGTAGCCGTTGTTGAGGGTTTCCTGCACGAAGCGGTAGATGCAGATCTTTGCCGCCTGCGACAGACGGTCCGGCGGATCGGCCAGGGCGAGCTCGACCGCCGCCCCTGTGCGCTGCTGATGGGCCTTCACGCAACGCTGCAGGATCTCTGCCAGTCCGGCCGTCTCGATCTGCGGCAGGACCAGGCCGCCGCAGATTGTGCGGATCTCCTGCATCGCCTCGTCGAGGCTCGCCTTGATCGCGCCGATCTCGCGCGCACGGGTGGCCGCCGGCGTCGCGTCGCGCTTCAAGGTCTCGCTGCCCAGTCTTAGCGAAGCATAGGCGACGAGTTGGGCGGGGCCATCATGCAGGTCCGCGCCGATGCGCCTCAGATAGCTTTCGTTCAATGCGGTGGCGCGCTGCGACGCGCGCTGCAGCCGGCCGCGCAACGTTTCGTTCTGCGCCAGCGATGCCGAAAGCTCGTCGACGCGCTGGGCGAGCGCATGCCGCTGGCTCTCGATCGTCTTGCTGCCCCGAAGCACGATCGCCGACAGCACGACGAAGAAGGCAAGCGTGAAGGCTGCGACCGCCAACCAGGTGTGTGCACGCGCCTGATTGAGGCTTTGTTCGAAATCATTGGCCACCTCGTGAAATTCCGACACGGCCACCACCTGGCCGGACCAGGGTTGGAGCACCGGATTGTAGATGGCAAGCGCCGGCTCGGCCGTAGCCCTGTCCGCCGTCCCATCCCCGGCCTGGTCGAAGCGGGCGACCATTTTGCCTGAAAATGCCGTCTGAAGTTCCTCGCTTGGCTCCACCTTGGTGCCGACGGCCGCCTGGTCACTCGAATAGAGAAGCGTGCCATCGGCACGCCAAAGGCGGAACGAGAGGAGGCGTTCGCCGAGCGCGCCCTGGCCAAGGGTCTCGTCCAGCGCACGGGCAACCGTTTCGTCGAGCACTTCATTCGTCTGCATATCGGGCAGCAACGGCGCGATCACGCTGTCGACGTAAAGCGCCGTCGTTGCGGCGGAATTCCGGGTGACTGCGTCTTCGATCCTGTTCGATACGAAGGCGCCGACCAGAACCATCGCACAAGCGGCGACCGCTCCTCCGATCAGCAGGAACTGGGTGGCTAGAGATTGAGAATTCCAGCGGGTGATAAGCTGTTGGACGCGCACCAGGTCTCTCGGATCGGGCCGCCGGCTCGTGCGGCGCGACGATTGTAGCAAGGCCGCGCCAACCTAACCACTCTCATGACAGGGTCAATGGCGCAGCCATCGCGACCGAACTGTTCGGACCTTTGATGCTGCGGAATAGGACCTAGGTCCTAGGCGAAAAGGCAATGGTCGGGGGCCGATGGCGCCGTCTCAGAGGCGCAGATATCGTCTTCACATCGAACGTCGTGTCTCGATCCGTAAGCAAATGAGAACGACCAGTTGGAAATGAGGAGATTTCTATGCCTGTGACGAAGCTGATCGCCCGGAGCATCATGGCGCTGACGCTGGCAGTCGCGCCAATGGCTGCCGGTTCCCTGAGCCTGATCGATTCCGCCTACGCCAAAGGCGGCAATGGCGGCGGTGGTGGCAATGGTGGCGGCGGCGGTAACGGCGGGGGCAACGGTGGTGGCAATGGCGGGAGCCACGGTGGCGGTTCCGGCCACAGCAAATCCGACACTTCCCGCGGAAGCAAGGAAACGAGCACTGGCAAGTCCAGTGGAAAATCGCAGCACAAATCCGGGACCTCCGGCAGCAAGACCAAGGCGACCAAGGCAGCCAAATCGGCAAAAGCCGAGAAACCCGCCAAATCGGTCGTGGTTGCATCGGACCCGGTGGTCGATCCGGTAGTCGATCCCGTTGTGGCGCCCGGGTCTAAGCGAGGGTTCAACTCGCTCAACCGCAACTACCACGCCTATCTCAATTCAAACGATCCGAAGATGGCGGCCGTTTCCGCTTACGCAATCGCCTATGCGCAGTTCGAGGCGGAAAATGGCGTCGACGCCATCCCAGCCGATCCTGCGCTGAGCGACGAAGCGCTGCGCCAGGCGCTAGCGGGCTTCACCAAGGATGGCGTGGTAACCGACGACATGGTCGACGAAGCCAAGGGGATTCTCGGGGTCGGCCCCGCCGTTGGCAAGATCGACGAAATCCGCGGCACGCTGCCGCCGCAGACGGTGGTTGTTGTCGAACCGGAGCCGGAGACCGCCCAATAACGAGGAACTGGCCACCGGCTCACTTGGTGAGCCGGTGGCTGCATCCGGACCCGCGTCCAAGCCAATGGAGTTTAAATGTTTGACCGTGTTGTGGAAATCTTCGACCACGCAGCAAAAGAAGGGCGCGTCGGGTTTTCACTTCAACACGTCAATGCCGTCGCCGATGTCGGCACCGTGCTCTATTCGGAGTGTCTGGGAAGGATCATCCGACCCGACGGCGAGGTCATGACCGCCAGCGAGTTCATACGCTATCTGGAGGCGGCCGGCCGCATTGCTGCGCTGGACAGGCACATGCTCACGCTCGCCTTCGACTGGTTGGCGCATCATCCAACCGGCGACCTCGGCTGCAACATCTCGGTCGAAAGCATCTGCGATGAACGTAACCGGACGCTGCTCCTGGATCTGCTGTCGACCCATCGGGGGCTGGCATCGCGCCTCGTGCTCGAACTCGCCGAAAGCCTGCCGATCTCAGCGCTCCCGACGGCCGGGTGTTTCGTTCGAAGCGTACGAGAGCTTGGATATCGGGTCGCCGTCGATGACTTCGGAACGGGATTTTCGACGCCGGAGGCACTTTTGTCCCTGCCCGTCGACATCGTGAAGATCGACGGCTTCTTCCTGCGGCTCGGACGTCCCGACGCGGAGCGGTTCCTTCTGCACATGGTGGGTCTGGCGTCCTGCGTCGCTCCCGTCGTTGTGGTCGAAGGTGTTGAAACTTATGCACAATTTGAGGCCGCGCAAGGCGCCGGGGCAACGCACGTGCAAGGGTTCCTGCTCTCCGAACCGACCCTCAGCCCGCTGTTTGGCGGCGAGTTGCGTCCAGCTCAAACCGCGATGCTCTGCTAGCGTCGCGCGCAATCATCCAAGCGCACTGCACTCCCTCCCCTTATGCTTTTCTGATCTTCCCATCCCATCTTCCCAGGCGAAATCCTATGCCGATCCGCGCGATAGAAGCAGCGGGCGGCAATGTGCCTGTAGGTCGTTTTGCCTCAGGCATGCTGCCATGCTGGTGCCGCTTTTGGATGGCTTGAGACGTGCCGCGCCGCAACACCCGGTGCCGCAGCATTCACCTTTCCTGTGATCGGCCGGATTTGCGTTGGCGGCAACCCACCCGGCTTCGGACGCGAAAGCAACAGAACAGCGCAGACGCTTGCCAGTACCGGCATGTCCGGTTCCGAAGGCGTCACAGACGAGCAAGACTATGAAATTCACAAACGGGTTCAAACTCTCCTCCAGAGCCAGCCGCCGTCTGCCGACGGAATATTTCATGCTGGTGGATGTCGCGTTCGAGGGCGACGTTATCGGCTCTCTGGGCAGTTGTCCGATACGGGAATCCGTGCGCGACGGAGAGGGCCTTGTCTATCGTTTCGTCGGCGTGGCACCGCGCCTGGTGAGCGGCGGCTTTGATGTACTGGCACTTCGCACGGGCGAGTGGATCGTCAAGCCGGGCCTGGTTTACGCGGCTGATCCCAAGGTAGCGCAAACACGTGACACAGACCGCGCTGCCTAGGAAGTATGCAGCGCTTCTTCGGCAGTAACGACATCCGTTGCCCCCGCCACCGGCTTCGTCGGCGCAGCTTTCGCCAGCTTTGCGCCGGCCCTGCAATGCCCCTGTAATCTTGGCCCTTTAGCTCCCGGTCAGCCGTCGCATCGCTCCGGATCGCAGTCGTTCCGGACGGGCGGCACGTCAACGACAACTGCTGGCTTCGCGCGTCCCGTGGACGACTGGCGCTGCAGGAAAACCGGGATCCGTCATGCTCTCCATTAAGGGGTTTTGCACCCTCGCCTGCTTCGCCGCCACCGCCGCCCTGCTGGCCGGCTGTGCATCCGATACGATGAAGACCTATATCGGCCAGCCGGTCGAATCCGTCATCATCGACTATGGTCCGCCCACCAATGTTCTCGATCTCGGCTGGAACGAGCGCGCCTATCAATGGCGCAAGATCTCAACGAATGTCGTCTCCGGCACATCCAGCGGCGAAATCAGGGACACCCGGCGCGGAATGCGCTACGAGGAGTATTCGACGCCGGGCTATGTCGAGGAACAGGAGTGCTTCTATAGCTTCTACGCCCGGATGCAGCACGGCCGCTGGTACATCACCAACTTCCGCCAGCCGAAGCTGGAATGCGAGTGACGCCTCGGGCAGTCGACGTGACGGATCAGCGACCCGCATAGATGCGGGCACAGAAGGGAAAGTGGCATGCGCATCTTGCTGCTGGAAGACGAGCCGGAGATGGCCTCGGCCCTCAAGGCTGCCCTGGCGCGGCGCCAGGTGATCGTCGATCATGTCTCGACGCTCGCCGACGCCGAGGCCGTTGCCGAACTCTGGCCCTATGACGTGGTCGTGCTTGACCGCCGGGTGCCGGATGGCGAGGGGCTGGATCTTATCCCGAAGCTCAGAAGCCTTGGCGTCGAGGCGCCGATCCTGATGCTGACGGCATTGGGATCGATCAACGACCGGGTCAGCGGGCTCGATGCCGGTGCCGACGATTATCTTTCCAAGCCTTTTGCCGTCGAGGAACTGATGGCGCGGCTGCGCGCGCTTGCGCGCCGTCCGGTCACGCTCAAATCGGAGCAGACCAAGGTCGGGCGGCTCATCTACGACTTCCGCCACCGGGAGGCCGCCGTCGACGACAAGCCTCTCGACCTCCTGCGCCGGGAACGGCTTGCGCTCGAAGCGCTGATGCGGCGGCCCGGCCGAACCGTGCTCAGGGCGACGCTGGAAGAATCGGTCTACGCCATGGAAGACGAGATCGAATCCAACGCGCTCGACTCCCATCTTTCGCGCCTGCGCCGCAAGCTAGACGACGTCGGCGCCGGCGTCGAAATCCGGGCGATCCGCAATCTCGGCTATCTCCTGCGCGCGACGACATGATCAAGGTTCGTCCGCGCTCGCTGCAATGGGTCCTCGTCCGTCGGCTGATCCTCCTGCAGGCGGCCACGTTGTTCGTCTTCATCGGCCTGCTTTTCCTGGGCGTGTTCATCGCCCAGCCACGGTTGCTCGTCGACAACGAAGCCGCCTTGGATGTGCTCGACCGCGCCGTCGGTCGCGACGCGAACGGCGTGCTGGCCGTGCACGAGACCGAGGACCTGCGCGAGCTTCGCCAGTCCTATCCCAATCTCTGGTACATCGTCCGCGACGCCGCCGGCCAGGTCGTGCGCTACGGAAACGTCCCTGCCCCCTATGAAGAAGCCGGCGGCGACCTGCTGCAACGGGTGGAGGGGGCGAAATTGCTTTTCGAAGAAGGCGGCACGCTTCCGGACGCTGTCCTCCACAATGTCGAGACCGAAGCCGGCCGGGTCCAGATCCTCGCCGCGACCGTTTCCTCCCGCCGCGACAATGAGCCGTTGGACGTGCAGATCAGCATCAATGTCGATATGGCGCGCGACCTCGACGGCAGGACGGCCTGGATGGAGGTCATGCCGACGCTCGTGCTTGTTGTGCTCTGCTTCCTTTTGCCGATCGTCTTGGTCATGGGCGTCTCCACTCTGCTGACGACGCCGGCCGTCGTGCGCCGTTCGCTCGCGAGCCTCGTCTCGACCGCCGACCAGGCAGGGCGCATCGACATCGACAACCGCGCCGTGCAGCTCGAAACCGAGGAAGTGCCGACCGAAATCGCCCCTTTGGTGCGGGCCTTCAACCGGGCCCTGGCGCGACTGGGAGAGGGATACGACCAGCGCAACCGCTTCCTGACCGATGCGGCCCATGAATTGCGCACCCCGATCGCGATCCTGCGGACCCGCGCCGAGCTTCTGCAGGAAGACCCCGAAACCACCCGCCTGAGGCTCGATATCGAGCGCCTGTCGCATCTCGCCCAGCAGCTTCTCGACCGGCAAGTCCTCGAACATGCCGGCGGCCCGCTCGAGGTGGTCGACCTCGTTTCTCTCGGGAGGGTCATGGCAGCGGACTTCGCACCGCTTGCGTTCGAAGCCGGCTACGAGCTGGCATTCGAAGCCGAAGCGCCGGGCGCCCTGGTCAGCGCGCGGCCGCGGCAGATCGAGCAGGCTGTCGCCAACCTTCTGCGCAACGCCATCGAACATGGCGGCGGTGCCGGCACGATCACCGTTCTGGTCGATGCCGCCGGCGGGCTCGAAATCCACGACGAAGGCCCCGGCATTCCGGTAGAGGAGCGCGATCGCGTCTTCGAACCTTTCTATCGCTTGCGTCCGCGCTCCACCGGCGCCGGGCTGGGGCTCAATCTCGCGCGTGAGATCGCCCGGCTCCACGGCGGCCGTATCGACATTCTCACCGGTCCATGGCGTGGCACGCGGGTGCGCCTGCACTTGCCGCTGATCGACGGAAGCCGGCCTGCGGCCGCGCCGGCACGCCCGATCGTCTGACAGAAGCGGCGGCATGCCGCCCCAGATTTCTCAAAAGCTTTTCAGGTTGCCCCTTATCAAGGCGGTGCCGATGCTCCACATTTGCTGCGATACATCGTTCGGCTTACGCGGCTTCACCCGCTTGAGCGCCATGGAGAACAGCAATGCAGACCCCATCTGAGGCCCCCTCGCCTTCACCCGAGGATGGCAGCTTTCCGGCTCGACGCCAAGGCGTGCTCGACTGGCTGATCATCGAAACGCGCAACGAGCGCTTCATCGACAATATCCTTGTCGAGTTGGGCGAACGGCTGCAGGGCGCCGGTATTCCGGTTGCGCGCGCCACGTTGCACTTCCGCATCAACCATCCGCAATGGCTCGGCGCTCGCATCCTGTGGCGCAAGGGGCTGGCCGAGGGCGAAATCGATCTCTACGACTATGGCACCCAGAACACCGCTCTCTACCTCAACAGCCCGCTCTACGTGATCAATAACGGTGGCACCGAGGTTCGAACCAACCTCGAGGACTTGACGGAAGAGCAGGAACAGAGCTCGCTCTATGTTGACCTCAGGGCCGAGGGCCTGACCGAATACATCGCCTGGCCGCTTGAGCACACGCTCGGCAAACGCCACATCGTCACCTTTGCCAGCGACCGGAAGGGCGGCTTCGAAGACGAACATCTGGCCTTTCTCGCGAAGATCGTGCCGGCGCTGGCGCTGGTTAGTGAAATCAGGCTGAAGAACCGTTTCGTCCGAACGCTGCTCGAAACCTATGTCGGCCCGCACGCGAGCGAACAGATCCTTGCCGGCGCCACCACACGGGGCAGCGGCGTCACCGTCGGTGCCGCCATCCTGATCTGCGACCTGCGCAATTTCACAAAGCTTTCCGATCTCTGGCCGCGCGACGACGTGATCGAACTGCTGAACGCCTATTTCGACGCCATGTCGGAACCGATCGAGCGCCATGGCGGCGAGATCCTCAAATTCATGGGTGACGGGCTGCTGGCAATCTTTCCGCTAAGCAACCCCGACGCCGCGGAGAATCTGCTCCAGGCGATCCGGGAGGCGGAGGCAGCCATCGCCGTCCTGAACCAGGACAACCTCTCGAAAGGTCGCGAGCCGCTCGGCTACGGCATCGGCGTGCATGTCGGCGACGTGATGTATGGCAATATCGGCTCGCGCCGCCGGCTCGACTTCACCGTCATCGGCCCCGCCGTCAACATCGCCTCAAGGCTTGAGAGCCTGACCAAGGAAACCAAACGCCCGGTGCTGTTGTCGCGCGCCTTCGTCGAGCTGGCCGGCTGCGCCTCGAGCATGGAGCATCTCGGCGCCTACCCGGTCAGGGGCATCGGTGAACCCATCGAGGTCTTCGCTTTTTCCGGCAACGAACCGGCACCGAAGCTGCGCCTCGCCGCAGGATAATCGGCGCGGAACCGCCGATCGAGGGCCTGCTTCATCGGTTGCCCGCGGACAACCGATCCTTCGACTAGCCGATGGGGCTGGGCGCGAACTGCGCAACGAGTTCGTGGCGGTCGCCGGGATAGGTGAGCCGCACATGCGTGACCGGCGCCCGTCCGCTCCAGGTCCGCCGCTCGATGACGAGGCAGGCTGTGCCGGTGGCGATATCGAGCGCCTGCGCTGCCGATTTGCTGGCCGCCACGGCACGAATGCGGTGTTCGGCCGTGCTCCACGGTACCTTGCCGAGCAGCCACGAACCGGGCGCCGCGGTCTCGAATGTTTCCTCTTCGGCCTCCGGAACCGCAGAAAGGCTGATCAACCGCTCCTCGAAGCAAAAGGGACGCGAGCCGGCAAAATGCCGGCACGTTACATCCAGCAGCTTGCCCGAGCTCGGGAGATCCAGGCGTTCACGATCCCAGCCTTCGACCTTGCGCACTTTTCGCTCATCCACGCGGAAGCTGTAATCGAGCCCCAGCGACTGGACTTCGAGTTTAACGTCGTGGATCTCCATGACGGCGGACTGGACCTGCGGAAAGGTAACGTAGCTTCCCGACTTGCGCCGCCGCTCGATCAGCCCGCGTTTGACGAGTTCGGTCAGGGCCTTGTTCACCGTCATGCGCGAGCAGTCGTATTGCTCGGTCAGTTCGTGCTCGAACGGGATGCGGTGTCCGGGTGGCCACTCCCCGGAAAGAATGCGCCCTTCGACGTCACCGAGGATGCGCTGGTGCAGCGATAGCACCTGCCCCTGATTGTCGGCCGCATCGCCAGGCGGGTCACTTGAAACGGATCGATCTTGCTTGGTGTCCATGACAGCGAACTTAATCAATTCGCCGCCGCGAAACAGCCCTTCCCTCGCCGATTTGCGCTTTTCCACGGCGGCTGAAACGGCTCTCGCCGTTGACAGCTGTCAACGCTTGGGCGGCGCAGTTCGGCGCCACGCCTCACTCCTCAGTAAAGGAGGTGCCACGGCGTCAGGAACGCGCGCGCCCATTCCTGATTACGATCGGACTCTTCGCACGCCGCCTTGTCGAGCGTCGTCGAGGCGACATCCACTTCCGCCTGCCGCTTTGCCTTCATCGCCTTCGGCAAAGGCGGGGGCGGCTCAAGATAGCCAAGGGTCATTCCACCGAGATAGAACATCAGGAAGCTCCATGCATCCAATCGCCAACTTAACACAATCCTGACACAATCAGACCTGCTGTCAATAGTCTATTAAATCTATGATCTAATTGGAGATGCGCGAACGTGCCCGAAGGGAAGTTGTCCGCGGACAACTCGACCGCTTCACAAGCTCGCTTTCCACCGCAAGGGCAGCACCTCCGCCAAAACGCTATGCATTTGTAAAACCGCGCCGAATCGGAGCATAGTGCATCTGCGCATATTGTCCGGATATGACGATTTTTGCGCAGTTTTCGGGGATATCAATGTTGCAGCAAAAAATTCAAAGCCAGGACGCACAGGAGCATCTGCCGACGCTTCTGGCTGCCGACGCTTTGGAACTTGCCCATCAGCTGCAGCAGCACCAAAAGAAAATCTTTCCCCCGCAAGCGCAAAAGCAGATGCGTCTCTTCAGCCCTGCCGAAGCGGCAGCCTTCATCGGAATCGGCGAAGGCTATCTGAGGCAGGTGGCCTCAGAGGGCCACGGCCCAGCGCCCTTGTCAAACGGTCGGCGCATGTATGCCGTTTCCGACATCGAACGCATTCGCCGCGTTCTCGACGATGGCGGCAAGTCGGGCAAATATGTCCCGCACCGGCGCGGCGATGAAAAGCTGCAGGTCCTGTCTGTGATGAACTTCAAGGGCGGGTCGGCTAAGACGACGACCTCAGCCCACCTCGCCCAATATCTGGCACTTCGCGGCTACCGCACGCTCGCGATCGATCTCGATCCGCAGGCTTCGCTTTCCGCCCTCTTCGGCCATCAACCGGAGTTGGATGTCGGAGAAGGCGAGACGCTTTACGGCGCGATCCGCTATGACGCCCCGCGGTCGATCGCCGATATCGTGCGGTCGACCTACACCGCCAATCTGCATCTCATTCCCGGCAATCTCGAACTCATGGAATTCGAGCACGAAACGCCGAAGGCGATGATGACGGGCGGGGCTGCAGAAACCCTTTTCTTCGCCCGCATCGGCGATGTGCTCGCCGATATCGAGAGCTTCTACGACATCGTCGTCATCGATTGCCCCCCGCAGCTCGGCTTCCTCACCATGTCGGCGCTCTGTGCCGCAACGTCCGTCCTGATCACCGTGCATCCGCAGATGCTCGACGTCATGTCGATGTCGCAGTTCCTGTCGATGACGAGTGAGTTGATGAGCGTCGTCGAAAAAGCCGGTGGCCGCACCAGCTATGACTGGATGCGCTATCTCGGAACACGGTTTGAGCCGAACGACGGCCCTCAAAGCCAGATGACCGGTTTCATGCGCGCCATTTTCGGCAATCGCATGCTGCAGAACGCCATGGTGAAGTCGACAGCTATCTCCGACGCCGGCGTAACGAAGCAAACGCTTTATGAAGTCGAGCGCTCGCAGTTTGTCCGCGGCACCTACGACCGCGCAATGGACTCTCTCAACCTCGTCAATGGCGAGATCGAGGACCTGGTCCGCAAGGTCTGGGGGAGGAAGTAATCCATGGCCCGTAAGAACCTGATCGGGATATCGGAGGAACGCGTCGACGATGCCAACGGCGCACCGGGCAACGACCGCCCGATCGCCGGGCTGATGGCCGGTGCCCGCCCCCCGACTGCTGTCGGTGGCATCACCCGGTCGCTGTCGAACATCACGCAGAAGGTCGAACGCGCCCAGGAGCTCGAGCGGCAACTTGCCGAAGGGCAAGCGGTCGTCGAACTCGATCCGGCGCTCATCGACGCATCCTTCATCGTCGATCGCCTCGGGATTGCGGCCGACGCGCAACTGAGCCTCGCTGAACAGATGCGAGAGCACGGACAACAGGTGCCCATCCTGGTCCGGCCGCATCCAACCATCGAGGGGCGATACCAGGTCGCCTACGGCCATCGCCGCCTGGCTGCTGCCCGCGACATCGGTAGCAGTGTTCGTGCGGTCGTTCGCAATCTCAATGACGAGCAATTGGTCGTCTCGCAGGGACAGGAAAACAACACCCGTTCCGACCTCTCCTTCATCGAGCGCTCGCTCTTTGGCAGCCGCCTTGAGGATCGCGGGTTTTCGCGTGAGATCATCATGTCGGCGCTGGGTGTCGACAAAGCCGCCCTGTCGAAGATGATTTCTGTTGTTCGCCGGCTACCGATTGCGCTGGTCGAGGCCATCGGACCGGCACCATCGATCGGACGGCGCCGTTGGTTTGAACTCGCTGAGCTTCTCGCACAAGATGGCAAGCCGGAGGCCGCAGCCGCCTTCACGCAAAGCCGAGAATTCCAGAAGGCCGGCAGCGATCAGCGTTTCGACGCCTTGTGCACTTTCTTAAGCGCCTCCAGGGCGCGTGCCCGGCCTATCCCATGGCTGGCGCCAGACAACACAACCCCGGTGCGTATCCGTGAAACGGACGTCGAGACGACGCTTGCCTTCAACAGCAAGACGGCACCAGGCTTTGCAGATTTCGTGAGGCAGAGGCTCAAATCTCTGTACCTCGAATATCAAGAGGAAACAGGAGACTAACTGAGCAAAAGAAAAAGGCTTCCGAACGACTAGCGCTGCGGAAACCCTTCTCTCGTGTAGCAACTAGAGAATCCCATTTCCGCGAATCGGTGTCAAGAGTTTTCAACGTCGTTTCGGCGAACGGATTTCTTTTGCCTTGGAAAAGGTGAAGAAGAATGGATCGTGGGATTGTCACGACGCCCTTCGGGCGGCGGTCGATGACGCTTGGGATGTTGGCATACCAACTTTCCAGCGCTCCGGCCGTCGACGACGGGAGCGTCGACAAGTGGAAATTGTTTCGAACGGTGTGTGCCGCCAAGACAAGCCTTGGGGTTTCCGACCGTTCGCTTGCGGTGCTGAACGCACTGCTGTCCTTTTACCCAAAGAGCGAACTCGACCCGGCCGCCGGCCTCGTCGTGTTTCCGTCGAATGCGCAGCTTTCGCTCCGTACGCACGGCATGGCCGAGACGACGCTGAGGCGGCATCTGACGGCGCTTGTCGAGGCTGGGCTCATCCTCAGGCGCGACAGTCCCAATGGCAAGCGTTACGCCCGACGTGACCGCAAGGGCGCGATCGGCCAGGCCTTTGGCTTCGATCTCGCACCGATGCTTGCACGGGCGTCCGAGTTCGCAGCGGAAGCGGCACGGCTGGAAGCGGATCGTCGCTACCTGCAGGTGATGCGCGAACGTCTGAGCCTTTGCCGGCGCGACGTCGTCAAGCTCGTCGAGCTCCTGCGCCAGTCCGATGTCCTCCAAGCGGAAGAAGCGGAAACGCAGTGCCAGGCGGTCTACACGGCACTGTCGCGCAAGCCGCTGATCACCGAAGTGGAGCGCGCCCTCGCCGTTTTGTCGGCACTCCGCGACAATCTGACTAATTACCTGGAAAACTTGCTGAAAACGCAGAATACGGCTGCCAATGAACGCCAGTATGAGCGGCACATACAGAGTTCAGAATCCGATTATCAATCTGAATCTGAAAACGCTTGTGAAAGACCTGAAGCGGCATTTTCGGATCTGGCTGGCACCAAGACGTCATGCACTGCGGATGATGATACCGTTGCAGGCAGTGCAAAGTCGCCCGGCCTTTCTCGCCTTCACGATCATATCGGCGCGCTGCCGGTGGTGCTGAAAGCCTGCCCGCAGATCCGTGACTATGGACCAGCGGGGCGAATTGGTAACTGGCGGGACATGTTCATAGCCGCAACCGTTGTCAGGAAGATGCTCGGCGTCAGCCCGGAGGCCTACGACGAGGCGTGCACGGTGCTTGGTCCCGAAACGACGGCAACGGTACTTGCCTGCCTTCTTGAACGATCCGACCACATTCATTCGGCCGGGGGCTATCTGCGGGACCTGACGCGCCGCGCGAGAAACCAGACATTCACCGTGTCGGCGATGCTGTCGGCGCGCTTGCGAGCCCAGGCTGGAGTGGTTGCCATGAGCGGATGAACAGCGACAGGGGGCATGAGCGTCGCCTCTCGCGGATACGCTTTGGCTTGTCTGTGACGTTGAAATGCGGGACACTGTAAGTGCAGGGATTCGTTGACATCTCTACGTTATTCTTACGTCTGAGATTGTTTTCAGACCCTCGCCACCCATCAGAAAACATTGCTGTTTCTCCTTCTTTTGGAAAGGAAGGGGCGGTTCAGTTCCGTTGCGCGGACTCAGCGTACAAGACTTCGAATTTCTCGATCTCGAGCCGAATGATTGAGCGTCCTCCCTTGTTAGAGCCCGTTCTAGCGGCAGAATCCGTTCAGGTGGCGAACTCGCGGGCTGTTGCCAGCTGTCAACAGGTTGCTGGTTTAAAGCCGAGCGCCCTCCCCCCAAAAAGCTGGGTCGCGAAAGGGTAAACTAAAGCGACAAAGCACCAAGCATAGTTGGATCTCACTGCCGCGTGATTGCGAACACGGTATGGCTGGGGGAAACAGCGAGTATGGTACTCAACTCACTGACCGGGTTTGGCGTTGATAGACGAGACATCAACACGGTTGACAGCTGTCAACACATTGGCGTGCGCCGAGACACATGCAAGTCCTGTTTGAATAGAAATATTCGCCCCGTCGTCGTTTGCGAAATCAGGCGGCGCAGCTTGCTGGTCTTCAAGCGGTGGAGAAAGCGTCTCCTGCCTGTGGGGGAAGTGATTCTCATGTTACGTTCCACATCCGCAGGAACCGTCTATTTTCAAAATGCGATACCAGTCTCCCGATCCCTACCATCCAACGCTGATCCCGCTGATGATTTCGGCGGAAGACGCCTTGGCGCGGCTCGATGAGCGCACGAACCGTCATGTCGTCGAAGACGGGTACCGCGAGCGCGGGCATTTCTTCGATGCGACGGCAGCACTTTGGGTGGCGGGCCAACTCGTTCATGTCGAGGATCTTGTGCTGCACGATGCGCACATGGACGCCCGAGCGCCGACCCACGAGTTGACCATCGCCCATTCGGTCCTGAAAGTCCGCCGCCGCATCTGGCTCGGCGAGCCTGGTTGGGCCCTTTCTGCCCAGGGGCTTGCAACACTCAGCGGCGAACAGAGCCCAGCCCCGGAGCTCGATATCCCTTCACTTGCGCCGGCCGAAACACGGCAGGCGGCGGGTGTCGATCGTGAGCCGGAGCGGGGCGAGCCGGAGGACGACGGCGACAGCAATCCGATGGCGGCCGAATTCGCGGCCATCGACGCCGCCATCGCTCGCTCGCAGCGCCTGCTCGATGCGCATGACCAGGACACGCTGGAAGTCGCAGAACGGACGGCGTTAGCGACAGCCCGCGAGCCGATGGGACAGCTCGGCCTGCTCTTCGACGAAGAGTGGGATGAGGAAGTGCGTCTTGACGAATGGCGCCAGATGGTGGCAGCGGCTGATCAGCTGCCGCCCTGTCTTGGAGCCGCCTTGCTCTTCGATGCCTGGGAGCGGAGGGAGCCTCTGCGCCGTCAGCATTGGCTGGGGTCATTGTTGGTCGGCGCTTACCTGCGCTCCAGAGGCAAGGTCACCTCGCACCTGCTGTCGTTCAACACCGGGCTAAAGACCATCCGCTATGAGCGACGGAGGTCCCAGGACGCACTGACCCGTTGGAGCGCCTTTCTGGAGGCGATGACGGTGACGGCGGATCTCGGTCTCAAGGAACTCGACCGTCTGTCGCTTGCGAAGACCCAGATGGACATGCGCATTCGCGATCGTCGTTCCAACAGCAGTCTGCCGGCCTTGATCGACCTGGTTCTGTCGCGGCCGATCGTATCGGCAGCTTTGGTCGCCAAGCATGTCGGGGTGACGCCGCGCGGCGCGCTGAACCTCGTTCGAGAGCTTGGCATCCGCGAGATGACCGGCCGCGGGCGTTACCGCGGCTGGGGCGTGCTTTGAACCGGCGGCAGCGCGGAAAGCTTGCCGCCGGACCGTATAGGCGTCAGCCCATCGTGATCACGATCAACAGAACGAAGATCACCGGCACCAGCGTCAATGCCGGAATGATGATCGCCGGGTAGCCGAAGGCGACGATGGCGAGCAGCCAGAGCAGCGCGCAGTTGATCAGAAACAGCACCTTGGCCGTCTGTGAACCTTGCACGGCCTCCTTGAGCATCCAGCCGAACACCGGCACGTGGTAGACAAGTCTCGCAATCATGGTTTTTCCTTTGCGTGGGTGGCCGCATTGGGGGGACAGGCGGCGCGGGTTTTATTCAAGGGCGTGTCGTCTCGCCGGTCTGTTGTCGGGTGAAGCCGGCGGTCGTTTCGAGGCGTTCGGGATCGAGGACACGCATTGTCTTCGGGTGGCTGAAGTCGATCAGGCCCTCGCGCTTGAAACGGTTGAGACGGCGGCTGACCGTTTCGACGGTAAGGCCAAGCCAATCCGCAAGGTCGGCGCGGGTGAGATGGAGATGAAAGCTCAACCGGGCAGGGGCGCCGTTACGGCCGGTCCGATTGAACAGGCGCGATAGTTCCACCAGCGCACTGGCGACTTTCTCGCTGGCGGTCTTGCGACCAAGCAGCGTGGCATGGATCTGCATGCGGTGAAGCGTCGTCTTCAACTCGCTGGCGACGGCCGGATTGGTGGCGTTGAGATCCGCGTCACCCAGAGGCTCGATGCGCGCGATACTCAGCGTTTCGGCGGTGGCGATGTTGCGGCCGTCGATAGTGAAGCCGAAGAGCCGGCCCGGTCCGAGCACGTCGGTGATCTGGCGGCGACCGTCGTTGAGAAGTTGCGAAAGCACGACGCAGCCGTCAACGACACGGTAGAGCGCGCGGTTGCGTCCGCCCTCATAGAGCAGGGTCAGGTTTTCGCCGACGACACGACTACGCGAGGCCGGGCGAGGCGGCCTTATCGAGGACGCGCGAGGGGGAGCCGCTGGCGCGGCAGTGGTGATCAGGGTTTCTGGCATGAAAAACGTCCGCATGACCGACGCAAGGAGGCGTGATGCCCCGATGCCGACGGGCGTCGAAGGAGGATGTTGACAGCTGTCAACGGAGGTCAAAGCCGGATGACGACCTGTGGCGGGCCTCGCGGACGGGCATTGGGTGCGTGAACTTGTGGCACCGGTCGAACTGCCGCAACCCGGATCGCAGGTGTGCGGTTTGCCTCCAGGCGCTCGCTGAGAGAACCGTCCGGCGGCGTCAGCAGCGCCCAGAAGAACCGACAGGCGCTGCAAACATGTTTATGGCCGGGCTGGTCTTTGCCGTCTTCACCCAAACCGGTCTGGCAAAAATCGGGCAGGGACCCGTCGGGCAGGGCATAGAGCGCCAGTTCGGCCGCCGGCAGGCGAGTGGCCAGGGCAGGGCCGAGATGGGCAAAACCAAGCAGGAACAGCGCCGCGGCGCAAAGCATGCGCACGGCATTGTTCCATCTGATCTTCTCGCGACGTGTCATCGCCCCGGCTCGTTCCTGTTTCGATGGGGCAGAGATTGGCGACCGGCTTGATAAAGCTCAATGTGGCAAACCGCGCAGGGGCAGAATGCCGCAGCCAGAAGAACGCCGCGCCTCCGATTGGGGCGCGGCGATTAACCTATTGAATTATATTGTTATTGTTGCGAAATTGGCGGGCAGGGATCAATCCTCCTCGACAAAAACCTCGTGGCGCTTGGCCTTCACACTCGGCAGGAACACGACGACGAGCACCAGGGCTGCGATCAGAAGCAGGATGGCGCTGATCGGTCGAGTGACGAATGTCGTCGGGTCTCCGCGCGACAGGATCATGGCGCGGCGGAGGTTTTCTTCGAGCAGCGGTCCGAGCACGAAGCCGAGCAGCAGCGGAGCGGGTTCGCAGCGCAGCTTCAACAGCAGGTAGCCGACGAGGCCGAAGAAGGCGACGGCATAGAGGTCGTAGACATTGGAGTTGACGCTGTAGACCCCGATCGAGCAGAACGCCATGATGATCGGGAAGAGCACGTAATAGGGGATCTTGAGCAGCTTCACCCAGAGCCCGATCAACGGCAGATTCAGGACCACGAGCATCAGATTGCCGATCCACATCGACGCGATGATGCCCCAGAAGAGGGCGGGCTGTTCGCTTGCGACGTTCGGACCAGGCACGATGCCCTGGATGATCATCGCGCCGATCATCAGCGCCATCACCGGGTTGGCGGGAATGCCAAGGGTGAGCAGCGGAATGAACGAGGTCTGCGCGCCCGCATTGTTGGCGCTTTCCGGACCGGCGACGCCGGCAATCGCACCGTGGCCGAACTCTTCGGGGTGGTCCGAGACTCGTTTCTCCACGGTGTAGGAAGCGAAGGCCGCAAGGATTGCGCCGCCACCGGGCAGAATGCCGAGCGCCGAACCGATGATGGTGCCGCGCACGACCGGCGCGAACATGCGCTTGAAGTCGTCCCTGGTCGGCATCAGGTCGGTGACTTTGGCCATCAGCACCTCGCGGGTGCGTTCGTTTTCAAGGTTGCGCAAGATCTCGGCGATGCCGAAGACACCGACGGCGAGCGCTACGAAGTTCAGGCCGTCGGCATATTCCCGGATGCCGAGGGTAAAGCGCGGCGTGCCGGAATAGATATCCGTGCCGACGAGGCCGAGCAGGAGGCCGAGGGCGACCATG
Source organism: Ensifer sp. ENS08 (assembly GCF_014852195.1). Taxonomy (NCBI): domain Bacteria; kingdom Pseudomonadati; phylum Pseudomonadota; class Alphaproteobacteria; order Hyphomicrobiales; family Rhizobiaceae; genus Ensifer; species Ensifer sp. ENS08. The sequence goes on from NZ_JACVBF010000008.1 coordinate 203,561, forward strand.
GCCAGCGCCTTGACGATCGACCCGTGCGCGAGTGCGATCGAGGAGACGAGGCCGACGATCATCAACGAGAAGTACTCGGCAGCGCCGAACTTCAGGGCGATTTCGGTCAAGGGCGGCGCGAAGACCGCGACGAGGAAGGTCGAGACGGTGCCGGCAAAGAATGAGCCGAGGGCAGCGATCGCCAGGGCGGCGCCGGCCCGACCCTTGCGGGCCATCTGGTATCCGTCGATCGCGGTGACGGCTGACGACGATTCGCCCGGCATGTTGATCAGGATCGCCGTGGTCGAGCCGCCATACTGCGCGCCGTAATAGATGCCGGCGAGCATGATCAGCGAGGAGACCGGCTCGAGCTGGAAGGTGATCGGCAGCAGCATGGCGATGGTCGCGGTTGCGCCGATGCCCGGAAGGACACCGATCAGGGTGCCGAGAAGCACTCCGATGAGGCAGAAGAGCAGGTTGGCGGGGGAACCGGCGGTTACAAAGCCGAGCGCGAGATTGTTGAAAAGATCCATTGCGCGTCTCCTAGAATTGGACCCAGGGGCCGAAGCGCTGGAAGGGCAGGCCGAGACCATAGCTGAACACGGCGACGGAGAAGGCCGTCAGCGCTGCGGAGAGCGCCAAAGCCATGAGCGGCGTCATGCGGCCGGAGGCAAAGCAGGCGATGAGTGCCGTGAAGAACAGTGCCGGGACGAAGCCGAGGCCGCGGACCGTGAGGCCGAAGAAAACCGGCGCCGGCAAAATGAAGAGCATGCCACGCAGCGCAATCGCGCCGATCGGCTCCCCCTGGACGCGGGTGGACTGTACGAGGATCACGATGCCGAGGAGCGTCAGGATGATCGCGAGCACGAGGGGGAAATAGCCAGGCCCCATGCGGAAGGCCGTGCCGAGCTCTAGGTTGAAGGCCTGCCAGGCGAAGAACAGGCCGACCGCGGTCAGGATCCCGCCGCAGAGCGCATTGGTGCTATCGAAGGAGAGTGATTTCATCGTGTCCCCATTTGTTTTCGCGGGGTAGCCGGGCCGAGGCGTCGACGGCCTCCCGCATTGGCATTGCCGGCTCGCGCCGGGTTCGCACATTGGGCAACGTCGCGTTGACAGCTGTCAACCGCTGTTGACGGCGCCTGTCCGGACACCGTCGGGAACATGCCCATGTCAGAACCGCCGCGCCCCGAGATGACTCGAGAGCGCGGCGCGATGAGCGGTGGATTAGTCGGCGTACTGGCCGGCCGCTTCGATCACCGGCTTCCAGCGGGCGATCTCGCCTTCGAGCTTGGTCTTCAGCGCGGCGGGGGTGGCGTCGCTGTCCGAAGACGGCTCGGTGCCCAGTTCGCCGAAGCGGGCAACCACGTTCGGATCCTTGAGCGCCACCTGCAGCGACTTCGACAGGCGTTCGGTCACTTCAGCCGGCGTACCCTTCGGCGCGTAGACGCCGTGCCAGATGCCAACCTGCAGGTTCGGCAGACCACCTTCGGTGGTCGTCGGCAAGTCCGGGAAGACCTTCAGGCGTTCGGGCGAGGTGACGGCGTACGCCTTGATCGTGCCGCCCTGAATCTGCTTGGTGGTGTTGGTCGTCTGGTCGCACATGATGTCGACCTGACCGCCGAGGAGATCGGTCATCGCCGGACCGGTGCCCTTGTAGGGAACGGTGGTCAGCGGCGTTTCGATGGCGCTCATGAACATCATGCCGCAGAGGTGCGAGGCGGCGCCGATGCCGGCATTGGCGACGGTGACCGTGTCCTTGTTCGCCTTCACATATTCGACGAGACCCTTGAGGTCGGTCGGCTCGAGGTCCTTGCGCGCGACGATGGTCATCGGCACTTCGGTGACGAGGCCGACATATTCGAAGGCGTTCAGCGTGTCATAGGCGAGTTTGCGGTAGAGCGTCGCGCTGGTTGCCATGCCGATGTGATGGAGCAGCACGGTGTAGCCGTCCGGATCGGCCTGGGCGACGCGACCGGCGCCAAGCGTACCGCCGGCGCCGCCGACGTTCTCGACGATGATCTGCTGGCCGAGGTCCTTCGACATGGATTCAGCAACCAGGCGCGCAACCGTGTCCGTCGGTCCACCGGCGGAGAAGGGCACGACCATGGTGATCGAACGTTCGGGGTAGGTCTGTGCGTTGGCGGAAACGGCAAAAATGGAAAGGGCGGCAACGGCGCCGAGCAATGCGTTGAGGGTTTTCATCTTCTTCCTCCCGGATGAAATATGGCCAGCCGGCAAGGTTTCCTCCCACGCCGGTGCTGGATGCCCCCATTTGCGGACGCAATCTTAGCACAGACAACGGGCTGTCCGCACGATCCGACGCATTTGTCAGGAGCCTGGATCGGCTTTGGGTGGATTCGGAAACATGGCGGTGCTCGCGTGGGTGGATTTCCACCCATCGCGCGATTGGCTGCGCGCCGCGGGAAGGGCCTAGAGGCCGGTGCGCCGCTTCAGATCGGCGATTTCGTCGGCGGTGAGGTTACGCGCAGCACCCTTCGGCAAATCACCGAGAGCGATCGTCCCGATCGAAACCCGCAGCAGCCGCAGCACTTCGAAGCCGAGCGCATCGAGCATGCGGCGAATCTCGCGGTTTCGACCCTCTTCGAGTTCCACCTCGATCCACATGTTGCGGCCGCCCACCCTTAGGCGTTCGGCCCTGGCGGCCCGCAACATCTCGCCGCCTTCGTCGATGCCGGCGACCATTTGCGCAAGCTGCGCGTCGTCGATCTGCCCGGTCAGTTGCACGTGATAGACCTTGCCGACATGGGTTTCCGGATCGAGCAGCCGCTGCGCAAGCACCGTGTCGTTGGTGAACAGCAGAAGGCCCTCGCTCGCCTTGTCGAGGCGTCCGACCGGCGACAGATGGGTGGAGTCGATGTTCTTCAGGCAGTCGAAGACCGTCGGCCGGCCCTCCGGGTCATGCCTGGTCGTCACCAGCCCGCGCGGCTTGTTCAGCATCAGGTAGGCCTTCTTTTCGGCAATCACGGCCTTACCGTCGACGGCGAGACGGTCCTTGTCGACATCGACCCATGCGGTGAGGTCAGTTGCCTTGCGCCCGTTGATGCTGACGCGGCCTTCAAGCACCAGTTTCTCGGCCTGCGTGCGCGAGCAGTAACCAAGCTTGGAAAGGGCGCGGGCGACCGTCACGCGTTTTCCCGTATCGGCCGCGGGGCGGCGGCCGGTATCTCGGGCGGCTGTCGGTCGCTTCTGTTTCACGTTCTGGTCTTCCGGTTATGGTCATCTTGTGCCGCATGGTCCCGCCTGCGAGCATCGCCGGCGACGCGATCTCGACATCAGCCGATCTTGCTATAGTCGATCCGCCGGGCGAGCCAGCAGCCGATCGTCAGCCCCGTCACCTTGCCTTCTGCGTCACGCGAAACGACTACGGTCCAGTCTCCCGGTGCCGGCGCGTCCATCGAGCGTTTGCAGCGCAGCAGCCAGACATCTTCGGCGAGCGGCCGCAGGGCGTGCATGGCGCCTCTGCCAAGCGATCCGTCGAAACCACCATAGAAGACGCCGTTGGTGGAGACGATGTCGAGATCGGCATCGAGTTCTGCCGCATGGTAGCGGCCGGCGATATCAGGCTTTGCGGCGCCGGAGATGCGCGCGGCGTGAACCGTCAGGTTCTCACGCGGGCGCTCCATGTGTAGCGAGGCGCCTTCCACGCGAAGGGTAACGGCCGCTGACTGCGCGCTGCCATCCGGACCGACCGCAAGCGTTTCGGCACCCGTGGCGAAGTTCAGCGCGACGCGGGATTTGCCGGCGGGCCTGGTAACGAGTGCGAGGCCCGTTTCCGGATCCAGATAGCTGCCGGTGCCGTCGGCATCCCAGGTGCCTGTCGCGGGCTCGGCATCGCTGTGGCCAAGGGCGACCTTCATCAATGCGGTCGCCGCCGCATGGGCGTCGGCTTCATGGTTGAACATCACCACGACCGAAAGGCGCTCAGCGGGCGCGTAGAGCCTGCGGCTGCGGAAGCCGCGCAGCGCGCCGCCATGGCCGGTGATGGCGACGTCGCCGATCTTTTCATGCGCAAGGCCGAACCCATAATGGGCCGGGCGGCCATCGGCATAGGTCTGCGGTAAGGACAGGCGGCGATAGAGACTGTTTTCGTCATTCCGCGTCCGGTCGATGAAGCATTCCCAGGCGAGCATATCGTCGAGCGAAGCGGAAACACCGGCATCGCCCGCCCAGTAGATGTTGTTGACCGCCTCGAAATAGCCAGCCGTCTCATTGCCCTCGTAGCCGACGATACCGTCGGGGGGCAGGCTCGTATCGGCGGTGAGGGCAGCGGTCTGCATGTCGGCCGGGCCGAACACGGAACGCTGATAGAGCTCGGCCATCGAGCGCCCGGTATGCGCTTCGATGAGGTCGGCGAGAATGCGGAAATTACCGTTCGAATAGGAGTAACGCGTGCCCGGCTCGAAATGGGTCGACCGCGCGGAGGAGAGCAGGGACCGTGCGTCCTCGCGGCGGAAGACGCCGTCGTGCCTGGCGCCTTGCAGCACGGTCAGCGCCCAGTAGTCGCGCAGCCCCGACTGGTTGTGACAGAGATGGGCCACGGTCGGGCGCTTGCCTTCGAGCAGAGGCAGGTAGGTGTCGAGCGCGCGGTCGAGCTTTGCCGGTTCGCCGACGGCGTCCAGAAGCACGGCGCAGGTCATCTGCTTGGTGATCGAGCAGATCGGTACGCGGGTTGTCGCCGTCATCGGCCTGCGGGCGGTCAGGTCGGCATAGCCCCAGCTGTGGCTGAGGATCACCTGACCATCCCGGACCACACCGGCGACGCCGCCGGGACCGGGATAGTGTTGGGGCAGGGCTTTTAGGGCGCGTTCGAGAGCGGAAAGTTCGGAAGTGGTCATGGCGCTGAAGAATCGGTCCGACGAAGGGCAGGGCGGTGTCTGCCTTCGTTCGTACCGTCCCCTCCCGGCACTTGCAATGCCGCGCCGACAGCTCTCCTCAGCCGGCGCCTGCCTGGGCGTGATAGAGGCGGCTGTAGGCGCCCTTGGCGGCCAGCAGCGTTGCATGCGGTCCCTGTTCGCGAATGCCGCTACCGTCGACCACGACGATGCGGTCGGCATCGCGGATCGTTGCCAGCCGGTGCGCGATGATCAGCGTCGTGCGCCCCTTGGAAAGCTCGGTAAGAGACTGCTGGATTGCTCTCTCGGTTTCCGTGTCGAGCGCCGAGGTGGCCTCGTCGAGAATGAGGATCGCCGGGTTTTTCAGGAACATGCGGGCGATCGCCAGTCGCTGTTTCTGTCCGCCGGAAAGCTTGACGCCGCGTTCGCCGATCACCGTGTCCATGCCGTCGGGCAGGGCCGCGATCATGCCGTCGAGCCGGGCGCGCCGCGCCGCCTCCAGGATGTCGGCTTCGTTTGCTCCGAGCCGGCCATAGGCGATGTTGTCGCGAATGGTGCCGGCAAAGAGGAAGACATCCTGCTGCACGATGCCGATCTGGCCGCGCAGCGACGACAAGGTGATGTCGCGGATATCTGTGCCGTCGACAGTGATTGCGCCTTCCATCACTTCGTAGAAGCGCGGCAGAAGCGAGCAGATCGTCGTCTTGCCGGCGCCCGACGGGCCGACGAAGGCGATCGTCTCGCCGGCGCGGATCGTGAGGTCGATATTCTGGATGATCGGCTTTTCGGCGCTGTAGCCGAAGGAGACGTTGCTGTAGGTGATGTCGCCCTTGAGATCAGCGACGTCGGTCGCACCGGGACGATCCTCGATATCGGGCTCGGTCTCCATCAGTTCGAGGAAGCGCTTGAAGCCGGCGATGCCCTTCGGATAGGTCTCGATCACCGAATTAATCTTCTCGACCGGCCGGAAGAAGACGCCGACCAGAAGCAGGAAGCTGACGAAGCCGCCATTGGTCAGCTCGCCCGTCAACACGAAGTAGCAGCCGGTAATCATCACGATCAGCTGCGTCAGCCGCATGCTCATGTAGCTCAGCGACGTGCTGGCCGCCATGATACGGTAGGCCTCAAGCTTGGTGCGGCGATAGTTCTGGTTGTCGGTCTCGAACAGGCTGCGCTCATGGGCCTCGTTGGCGAAGGCCTGGACCACGCGCATGCCACCGACATTCTCCTCGATACGGGCGTTGAAGTCTCCGATCCGGCCGTAGAGATTGCGAAAATTCCGGGTCATGCGCCCGCCGTAGCGGCTGGTTACCCAGGCGGTCAGTGGCACGACGGCGGCGGTAATCAGCGCCAGCTGCCAATGCACCATCAGCATCAGGATCAGCGCACCGATGAAGGTCATGACGGCAATGAACAGATCCTCCGGACCGTGATGCGCGACCTCGCCGATTTCTTCCAGATCCTTGGTGAGGCGGCCGACGAGATGGCCGGTCTTCTGGTTGTCGAAGAACGAGAAAGAGAGCTTCTGCAGATGATCGAAGGCCATGCGCCGCATGTCCGTCTCGATATTGATGCCGAGCATGTGGCCCCAATAGGTGACGGTTGCCATCAGGCCGGTGTTGAGCAGGTAGACGATCAGCAGCCCCACGGAGGACAGCAGGATCAGTGTCCATTCCTGGCTCGGCAAGAGCTGATCGACGAACAGCTTCACCGCAATCGGGAAGCCGAGTTCAAGCAGGCCTGATAGTACGGCGCAGGAAAAGTCGAGAATGAACAGGCCGCGATAGGGGCGGTAGAACGCGAAGAAACGCTTCAGCATGCACGTGCACTCACTGGGGGCGGGGGCGCCATGGGCGCTGATAGAAAGATGATTTTTAATGTCATGTTTTTGGATCGAAACCAACCCAGAAAAGCGTGAAAGCGTGTCGGCCACGTGACGCGACCGATGTCTCGTGCACCTGCGAGACGCAATCGGTTCACTTCGGCACCGGTGGGAAGGAAACGTTAACCATAGGCTTCGTAGAAATGGAATCAGCAGAGCAAATCGCCTTCGGTTGGGGACACCGGAAGCGGAGCCATTGCTCGATATCACTACGCGTAGGGCGTCTTTGTGCGTTCGCGTCAACGCACGAAGTCCAGGGGGCAAACGAGACGATGGCAAGCAATCAATCAGTGGAAGCCACGGAAACCAACACCATTGTTCCGTTTCCGGTGGTCAGGAGATTGCATGCCATTCGCAGTGCTGCCGCCGAGCTTGAAGATCTGCACGGTGCCGAAGCGCTGCAATTCTGGCGCCGCCGCTGCCGCGCTCTAGCGGATGAGCTCTTTGCCTGCGGATGTTCGGAAGACGAAGTGCGCCATCAGGTTCTGGTTTTTCAGGACGAGGTGCAGATCGAGCTGCAGCATCGCCACCTCTCGCGTCTTTCTGCAGGCGCGATGAGCCAGTAGCCGCTGCGTCTCAGGCCATCGGCAATTCCGGATCCCAGGTAAACAGCTCCTTGGCCCTCGCGATGCCGCGCAGCGCAAAGCGGCCGAGCGAGACTGCGTGGACCCGTTCATCCGGCGGGCAGGCTTCGACGAAATCAGACGACATGATCATGTGCCTCTCGACGGAACGGCACATCGAGGAAATGCGGCTCACCTCATTGACCGCCGGGCCGACCACGGTGAAATCGAGGCGGGTCTGGCTGCCGATATTGCCATAGAAAACTTCGCCGATATGGAGCCCGAGATAGACCTCGGTGGTCGGCTTGCCTTCGGCCTGCCGGCGGGTGTCGAGTTCCGCAAGCATGCGGCGCAGCTGCCGTTCGGCGCCGATTGCATTGGCGCAGGCGGTCCCCGGATCGTCGGCATTGAAGATCGCCAGAACACCGTCGCCGATCAGCTTCAGCACGCTGCCGCCATGGTCGTGAATGGCGGTGATCACGGTTCCTGAATAATCGTTGAGAAGCGGGATGATCTCGTCGGGTGCTGCGGTGTCGGAGATGCGCGTATAGCCGCGCAGGTCGGAAAACCACATGACCGTTTCGATGCGTTCGGCCGAACCGCGGGCAATGCTGCCCTTGACGACGCGCTGGCCGGCATCGGCGCCGAGATAGACGTCCGCAAGCGTGCTGATGATCCGCACGCATGAGCCTGCCTTCACCGCTAGCGCAAGCGTTGGCAGCAGGATACGGAGTGCTGCGATGTCATCCTCGCTGAAGCCACCGTCGTTCCGCGTCGTCCAATAGGAATAGAAACAGTCCATCTCGCCGACGCGGCCCTGGTCGGTGAAGTGGTGGATCATGCTGACGCAGTCGGTGTGGCCTTCGGCTTTCAGCTTGTCCAATATGTTGTAGGTGGTGCCCTCGTCGGAGGAAAGCCGGATGCGGCGCTCCGCGGTTCGGTCGCAAAGCATGTGGTAGAAGATCGAATTCTGCCAGTTCAGCAGCGCCTCGCCCGTGGTCGTCGAGCCGTATTGGATGACCTCCGGCGTGATCTCGCTTTCGTCGTTCCACTGGAACGCGCGCCCCTCGAATTCGGGATGCAACGTGTCGATCAATCCGAGCGCGCGGGCAAGGTCGAGACCGGCTGCCCGACATTGCTCGCAGAAGCCGGCAAACAGCTCCGGCTCGTCCAGTCCCTTCAGGCCCTGTTCTGAAAGCCAGAGCACGATATCGCGTAGCTGTTGGTCGTTCATGGCGCATCCCGCTCGGCCGAGGTCGACTGCCTGATGATGTGGTGCATCATCCATAGCCGAACCAGGGCTCAGAGCGAAAGATGCAGTTTGCCCGTTTCGCTCTCCGCCGGCACGGCGCAACAGATCAGCGCTTCGCCTTCGCCGACCGGGAAGGAGGGCTGCGAGGGGTAGGTCACCCTGCCCTCCAGCACCGGCGTTCGACAGGTGCCGCAACTGCCGTTGCGGCAGCCGTATTCCGGGTTCAGGCCACGCGCCTCCGCCAGATCAAGCAGCGTGCCTTCGCCCGGCTGCCAGCGCGCCTCCTTGCTCGACTTGGCAAAGACGACGTGAACCGGGGCGTTCGCCGCCGGTACCATCACCGGGGCAGAACCGCCGTCCGGCCTCCGGGTCAGCGACGACAGCCCGAAGGCCTCCGCATGGATGCGGGCATCGGCGATGTTGAGCGCCCGCAAGCCGTCATAGAGCGACTGGGTGAAGGCGGCCGGGCCGCAGAGATAGAAATCGTAGTCGTCGAAGGGCAGGGTGGCCTTGAGATGGGTGAGGTCGATGCGACCGGCAATGTCATAGTCCTGGTTTTCGATGGCCGTTGCCGGCTGGCTCAGCGCCCGCACCAGACGAATATTGCCCTCGCCTTCCGCGACCAGGTCGGCGATCTCCCGATCGAAGGCGCGCTCCTCCGGCGAGCGGGCCGCCTGAAAGACCCAGGTCGGGCGCGTGCGCCGCTTGCGGCGGCTTTCGGCGACAATGTGCTTGAGCATGGCAAGGATCGGCGTGATGCCGACGCCGGCGCCGATCAGCACGGCGGGCCGCCGCTCGGTTCCATCGATCGTGAAGCTGCCGGCAGGCGCCCGCGCCTCGATCCGGTCTCCAGGCTTCAGTCCGTGCAAGTGCCGGGAAGCCACGCCGTCCTTCTTGACGCTGATGCGGTAGAGACCATCCGTCGGTGCCGAGGACAGCGTATAGCTCCTGACGAGCGGTCTTTCGCCGTCTCCGACGTTGATGCGGATCGGCAGGTGCTGGCCGGCCTGGTGGGCCATGAGCCCGACGCCATCGTCCGGCGCGAGGTAGAGCGAGCGGATCGTCGTGCTCTCGTCCTCAACGCGGGCAATCCGGAACGGGCGCCACGCATCGGCAAGGGCCGCGGCGTCAAGCCGGACCTTCGCCTGATCCCAGTCGCCGGTGGAATTGAGGCTGGGAGACCAGCCGCCCTCCTCGAAGGCCCAACGAAGCGGCAGGCCGTCCTCGCGATAAATGACCTTCTCCGGCCGGAAGCGCCACAGGCGTTCGGCGCCCTGAAATGCCGCGACCTCTGGAGAAGACAGGATCACCTCGGCGCTGCCGGTCATCTGCAGCATGTCGCCGGTCGTAAAATCGACGAATAGCAGTCCTGCGCGCGGGTTGACCATGAAATTGCCGAGCGTGTTGAAGAACAGGTTTCCGGAGAAGTCCGGAATCGTCAGCACGCCGTCCTCGCCGATCTGTACGAAACCCGCCTTGCCGCCGCGATGCGAGACGTCGACCTGGCGCTCGCCGCTGTCGCGATCGACGTAGGACGCGACGAAGAAGGTGTCGGCCTTGGCGATGATGGCCCGGGCGCGGGCGTCGAGCACGCGACCATGCACCGGGCGCACCGAGGCCGGCTGGTGCGGGTCGCGAACGAAGGCGAACTGGCGAAGCTGGATATATTGCGGGCAGTTGCCGAAGCTCTGCCGGACGCGGAGCGTGAAGCCGTCGTCGGCATCGCGCCGGATCGCGCCGTTCAACCGGTTCCTGCGCCGGGTTTCGAGCTGGATGCCGAGCATGCCGATGGAGTGCGCGTCCTCCATGCCGGCATCGGCCGGATCATCCCTGTCACGCGGCAACCGTATATCGAGATTCCAGGCGTCCGGCGCCTGCATGAAGCCGGGGGCTGCCGCGCGCATCGTGGCCCAGACATCGCCGCTCGCGTCGACGGCCCCGAACATGGCGAAGGGCAGCATCGGGAAGAATTGCTGGTGCTGCTCCGGCATGAAGCTGCGCACGAAATTGCGCCCGGTCGCATCCATGCGCTCGGCGACGCCGAGGCTGCGCTGGATGGCGAGTTCGCCTTCGTGCCACGGCGAATCCGGCTTTTTCTGCTGTGCGTTGTCCGGCATGGTCGGGTGTCCCGGTTGGAAGGGGGCCGGGGCAGCGCTGCCGCCCCGGGGAGCTTGGATCAGGCGGCGAGGCCGACGGCGGTCTTCTCAAAGCCGACGAAGCCGGGCAGGCGCTCGATGCGCGAAAGCCAGGCACGAACATGGGCGTAGTCGGAAAGGTCGACATTGCCTTCCGGTGCTGCCGACACGTAGCTGTAGAGGGCGACGTCGGCGATGGTCGGCCTTGCGCCCACGAGGAAGTCGTGGCCGGCAAGCTCCGCATCGATCTGTGCAAGCACCCGGTGGGCCCTGGAGATCGCCCCTTCTGCATCCAGATTGGCGCCGAAGACCGTGACGAGACGCGCGGCTGCCGGACCGAAGGCGATGTCACCGGCGGCAACCGAGAGCCATTTCTGCACTTTCGCCGCCGCGGCCGGATCTTCCGGCAGCCAGTCGATGCGGCCGAGCTTCTTGGCGAGGTAAACGAGGATGGCGTTGCTGTCGGCGATGACCGTGCCTTCGTCGTCGAGCACCGGAACCTGACCGAAGGGATTGAGCGCGAGGAATTCCGGCGCCTTGTGTGCCCGCGCCTTGAGGTCGACGTCGATCAGCTCGTGCGGCACGCCGAGCAGCGACAGGAAAAGCTGCGCCCTGTGCGAGTGGCCGGAGAGCGGATGGCGGTAGAGTTTCATGGGAGATGTCCTCGAAGAGCTTGAGAACCGTCACGGCCCTCCGGCGGTTCGGAATGAACCGCCTTCGAGATCAACCTATGACTTTCCAATTTTCGGCAGTAGAATGCGATTTCGATAGTCTGATTTCCGAATTATGGAAGGATAAAAGTGGACCGTCTCGACGCCATGGGAGTTCTGATCGCCGTCATCGAAAACGGCAGCCTGTCGGCCGCCTCCCGGCACCTCAAGGTGCCGCTGGCCACGATCAGCCGGAAGGTTTCCGAGCTTGAAACGCATCTGGGCGCGCAACTCATCACCAGGACCAACCGCAGGATCCAGCTGACCGAGGCCGGCCGCGTCTATGTCGAGGCTGCCAAGGAGATCCTTGCCCGCGTCGAAGAGGCGGAACGGGTGGCAGCCGGCGAATACAGCACGATCAAGGGCGATCTGACGGTCTCTGCGCCCATCGTCTTCGGACGCCTGCATGTGCTTCCCGTCGTGGTCGATTTCCTCAAGGCCCATCCCGAGGTCGATATGCGGCTCGCCTTGGGCGACCGGTTCGCCAATCTCGTCGACGATCACATCGACGTGGCGCTGAGGATCGGCAACCTGCCCGACAGCAATCTCGTGGCGACGAAGATCGGCACGGTGCGCCGGGTGGTCTATGCAAGCCCCGATTATGTCGCGCGGCATGGCGTGCTCCGGCACCCGAGCGAACTTGCCGATCACGATTGCATCACCTTCGAAAACGTTACGGCCGCCCATGTCTGGCGTTTCCTCGACGGCGGGCGCGAGCTGGCCGCGCCGATCCGGTCGCGGCTTATCGTCAATACGGCGGAATCCGCCGTCGACGCGGCGATATCCGGTCTTGGATTGACGCGGGTGCTTTCCTATCAGGTGGCGGGCCAAGTGGCGGACGGCCTGCTCGTACCGCTGCTGGAAGACTTTGAGCACCCGGCGCTGCCGGTCCAGCTCGTCTATCTTCCGCAGGGGCTGGTGCCGATGAAGCTCCGGGCCTTCGTCGACTTCGCCGCCCCGCGGCTGCGCGCGGTCCTGCGATAGTGGGCGGCGGCTAGTCCGGCTGGCTGCGTTCGCCGGTCGTCGGGCGGATGTGTCGGGCGTAGGTTCGGCCGACGCGGATCTCGCTGCCGTCGGAGAGAAGGGCGATGAGCGCGGCGAAGGGGGCCTGCTTCAGCCCCACGATACAGTCCCGGCGCACGATCGAGCTGCGATGCAGCCTGAGGAATTCTGCGGGATCGAGGCGACGCTCGAGCGAGGCGAGGCTTTCGTGGTGCAGATAGGACCGGCCCTCGACGTGAATGCGGACATAGTCGCGTTCCGCCTGAAAGCGCACGACCCGGTCGAGCGCGATCCGCACGAATTCTCCCCGGGCCTTGATCCAAAGGTCGCCGGTCTGGGTTTCGTGCTTGCGCAGCGCCTGGCGCAGCGCCGTCACGGTTTCGTTGAGTTCGAGCACCCGCTCGGCGCTCGTGCGTGCGGCGATTGCGAGGCGGGCTCGCTCGATCGCGGTGCGCAGGCGGCTGGATTCGATCGGCTTGGTGACATAGTCGACCGCGGCGGCTTCGAAGGCGCGCAGCGCATAGTGGTCGAAGGCGGTCACGAAAACGACTGCGGGTGCGTGGTCGCCCAGCCGTTCCAGGACATCGAAGCCGGTGCCGCCCGGCATCTGGATGTCGAGCAGGATCGCGTCCGGCGAAAGCTCGGCAACCATGGAGCAGGCTTGCTGCACGTTGCCGGCCGTTCCCACCACCTCGACCGCGGGCATGGCGCCGAGCAGGCGCAGCAGGCGCCGCCGCGCCAGCGGCTCGTCGTCGATGACGAGGATTGAAAGCGGAACAGTCTGGATTTCATTCATGCAAGCCTCAGCGGCATTGTGATTGCAGCTCTGAAACGACCGGGCGTGACGAGATCAGCGGCTGCAGGATGAGGCTTGGCACCAAGGCCTCCTCGAGACCGGTGTCGATGTCCATTCGGAGCCTCATGCGGTCGCAATAGCGCTCGCCCTCGATATGCAGGTAACCGGCCTGGAGCGCGAGTTCGTCGGCAAGCCGCACGTCGTGCAGCGGGTCAAGCTCCAGCGTCGTGCGCAGAAAGTTGGACAGCGACATCACCATGCGCGTCGCGGCAAGGGGCTGCCCCTCCTCGATCAGGCCGGTGATGGAGTTCAGTGTGTTGAACAGGAAATGCGGATTGACCTGGTAGCGCAGCGCCCGCATTTGCGCGGCGAGTGCCTCCTCGCGCGTGATCGCCAGGCGTCGCTCGCGCTCGCGCAGTTCGAAGCTGTAGAGCAATGCCACGAAGAAGAAGGACCAGCCGACGAAGGTCGCCATGCTGTAGACCAGCGTGTAGCCGATGCTGGTCCAATCGGGCGTGATCGGGTCGGGACGCACGATAAAAAGATAGAGAAGAAAGTCGACGCCGGTATTGGCGATCGCAGCCATCAGAGCGGTCGTAAAGCCGACGACGATCTTCAGCGCGATGTGTTGATGGCGGACGCCGAACATCGCAGCGGCGATGCCATAGGAAAAGACCATGCCGCAGGACATCAACAGGAGCTTGCCTGGCGCGGACATGATCGGGTCGATCCCGAGGATCGCCCAAAGAATGCTGCTGATGAGGAATTCCACGAACCAGTAGAGAAAACCGAGCCAGAGCGTCGCGCGCCGCACGCTGGCGATGTAAGCGCTCTCGTCCACCGATCTTGCGTCGTCCTCAGGTTTCATGGCCATTTTTATCCTTCAACCGGCCGCCGATGTCGATTGCCGTTCGTCGGCCAAATCGAGCGGTTTGCAGAAAGGCCCGGACTTTCGACCTTTGCCGGCCGTCGTTGGCCGGAGAGCGGCGATCAGACCAGCCGCAGCGGCATGGTGATCGCTGCCCGAAAACGGTGCGGTGCCACGAGGCCGGATATGAAGGCTCCGACCTCGGGGAACCGGGCCTTGATGCGGTCGGCGACATTCCTCAGTCCGGTGCCGGTCCCGGCAGGTTTGTTCGCCGGGCGCGGCGGCTCGTTCGCCATGTCGTTTTCTACGGAAAGCTCCAGCGTCTCGCCTTGCCTTGCCGCCCGGATCACGATCTCGACCACGCCGATCGAACCGCCCACGCCGTGCTTGATCGCATTTTCGATCAATGGCTGAAGGATGAGGCTCGGGACCAGCGCCTGCTCCAGGCCCGGTGCAATGTCGAGCTTGACCCGCATGCGGTCGGAGAAGCGTTCGCCCTCGATGTTGAGATAGCCGAGCTGCAAGGCCAGCTCGTCGGCAAGGCAAACGTCCTGCATCGGATCCAGCTCGAGTGTCGTGCGCAGGAAGGAGGAGAGCGAGAGCACCATGCGGCGGGCGGTCGTCGATGCGCCCTCTTCGATCAGCCCGGCAATCGAGTTCAAGGTGTTGAACAGGAAGTGCGGATTGACCTGGTAGCGCAGCGCCCGCATCTGCGCCGTCAGCGCTTCCTCCCGTGTCACGGCAAGCCGGCGTTCCCGCTCGCGCAGTTCGTAATTGGCGAGAAGGGCGATGTAGAGAAACGCCCATCCGTGAAACAGCGCCATGCAATAGATGAGGGTGTAGCCGACATTGGTCCAGTTGATTGGGCCCGGATCGCCATGCTCGATCAGGCCGTGACTGAGGAGATCGACGCTGGCATTGATCGCTGCGGCGACGAGCGCCAGGGCGGAGCCGAGCAGAAGCTTGAAGAGGATGGACCTGCCCCGGAAGCGAAAGAGTGCCACTGCCATCGCATAGGACATGAGTGTCCCGTTCAGCATCAGGATCAGGGTGATCGGCGCGATCGCAATCGGGTCATATCCAAGGAAAGCCCAGAGCGTACTGCTGATGACGAACTGCATGAACTGGTAGAGGAGCCCGAGGAAGAGCGTCGCCCGCCGAACGCTTGCGGCATATCCAGCCTCGTCAGGCAAAACCGTCTCATGTCCTCGCACCATGCGAGGTTTTATCCTTCAAGTCCATATGGTTGTCGACCGCCGTTCGTCGCCGAAAACAAGCCGTTTGCAGAAAGCCACAGCCCTTCGACGCCGCAATCTGCCGTTTGCAGAAAGCCGAATTCTCGCTTTTTGCGGGCTTGCTATAGCCGCCCCATGACCCGTGCTTTCCCGGCGAATCCGTTCGCCTGGGATTTGTGCGCCCACGAATGAAAAGGAAAAGGGGCAGACATTGAATACCTGTGCGAAGGCGGACGTTTTGAGGATCAACCTTCTGAGTTCGACGGCGCTCGGTCGCGCCGGCCTGCTCTCGCTGGCTCTGGCCGCCGTGCCACTCGTGCCGTCGCCGGCAAAGGCGGCCGGCTTGCTGGTTCCAAACGACACAACGTGGTCCAGCGACCATACGATCAACGGCAATCTCGTTATCCGCGGCGGGCCGGGCGGCGCGACACTGACGATCAACAATGGTGCCAAGGTTGAGAGTACCGATGGTTACATCGCAGACAGTCGCGGCAGCGTCGGCACGGTCGTCGTCTCCGGGCCGGGCTCGACCTGGGACATCGTCGATGCCAATCCCAACGGCGACCGCATGCTCTTTGTTGGCGGCTTCGAAGGCGGTATCTATGGCGGCAAGGGCACGCTGATCGTCGAGAACGGCGGCAAGGTTTCGGCTAAGGAGACCTATGTCGGTGCCCTGCAGGAGGGCGACGGAACGCTCGTGGTGCGCGGCGCGGGTTCCATGCTAAACACCGAGTTCCTGGGGGTCGCTTACGGTGCACTGACGCTCAACACCGCTACAGTTCGGATCGAGGACGGCGGCCTCGTCAACACCAACAAGACCTACTTCGAAAACGGCACGGTGCTCGTCACCGGCGACAATACGCGCTGGGTCAACACCGGTGAATTCACGATCGGCGACAGCTTTACCGTCGAGAAGGGCGCTGTCGTTTCCACCAACACCGCGATCCTGCGTGAGGACGAGAGCACCGACACCATCCAGGCCGTTATCGACGGCGCCGGCAGCGAACTCAAGGTGGCCGACAAGCTGACGATCGGCGAGGCTGGTCGCGCCAATCTTTCGGTCGCCAACGGCGCCAAGCTTTCGGTTGGTGGCGACATCGTGCTTTCGGGCGTCGGCGGTATCAACAATGAGGGCATGGGCAATCTGACGATCGGCGGTGCCGTCGATCTGAACAATATCGCCGAACCCGTTGCACGGCAGGCGCAGGGCGCCGGCACGGTCAACTCGTCCTCGAAGATCGATTTTGGGCCGCGCCGGGGCTACGTCAACTTCAACCATACGAACACCGGCTACGAGTTCGGCAATGTCATGGTCGGCAAGGGCATGATCTCGAATTTCTCCGGCGAGACCATCCTTACCGGTGACCTGTCGAAGTTCTATGGCAAGGTGAACGTTTCCGGCGGCAAGCTGGTGGTGAAGGGCAACGTCGACACGATCGACAATGACTCGGATAATGGCCCCTTGGACTATAGTGAGACCAACTTCGAGGTCACCAATGGCTCGCTGATCGTCGACGGTGCGACGGGACGCATCGAGGGCGACCGTTTCTATACCGGTGAAGTGAACGTCTGGGGTGAATCGAGGAGCAGTTCGGCCTTCGGCCGGCTTGGCGGCTCGGGCACGGTGGGCAACACCTATATCGACAAGAAGGCGATCATTTCACCCGGCAACAATTCCACTGGCACGCTGACGATCATGGGTCGGCTGGATATGGCGACCGGTTCGATCTACGAGGCCGACATCGCCGGTGACGGCCGCTCCGACCGCATCGTTGTCAAGAGCATCGGCACCAACGACAACACCGGTATCGCGAAGATCGGCAGCGGCACCAATGTGCAGGTGACGGCGCTCGATGCCAACACCAGCTACAAGACCGGCCAGACCTATACGATCCTGACCGCCGACCGGGCAATCGAAGGAAAGTTCGCCGAGGCGATCTCCAAGTCCGCCTTCCTCGAAGTGTCGCTCGACCAGCAGGAAAAGCAGGTCGATCTCAAGATCAAGGTCAAGAACGGCGGCACGAAGCCGGGAGAAGAACCCAAGCCGGGCGAAGAGCCCAAGCCCGGCGAGCCGAAGCCGGGTGAGCCCGAACCCGGTGTCTTTGAAGGTGAGGCGAACACCGGCAACCAGCGACAGACGGCGCTTGCCCTCAACACGCTCGCCCAGAGCGGTCCCTCGCTCGGGCTCTACAACGCCCTGATCCTTCAGGATGGAGATGCAGCACGCCGCGCCTTCGACCTGTTGTCCGGCGAGGTCCACGCTTCGGCGCAGACGGCGCTGATCAACGACAGCAGTCTCTTGCGCAACGCCGCCAACAACCGCATTCGCGATGCGTTTGGCGACGTGGGTGCGGCAAACGTTCCGGTTCTCGCTTACGGTCCAGAGGACAAGATCACGACGGGTGCTGTTGCCGCCGTCAACGCTGTACCCGTCGCGCCGCCGGCAATGGTCGGCTGGGGACAGGTGTTCGGGTCCTGGACCAACACGGACGGCAACGGCAACGCCGGTGCGCTCGATCAGTCGACCGGCGGTTTCGTTACCGGTTTCGACGCGGCGGTCTCCGACAATGCGCTCGTCGGTATCATGGCCGGCTACAGCCGGACCAACTTCGACGTCGACAGCCGCTCGGCGAGTGGCAACAGCGACAATTACCACCTTGGTGTCTATAGCGGCAGCCGGTGGGGCGACGTCGCACTGCGCTCGGGCCTTGCCTATACCTGGCATTCGATCAACACGTCGCGCAATGTCGCCTTCCCGGGCTTCAGCGATCAGTTGAAGGCCGATTATGACGCAGGCACCTTCCAGGCCTTCGGTGAAGTCGGCTACCGCATCGACCTGCCGAGTGTCGCGCTCGAGCCGTTCGCCAACCTCGCCTATGTCAGCCTGCACACCGACGGCTTCACCGAGCGCGGTGGTGCGGCGGCTCTGTCGACCCGGAGCAACACGACGGATACGACCTTCACGACGCTCGGTCTTCGCGCTTCGGCTCCGCTCAGCCTTGGCACAACCGAAGCGAAGCTGCGCGGCATGCTCGGCTGGCAGCATGCCTTCGGCGATACGACCCCGTTCTCGTCGATGGCGTTCGGCACGGGCAGCGCCTTCTCGGTCGCCGGTACGCCGATCGCCGAGGATGTGGCGATCATCGAAGCCGGCATCGACTTCGCGCTGACCGGCAATGCGAGCCTCGGCATCACCTATACCGGCCAGTTCGGCTCCGGCACGACGCAGAACGCGGTCGACGCCAAGCTCGATGTGCGCTTCTGATGCGCAGGTTCGTCTGGCTCTCGACAATGCTGATGGCGACTTTCGTCGCCATCACGCCGCTTCATGGGGAAGACGCCGCCGGCAAACCCGCGGCGCCTTCCCAGCTTTCGGAGACTTACGAGGACTGGAGCGTCGCCTGCGCCGAGATCGAGGGAAAGAAACATTGCCTCCTCTCGCAGCGCCAGTTCCACAAGAGCGGTCAGCATGTGCTGACGATCGAGCTTCGCACTGCGGCCGAAGCCGGGCTTGAGGGGAGCCTCGCGCTCCCCTTCGGTCTTTATCTGGACAAGGGCGTGACGCTTGGCGTCGACGACGCGACCGGCGGTAAGCCGACCCGCTTCCGCACCTGCTTGCCGCTCGGCTGCATCGTGCCTTTGACCTTCACCGAAGCGACGGTTGCGCTGCTTCGTAGCGGCACGGCATTGAAGATCGGCGCGTTCGCCAGCGACAGCCAAAAGGACGTGGCGTTCGCTGTCTCGCTCAAGGGCTTCGCTGCAGCACTCGACCGGGTGATCGCCCTGTCCGGAAAGAGCTGAGGCAACGTCACGGCCTTCGCTTCACCGCCAGGCTTTTGGCCGGTTTTTTTAAGATGCGTAGCCTCCCGGGGCGGGCCCGGTCGTGCGAAAGAGCGCGGCCGGGTCTTCTCCATGGGGGGAACCGAGTGTCGCCATCCGGACGCGCCACCGTTGGTGGGCGCTTTCGGCCTATCGGGAGGACACGTCGATCGCATCGCCGATGGCGTAGAAATGCCCGCCCGCCACATAGTGCAGGCTGCGCGAGGCCGGATCGGCCGCCTCGAACATCCAATGCCCGTCGCGAAACACGCGATCGTCGGCCCAGGCCGCGAAGACTTCGCCGATGAACAGGTCGTAGCGGCTCTCGATCGACGGCTCGCTGATCAGCCGGCAGGCGAGCCAGGCGGAGCAGCCGGTAACAAGCGGAAGATCATAGTCCGGCATGTCGAACAGTTTGACGCCGGCGTTGCGAAGTTTGTCGGGATCGTCGTGAAGGCTCGTGGTGCCCACCGCATGGGTCAGCAGCGCCTGGGCGGCGGTCGGCACCTGGATGACGAACACGCCCGCTTCCTCCGCGAGGCTGCGGGTACGGGTGGCGCTGTCGAGCACGACCGTCAGCTTGGGCGGATCGTAATCGAGCGCGCAGGCCCAGGCTGCCGCCATCACATCCTGAACGCCGCCATGGCGGGCGGAAACCAGGACTGTCGGGCCATGGTTCAGCAGCCGGTATGCCTTTTCGAGAGGAACGGCACGATATGCGAAACCATCAGACTACCTCACCGCCATTGGCGGACATTGACCGATCATGCCTCTTCTATAGGGGCGCTGCATTTCGCCAACAAGCGCAAGCTTTCGCGGTGCCGGAGGGGCGGTACGGCAGCGGCTGCAAGGCACTTGAAAGGGATGGGGGCCGACGAAACATAAGCGTTTGACAAACGCATACCCGATTGGCTATATATCATCTCATAGCCAATCGGGTATGAGACATGACTGAGTTGCAGGACGCGGTTTTTCGGGCGCTCGCCGATCCCACACGCCGTGGGCTCTTCGAACACCTTTGCCGCCAGGGGGATACCACGGTCGTCGGCTTGTTGGCCGATGCCGGGGTTTCGCAGCCGGTCGTGTCCAAGCATCTCAAGATCCTGAAGGCTGCAGGGCTCGTGCACGACCGGCATGAGGGCCGCTACACCTATTACAGCGCCCGGCGCGAAGCGCTCGCGACGCTGGTTGACTGGACGACGGAGATGGCCGGCTTCTGGCAGGACCGCTTCGACGATCTCGATGATCTCCTGAAGAGAATGGACAAATGATCGAAACAACGGAAACCACCCGCTCTGTCGTCGTCGAACGCGACTTTCCCCATCCGCCGGAGAAGATCTGGCGCGCGCTGACGCAGCCGCATCTGATTGCCGAATGGCTGATGCGCAACGATTTCATTCCCGAAGTCGGCCGTCGCTTTACCCTTTCCGCCGATTGGGGCCAGGTCGATTGCGAGGTTCAGACGATCGAGGCGAACCGCTCGCTCGCCTATCGCTGGGACACCAAGGACTTGACCAGTGTCGTCACCTGGACGCTCGCGCCCGCCAGGGGCGGCACGAGCCTGCGCATGGAACAGCGCGGCTTCAGAGCCGACCAAAAGGCCTATTTCCAGGGCGCGACGGTCGGATGGCCACGCTTCTTCACCCAGCTGGAAGACGTCGTCGCGAAACTCGACTGATCGCAGCCTTCACGACCGTTGCTCAAACCCAAGGTGCCAGAATGACCGCCCTGATCCGGAAAATCCATCGCTGGACGTCGCTGCTCTTCTCCCTGGCCGTTGCCGCCATCTTTGCCGGCATGCCAGTAATGACGCTCCCCGAATGGGTCTACTACCTGCCCCTGCCGCCGTTGGCGGTGCTGCTACCGACCGGCATTTACCTTTTCGTGCTGCCCTATCTGGGCAAGCCCGAGGGCAGGATGCAGGCGGCGGAGTAGGGAATAGCGCCAGCCCGGCTCAATCCGCGGACAGAGCCGGGCTGGCAAAGCGCTTGCGATATTCGGCCGGCGTGACGCCGACATGTCGCATGAAGGCGCGCCGGAGCGTATCGGCATCGGCAAAGCCGCAGCGGGCGGCGACCTGCTTGGGGGCGTCCTGCCCCTGCTCGAGCAGGCGCCGGGCCGCCGCGACACGTGCTTCTACGATCGGCCCACCATCGGGCATAAGCGACCAGCGAAGCAGATAGGGCGCAAAATCGCTGCTGATTGTCATACTGCGGATCCGCTGATTGCGCGCGGTGGCACCACGGCCACGGCGCGAACTGACGAGCGCTTCCCTCAGGCCTGCTCCACGAGGCAGTCGATCAATGCTCGGGTCGCAGCCGGTAGGTTTCTGTGCGGCGGATAAATGAGGGAGAAGGGGCGCGACCGGCCACCGAATTCCGGCAGAAGCTCGACCAGGCTGCCGCGCGCCAGGCGGTCGCGCGCGATGAAATCATAGGTTTGGCAGATCCCGAGGCCTGCCTCCGTCAACGAGACGGTGCCGAGCACGTCGTCCTCCACCTGGATCGGGCCATGGGGTATCCAGTCGAGGTCGGCTCCGGCGACGCGCAACAGCCATGGGGCCGGACGCCCGCTGCTCGGCATGATGAAGGGCAGGCAGGTATGTGCTGCGAGCTCGTCGACAGAACGCGGCATGCCACGCCGCGCGACGTAATCGGGCGAGGCGACCAGCCTCAACGGCGCGTCTTCGAGCCTTCTGCCGATCATGCCGCTGTCGGGGAGCTGGCCGAGGCGTATGGCAAGGTCGTAGCCCTCGGCGACCAGATCGACATTGCGGTTGGCAATCGACAGCTCGACGGTGACGGATGGATGCCTCGTCGCGAAGCGGGTCAGCTTTTCCGGCAGCTGGAAATGGCCATAGGTCGTGGGCGCACTGAGCCGAACGCGTCCGGCAACAACGCCGTCGCCTTGAATGGCGCGTTCGGCCTGATCGATTGTCTCGAAGGCCGCCCGCACCTGATCGAGGTAGACCCGCCCGGCGTCGGTGAGGCTGATGCGCCGCGTCGTCCGCCGCACCAGCTGCGTGCCGAGTTTCGTCTCGAGCCTGGTGATGGCGCGGCTCAGCACGGAAGGCGTCGTGGCCAGCGCGACGGCTCCTGCGGTCATCGACCCCTTGTCCATGACGGTGATGAAAGCCTCGACATCGGCGAGGTGATCGAAGCGACGCATTTTTGCCTCTGAAGACCAGATCATTTCCTGCGCGGCGCATTTATCGCCGCAGATGGAAGCAATAAATAAGCAGCATCAATTGAGAGCCGCAATGTCAGGCTCGCTTCAACCAGGAGAAAATGATGCCAGAGACGACATCCGTTCCGAAAAAGCCTGTGCTCTTTGTGCTCACCAGCCATGGCATCAAGGGGGAGGGCGGCCAACCCACCGGCTTCTATCTTGGAGAGGTCACCCACCCGCTTGCCGTGCTCGAGGCGGCCGGCATTGCCGTCGAGTTTGCTTCGATCAAGGGCGGCGAGCCGCCGGTCGACGGGCTCGACCTCAATGACGGGACCAATGTCCGCTACTGGAACGACGAAGGGTTCCGTGCCGCAATCCGCACGACGGTTCGGCTCGATGATATCGATCCCGACCGCTACGCGGCCATTTTCTTCGCCGGCGGTCATGGCGCCATGTGGGACCTGCCACAAAGCCGCGCCGTCGACCGGGTGACGCGTTCGGTGTTCGAGGCCGGCGGTGCTGTCGCGGCGGTCTGCCACGGACCGGCAGCCCTCGTAAACGTCAAGCTTTCCGACGGCCGCTATCTGGTTGCTGGCCGCAACGTCAGCGCCTTCACCGATTCCGAAGAGCGCGCCGTCGGCCTCGACAAGACGGTCCCGTTCCTGCTCGCAAGCACGCTTGTCGAGCGCGGTGCGACGCACCATCCGGCCGCGGACTGGACATCGAAGGTGGTTGTCGATGGCAGGCTGATCACCGGCCAGAACCCGCAGTCGGCGACTGGGGTCGGCGAGGCGCTTCGCGATATCCTGAGTGCCTGATCCCGCGTAGCCGGGCACTTGGAAAGGTTCGGCAAGTCTGTCCCGATCGTGCTGCCGGCGATGCGTCGCCGACAGCGTGAGGCGAACCGGACAGGTGGGGCGCTCGACTGCCATTGCGTTGGCCATGGCGGGAAACCGGAAAAACCGCCATGTTCACCATCCCTGTCGCGTCCGGTTGACACTGCCCGCACACCATTGGGTAAGCCGTGTCGGGCCGGAAAGTTCCGTCGGAGCGGAGGCTTCAGCCGCGCCGCGCCGCCTCGATCGCAGCGACGTCGATCTTGCCCATGGTCATCATCGCCTCGAAGGCGCGCTTTGCTTCGGCACCGCCGGCCGCCAGGGCATCGGTCAGGACCCTTGGCGTGATCTGCCAGGAAATGCCCCACTTGTCCTTGCACCAGCCGCAGGCACTCTCCTGTCCGCCATTGCCGACAATGGCGTTCCAGTAGCGGTCGGTCTCCTCCTGGTCGTCGGTGGCGATCTGGAACGAAAAGGCCTCGTTGTGCTTGAACATCGGCCCGCCGTTGAGGCCGAGGCAGGGAATTCCGGCGACCGTAAACTCCACCGTCAGCACGTCTCCCGCCTTGCCGGACGGAAAGTCGCCGGGCGCGCGATGCACGGCGCTGACCCGGCTATCGGGAAAGATCTCGGCGTAGAAGCGAGCGGCGGTCTCGGCCTCCTTGTCGTACCAGAGGCAGATCGTGTTCTTGGCCATGACGCGTCCTTTCGTTTTGAAGCCGGAGGGGCCGTTTCCTTCACCACCTGCTCTGCGAGATAGGTCGGCGCCCCCGTTTCTCCACCCTGAAATCTTCCCGCACTTGCCTTTGCCCGGCGGAACGCGCGTCGAAGGCATGTGCGCCGGGTCGTCGCATCCGGCGCTTTCCCGTTGGAAATTCAACCGCTGATACCTAATTGTGCGGCTTCGACACGCGCGTCGGCCTTCTCTTCGCGCTTTAGGGGATGCGGATGATACAACTGAATGAAACTGTTGCGGTGGTTACGGGCGCTGGTCGCGGCCTCGGAGCGTCCCTGGCCTATGCCCTGGCAGAAGCGGGGTGCGATCTCGTGTTGTGCGGGCGCAGCCAGAGCGCTCTCAAGGACGTGGCCAAACCGATTGCCCTCAATCTCGGGCGACGGGTACAAACCGTCGCGCTCGATCTTGCGGATGCGAAAAGCGTGGCTGCGGCAGTCGAGGGCATCAAGTCCGAGAACGGACGCATCGATATCCTCGTGAACAACGGCGCCATGTGGCTCGAGGACAGTGACGAGGATCATCCTGATGACGCGGTGCTCGGCGTCGTCAACGCGGCGGTTACCGGGACCTTCCTGTTCACCCAGGGGCTGCTGCCTTTGCTCGCTCACTCGCCCCGCCCGGATATCGTCACGATCGGCTCGATCAGCGGCCTGCCTAATGCCGCACTCCAGACCGTGTCCGTGCCCTTTTATGCTGCCAAGCGGGCACAGGCCGCCCTGGCCGATGGCCTGCGCCAGAAGCTTGCCGGTACGCCCACCCGTTCGATCGTCGCCCACCCGCCATACATTGAGGACATCTCGCCGCTTGATGGCGCATGGGAGGCGGCCGGCAGTCGACGGAAGGGCGAGGCGGCGACGAACCGGGACATCGCCGAGGCAGTGCTGTTCGCGCTGACGCGGCCGCGGCATGTAACCTTGTCGATCACCGTCGATGCCGACGATGGCGGCCTCTATCCGTCTCCGGCTCGCTCCGCCTAGCGGCAAGGCCCTGCCAGGGGCCGATCTCGCACATTGCCGAACGCCCCAATGGCGTTCGGCGAAAATCAGGCATCGTTCGCCGAGATCCTTCAATCTCGATCGTCCACATATGCAGACGATAAGTCCAATTTAGGCCGACTACAGAGGCGCCGTCCACGTCGATATATCCATGACATCAACAATGGAGAAACGACATCATGCACAGTGTCTCTGAACCGATCTTCACCTCAGGCTTTCCACTCGGAAGTTCCGCCGGCCTGGTCACCGCCTTCGAATGGCTCGGCCAGCCCTATCGCCTCACCCGCGTCGACATGCTCGGGGAAATGCGCACCGACGCCTATGAGCGCTTCAACGGTCGGGTCGAAACGCCCGCTCTCGTGACCGACAAGGGCGACGTGCTGACCGAGACCATGGCGATCGCCTTATGGCTGGAGGGGCGCGATCAGGAGCGTCGCATCAGCTTCGCCCCGGGCACTTTCGAGGCGGACCGCATGCACCAGTTCATCGCCTTCCTCAACACCGGCTTCACCGGCGCGTTCTTCTCGATGTGGGTGGCGCTGGAATCCGAAGACGCCACGGAGGAATACCGCGAAACCTTGCGCGCCTTCGGCCGCGAGTTCGTCGCCAAGCGTCACAAGCAGTTGGAAGCGATGATGGGCGACAGCAATTACCTCATCGGCGACCGGCCGACGCTTGCCGATGCGGTCTTTGCCGGCGTGGCCCGCTGGGTCGATTTCCACGAGGCGATCGATCCGAAGGACTATGCGCGCAACTATCCGCGCATCCACGCGCTGCGCCAGCGCATCGAGGCCGATCCGGCCTTCCGCTTCGCAGTGGCGATCGAGGATGGCGAGCCCGTTACCGGCAGCGGTGCGATGAAGGGGCTTGTCCCGCTTGAGGATGTGTTGCGGATGACGGGCGCACTCCGCGCGTGATGTAAAAAAGTGAGGTGGCGCACCGGCAGGCGGTGCGCCACCTCAAACAGTTGGAGCGGCCAGCCGCCGCCGACATCACACCTCGAATACGTCGACGAACGATTCCGGGAAGCTTTGCCGGGCAACCTTCTCGTTGATGACGAGCAATGCTTCGTAGGACACGGGATCGAAATCCTTGTCGACCGGCAGCACCTCGCGTCCGAACAGGAGGTTCAGCCGGGCGGCATCGAGATTGCCGCGCTCGAATGGTTCCGCGCCGAAATGATGCCAGAGGGCGTGGAGGAAGGCCGCATCGATGCGGTGCGCCCCGGAGCCGGGCCGGGCATGGCGGGGCAACGCCTTGATCGGCGTTGCTCCCTTGGGGTTGGCCCGACGGATGACGAACTGGATGCCCGTGCCCGGCATGGCGTAGGGAAAACCCCGGTGTTTCGTCATATCAGCCAGCTTGGCCATTCTATTCTCCTTAGGCGGTCTGCTTCTCGACGATCTTGTCCTCAGTCTTCGTATCGAAGTCGGAAGCGTCGTGACGCTCATGCAATTGTTCGGACGGGTTGCCGCTCAAGCGGTTGACCATGCGGCCACGCTTGACGGCCGGCCGGGCGGCGATCTCGGCCGTCCAGCGCTGGACGTGCTCGTAGCTCTGAACCTCGAGGAAAGTACCGGCATCGCCATATACCTGCCCGAGCGCCAGATTGCCATACCAGGGCCAGGTGGCCATGTCGGCAATGGTGTATTCCGAGCCGGCGAGGAAGCGGTTCTCCGCGAGATGGCGATCGAGCACGTCGAGCTGGCGCTTCACCTCCATCGCGTAGCGGTCGATGGCGTATTTGATCTTCATCGGCGCATAGGCATAGAAATGGCCGAAGCCGCCGCCGAGGAACGGTGCCGAGCCCATCTGCCAGAACAGCCAGTTCAAGGTCTCTGTGCGGGCGCGAAGCTCGCTCGGCAGGAAGGCGCCGAATTTCTCGGCGAGATAGGTGAGGATCGAGGCCGATTCGAACACGCGCACCGGCGCGCCGCCGCCCTTGGGCGCATGGTCCATCAGCGCCGGGATCTTGGAGTTCGGGTTGACGTCGACGAAGCCAGAACCGAACTGGTCGCCGTCTCCGATCCGGATCGGCCAGGCATCGTATTCGGCGTCCTTATGGCCGGCCGCCAGCAGCTCTTCGAGCATGATCGTGACTTTCACGCCGTTCGGCGTCGCCAGCGAGTAAAGCTGCAACGGATGCTTGCCGACGGGCAGATCCTGATCGCGCGTCGCGCCGGCGGTCGGACGGTTAATGCTGGCAAACGCGCCGCCATTGCCCTTGTCCCAGGTCCAGACCTTGGGAACGTCATAGCCGGCGGGGAAATTGTCAGCGGGGGATTTTTCGGTCATCAAATCTGTCCTTGTCTTGGCGGAAACCTCGAACGTCGTGTTCGCTTATATAGGAAGTTTATCAAGCCACCACATCGACTTGGCTGCGAGGACGACCATGCTCAAAGGCCAGACGCTGGAGAATTTTTTTATCGAAGTTGGATGAGACCGGCATCCGTCGGCACGAAACCGCACCGGTCGACGTAGAATTCGCGCAGATGCGGGTCGAAGTCTACATGCAGCCATTCGCAGCCCGAGGCCTTGGCGTGCGTTACGGCCTCTTCGACGAGCAGCGTGGCGTAACCCTTACGCCTCAACGGTAGCGTCACCATCGTATCGAGCAGGAAAGCATGCACGCCACCGTCCCAGGCGACATTAACGAAGCCTGTCAGTGCGCCCGAGATCCGCATGGTGACCCAGCCGAGGCTGAAGCGGTTGACCTGGCTCCACCAGTCGTCATCGGTCAAGGCGTGCTCGAAGCATTCGGCGTGCAGGGTATTCAGTTCCTTGTTTTCAAATGCGCCGCGCCAGGCGAACGCGGGTACTTCAGTCGGATTCTCTACCGTCACGGTTCAACCTCAGAGTTTGCCGGGATCGATTTTGACCACCAGGGCTCGGCTGCCAGCAAGCGCGGCCGAGTTCTTGAAAAAAATCATGGGCCTCCCTTGATACCGGAAAACCGAGCTCCTATCTGCCGCCTAACCCGCTGGTCCGGGCCCCTCTGGCGAGAGCTTCGGCACTCTTGCGATGTCGGACCTTATTCCGACAACATGTGCCGATTGGGGACCCGTCTGTGGACTTTTCCTTCATGTCTGTAGTGTGGCTGGGAACGCCACTGTGGCTGTGGGCGAGCTTTTTCGCCCTCGTGATCGCTATCCTGTCGTTCGACCTTGGTATTCTCCATAAGGAGAACAAGGAGATCAACGTTGCCGAAAGCGTCAAGCTTTCCGCCTTCTATATCGCCCTCGGCCTGAGCTTCGGCGGCTTCGTCTGGTGGTATCTCGGTGCCGAGTCCGGCCTTGCCTATATGACCGGCTTCGTCGTCGAAAAGACCCTGGCGCTCGACAACGTCTTCGTCATCGCCCTCATCTTCTCCTTCTTCGCCGTCCCGCGCATCTACCAGCACCGCGTGCTCTTCTGGGGTATCCTTGGCGTTATCGTGCTGCGCGCGATCATGATCGGCGTCGGCGCGACGCTCGTCGCCGAATTCTCCTGGGTTCTCTATATTTTCGCTGCGTTCCTGGTCTTTACCGGCATCAAGATGCTGGTGATGAAGGAGGCCGAGCCCAACGTTTCGGACAACGCGCTCGTGCGCTTCATGCGCAGCCGTTTCAACGTCACCGAGGAACATCACGGCGAGCGCTTCTTCGTGAAGCTCGTCAACCCGAAGACCGGCAAGATGACCTGGTTCATCACGCCCCTTTTCATGGCGCTGGTCATGGTCGAGGTGGCCGACGTGATCTTCGCCGTCGACTCGGTTCCCGCGATCTTCGCGATCACCACGGACCCGTTCATCGTCTACACCTCGAACATCTTCGCTATCCTCGGCCTGCGCGCCCTCTACTTCGCGCTCGCTGCCATGATCCATCGCTTCCGCTACCTGAAGCCGGCGCTGGCCGTCGTCCTGATCTTCATCGGTTCGAAGATCTTCGTCGCCGATCTCCTGGGGCTAGAGAAGTTCCCCGCGGCCCTGTCGCTCGGTGTCACCTTCGCGATCATCGCTTCGGGTGTTGTCTGGAGCCTGGTCAAGACCAAGGAAGAGCAACTGCCGGCATAACGCCCGGGCTCATCCGACCGTGACGAGAAACGCGGCGGCCTTCGAAAGGGGGCCGCCGCGATCTTTTTGGCCTTGCCGAGCGTGGGGTTGACCCTCGCCCGGACGACCCGTCGGGTCGAGCCGTCCGGGCGAGGCATCACCCGATGATCGCCTTCGGTTCGAGGAAGGCGTCGAGGCCGAAGGGACCGAATTCGCGGCCGATGCCGGATTGCTTGAACCCGCCGAAGGGCGCTTGAGCGTCGGCCGGGGTTTCGTTGATCACCACGCGCCCCGCCTCCAATTGTCGGGCGATGCTGCGCATACGTTCGGCGTCGGTGCCAAGAACGTAGGACTGCAATCCGTATTCCGTGTCGTTGGCAATCGCGATCGCTTCCGCTTCCGTTTCGTAGGAAAGAACGCTGAGCACGGGGCCGAAGACTTCCTCGCGCGCAATCCGCATGTCGTTGGTCACACCGGAAAAGACGGTCGGGCGGACGAACCATCCCCGTTGCAGCCCTTCCGGCCGGCCTTCGCCGCCGACAAGAAGCGTCGCACCCTCTTCCTGCCCCAGGCGGATATAGGCCTGGACACGCTCCCACTGCCGGGCGCTCACCATCGGGCCGATGTCGGAGGCCGGATCGCTCGAAGGTCCGGGTCGCAGCGCGGAAACGGCGTGCGCAAGGCGCGATATCACCTCCGTATGTCTTCGCTTCGGAACAAGAAGCCGGGTTCCGGCGATGCAGGCCTGCCCGCTGTTGCGGAAGGCCGATGCCAGAACATGCGGGATCGCCCGGTCGAGGTCCGCGTCATCGAGCAGGATCTGCGGCCCTTTTCCGCCCAGTTCGAGCGTCACGCGCTTGAAGCTTTCCGCTGCATTGCGCAGGATCTCCCGACCGGTCGTGGTGGAGCCAGTGAAGGTGATCTTGGCGATGTCGGGATGCCGGCTGAGTTCCGCGCCGACCACGTGGCCGTAGCCGTTGACGACATTGAGGACGCCATCGGGCAGTCGCGCTTCGTGCAAGACTTCGAGCAGCACCTGGGTCTGGATAGCGCTCATCTCCGACGGCTTGATCACGATGGTCGTGCCGGCCGCGATCGCCGTGGCGAGTTTGGTGCAGATGAAGCCGATGTTGCTGTTCCAGGGTGTGATTGCCGCGGCCACGCCCACGGGTTCCATCACCACCTCCGCATTGCCGATACGACGGGTAAAGGCGTAGTCGGCCACGGTCCTTGCCGCGACGTCGAACACGTTCGCGGCGTGCGGCACGGAGAATGCGAGGAACGACTGCGGCGCGCCGTATTCGATGGTCATGGCCGCACGAAGCGCATCGGCGTTGGCGGCGACAGCCTTCGCCAGCGTTTGCAGCATGGCGATGCGTTCGGCCGGTGTCGTTTGCCGCATGGCCGGGAAGGCCCGTTTCGCGGCAGCAATGGCCGCGTGCGCATCCCGATTGTCGCCCAGCCGGACCTCGCCGATCTTTTCCTCCGTGGCGGGATTGAAAAGCGCGAAGCGCTCGTCGCCGTGAGGCGCAACGAAAGCGCCATCGACATATATCTGCTCAATGATCTTCATCGTCCGATTTCCTGTTGCGATGAAAAGGATATGCATCGGAACGATCGTCAGGATAAGATCATCAATCACAGACACTCTGATGAGGAAAATAGCGCAATGAAGGCGAGCCTGTCCGAACTGGAGGCGGTGGCGGCAATCGCGCGGCTCGGCGGCTTTCGGGCCGCTGCCCGGGAACTCGGGGTTCGTCCTCGTCGTTGAGCCATGCGGTCCTGGCGCTGGAGGCGCGCCTCAATGTGCGCCTGTTCAACCGCACGACGCGATCGGTGGCGCTGACGACGGCAGGCGAGGCTTTCGTTGCCGAGATCCTGCCGGCTCTTGCCGCCATCGACGGCGCCGTCGAGCGGGCGACGGAGTCTCAGGCACGACCGAGCGGCATGCTGCGGCTCAACACCTCCCCGGGAGCGGCGAAGATGGTTTTGCGGCCGCTACTGATCGAGTATCTGAGGCGATATCCAGAGATGGCGCTGGAGGTTGCGACCGACAATGCGCTGGTGGATATCGTAGCGCTCGGTTTCGACGCCGGGTTTCGTCTCGCCGAGGCGGTTCCTCCGGATATGGTCGCCGTTCCGGTCGTGCCTCAGTCGAGCATGATCGTCGTGGGTTCGCCGGACTATTTTCGCGAAAGAGCGGTGCCGCTGCTGCCGGGCGATCTGAGGCAGCACGCCTGCATCCGGGCGCGCATGGCAAGCGGCAGGATCTATCACTGGGAGTTTTCCCGGCGCGGGGAAAGCGTCGAAATCGATGCGCCGGGACCGCTCATCCTCGACGACAGCGAACTCATGCTTCAGGCGGCTCTCGGCGGGGTGGGACTGGCCTATCTCTCCGATCATCACGTCCGCGACGACGTCGAGGCCGGGCGTCTGGTTCCGGTGCTGGAAGAGTGGACGCCGCCCTACGATGGGCTATGTCTCTATTTTCCTGGCCGCCGGCACGTACCGGCGAAATTGCGTGCCCTGATCGATCTGGTCCGGGAACTGCGTTCCGGCGGCCCCCGCGCGCCCGCTCACACCCCGCATTCGCCAGCCTTGAAATTTTAACATGAGTATTACAGACAAGTTTATTTCTGCGTGCTAAGAGACACGGCGCTCGATTGGTCCCTTGGCCATAGATCGCCTCTCGGCAGGGGTGCGCACGCCGCGCCAAATCGAAATTATATGATCGGATCAGACACAGTGGTCGACATCGATACGCGCCATCAGGTCTATTTCGCCAACCGTACTGCCCTGGTCGCCTATGCCACGCGGATCGTCGGATCGCGGGAAACGGCCGAAGATATCGTGCAGGAGGCCTTCATTCGATTTGCGCCGGCAAACACCGGCAATCCGCCTTCTGCCGGACCGTCCGGGCTTTCGCTCGCGTATCTCTACAAGATCGTCCGCAACCTGTCCCTCGACCTCTTGAAGCGCCGCAAGATCGAAGCGCGGGAAGAGCAGAGCGAGCCGCCGTTCTGGTCGATGCCGATCGAGGTGCCGACGCCCGAGGACATCATTCTCGTCAGCGACGAAATCAGACGCATCTCCGGCATTCTCGAAGACCTTCCCGAGGAAGTGCGGGTCGCGCTCGAGATGCACCGTTTCGGCGGCTACACCCTCGAAGAGATCGCCGCCCATCTCGACATCTCCGTCGCGACGGCGCACCGCCACGTGCGCGCCGCCATGATGCGGGTTGCGACAACGCTTGCGGGTGGGGCCTCCTAGAATTTCAGGGGTCCCCGTGTGAAAAAAAATCGGGTGCTGGTCGTCTTTATGACAGAGCGAAAGTACCACGGAAGCGTCCCGCTTC
Source organism: Ensifer sp. ENS08 (assembly GCF_014852195.1). Lineage (NCBI taxonomy): Bacteria > Pseudomonadati > Pseudomonadota > Alphaproteobacteria > Hyphomicrobiales > Rhizobiaceae > Ensifer > Ensifer sp. ENS08. The sequence continues at coordinate 235,775 of NZ_JACVBF010000008.1, forward strand.
CCGGTGACGCCGCTTGACGGGGTTGGGGGCTACAGAAACAAAGTGCTAGGGCGTCGAACATCCAAGCGGCAGGCAGGGCTTTGACCAAGGACAACCACATATCGGAGGCGCTGCTCGAAGAGGCCATGGATTGGTTCCTCGAGTTGAAGGCGCGCCCGAACTGTCGCGACACGCAAGCCCGGTTCCGCGCCTGGCTGGGCCAGTCGGAATTGCATGGCCAAGCCTGGCAGACGGCGTTGCGGACCTGGCAGCTGCTCGGTGAGGTGCCGCCGGTGCACGAGCATCTATGGCGTGGGGCAAGGCCGTCCGTTTTCGTCGAGCCACCGGTCCGCCAACGTCGCCGGATGGGAACGGGCGGCTTGGTCGCCGGCGTGGCGCTGGCGCTTGCTGCCTGCCTCGTCCTCTTCGTCTCCCTGCCGTCGCTTCTCGTGTGGTGGCAGGCCGATCACGTGACCGAGACGGCGCAAAACAGGACGATTACGCTTGCGGACGGGACGATCATCGAAATGGGCGGCGGCAGCGCCATCGCCACCGACATCAGCGCCGGCACCCGCCATGTCAGGCTGCTGAAGGGCGAAGCCTATTTCAACGTCGCCCGCGATCCCTCGCGTCCCTTTGTCGTTGAGGCGGGTGGCGTCGAGGTGTCCGTGCTGGGGACTGCGTTTGATGTGCAGCTGGCGAGCACGGAGACGACCGTCGAGCTGGCGCACGGCACGGTGGCCGTCTCCTATAGTGCAAACGCGCACAAGCAGAATTTCGAACTGGCCCCGGGAGAAATGGCGACGGTGAGCCATGCGACCGGCGCAGTCTTGCGAAGCGCGATCGCGGCGGATGATATCGGCGCCTGGCGAAGCGGCAGGATGTTCGTCAATGATGTCACGGTCGCCGCTGCCGCCGAGCGGCTGCAGCGCTACCATTCTGCCTGGATTTCCATTCCGCAGCCGGATCTGGCAGGGCGGCGTGTAACCGGCGTCTACGATCTGAAGGATCCGGATCGGGCGCTCCAGGCGCTGGTGCAGCCTTTCGGCGGCAAGGTACGCGAGGTGACCCCCTATGGCCGCATCCTGACGCGGTTTTAATTGGAGTAAAAAAATCAGGAAAAAATCGCGCGCCGGTGAAAAAAAATCCGGGGCCGGTCGTCTTTGGTTGGAAACGCGCGCCCGCAAGGCCGCGTGGAATGCCGAGACGGGGGTAAAATGCGTTCGCCGAAATGCCGCAAGGGACATCTGAAATTCGATACGGGACGTCGCCGTGAAAGACGGCGCCTGCTGACGACGACGGCGATCGCCGCGTTTTCCTCGCTCGCGCTGATGCCCGTTTCCACGGCCTCCGCCCAGCAGACCACGTCGCGCGTCAGCAACGCCCGCAGCTTCGACATCCCGTCGCAGCCGCTTTCCACCGCGCTCAACGCCTTCGGGCGGCAGTCCGGCCTGCAGGTGACCCTGGCGGCTTCCACCTCGCAGGGGCTTCGCTCGGCGACGGTCAGCGGAACGATGACGGCGGACCAGGCGCTTGCCCGGCTTTTGTCGGGCACCGGCATTTCCTACAGGATATCGGGCGGCACCGCGCTGGTCGGCTCGGCCGTGTCGGCGGGTGGCAGCGCTGCTGTCGCTGCGGACGGAGCAACGGTCCTCGATCCGATTTCGGCCTTCGGTGCCGGGCCGCTCGGCGCCGGCGAGATCGTCATCTCGTCGGAAGACCTGAAGCGCAAGAACCCCGCCAACATTGCCGACGTGTTTTCCGGCGAGCCCGGCATTTCGGTCGGCAGCTCGTTGCCGATGTCGCAGAAGGTCTACGTCCACGGCATCGAGGAAACCAGCCTCGCTGTCACGATGGATGGCGGCCGACAGAACAACAAGGTCTTCCACCACAACGGCACCAACCTCATTGACCCCGGCCTGCTGAAGGCCGTCAACGTCGATGCCGGCGTTGCGCCGGCCGATGCCGGTCCCGGGGCGCTTGCCGGCGCGATCGCTTACGAGACGATCGACGCGCGCGATCTGCTCGATGGCGACGGCTTCGGCGGCTTTGTCACGTCGAGCTACAATTTCAACAGCGACACGGTGACGACCGGGATCTCCGCATACGGCATGCGCGACGGGCTCGAGTTCCTCGGCTACTTCAATTTCGGCAACGGCAACGATTTCACCGCCGGCAATGGGCAGGACGTGGAAGGCACCTCGACAGACGTGTTGAGCGGGCTTGGCAAGCTTGCCTACGAGTTCGACAGCGGCGACCGTTTCGAGATCAGCCACGACCGCATTCGCGACGACGCGCCGCGTCCGTTTCGCGCTAATATCGGCTTTATCGACGGACGCCCACCATGGGAGCCGCGCGTGCGCGACTACATGCTCGACCGGCAGAACACGGTGTTTACCTATACCGACAGCACGCCGGAGGGCTGGTGGGATCCAACGCTGATGCTCGCCTACTCCAGGACGGAGGTCGAAATTCCGATCATCCTGCCGCCGCGCCTCAACATTCCGCCCTATCCCGCCACCGGCACCACGAGCAGCTTCAACGGCAAGTTCGAGAACAAGTTCTCGTTCGACATGGGTAACGTCATTGCCGGCGTTGACTTTTATGACGACAAGGCTGACCTCGACGACATGTTCGATGCCAGCACCGAGAAGGCGCGCAATGTCGGCATCTATGCCCAGGCCCGGCTCGAGCCCTGGGAGAGAACGCGCCTCTCCTTCGGTGCGCGCGGCGACACGCAGCAGTTTACCGGGACGACGGGAGAAGAGTGGAACAATTCGGGCCTCAGCGGCAACGTCTCGGGCGAGTACGACCTCATCGAGGACCTGCTGACCGCCAAGGCGGGCTATTCGCACGTCTGGGCAGGCATTCCGCTCGCCGAAAACTTCATCATGAATCCCAACTGGAACTATGGCAGCGGTCCGAAGCCGGTGACGGCGGACAACTATATCCTGGGCCTGGAGGCGAACTACAACGACTTCACCGTCGATGGCAGCGTCTTCCAAACCGATATCGATGACGCGCGCACGCCGCGTTATGCGGTCACGCGCGGGATCGAAGCGCATGACGTCCGCTCGCGCGGCTTCGAGATCGGCGCCGGCTACAGCTGGGGCGATGGTTTTTTCAAGGTGAAATACGCCAATATCGACGTGGAGATCGACGGCAAGCCTGCCGATTCTGATCTCGGCACCTATCTGGCCGCGCCGGCCGGCCAGATCATCACGCTGCAAGCGGTCCACACGCTGACGGACTGGGGCGTCACTTTCGGGGCCGACGCGGAAATTGCGCTCGACTACGACGACGTTGCCGACGGCAGCAAGCCCTTCGAGGGCTACCAAGTCTTCAACGCCTTTGTCGAATACGTGCCGCCGGAGCGGCCGAACCTGTCGCTGCGCGCCGAACTGAAGAACATTTTCGACGAAACCTATTCGGATCGGGCGACCTACGGTCAGGAGTTCGGAACGGTGACGCCACTCTACGAGCCGGGCCGTTCCTTCATCCTGACCGCCAAGGCGACTTTCTAGGGCGTCCGCGACCGCAACGGCCGCCGCCTCCAGGTGGCCGTTGCCTCAACAAGCGGAGGCGGCCACCCAAGCGCCGCCCACGCAAGCGAAAGCCGAAACGGGAGTTCCAGATGCAAGAAGCCACCACCCATTTTGCGACGGAAGACGGCCAGAAATACCTGACGCAGCTCTGCAAGCATTTCGCCCACAAGGTCGACGTCGAACAGGAGGGCCCGCGCGCCGAGCTCAGGTTTTCCTGCGGCACCGGCTACCTCCATGCCACATCAGAAGGCTTGAGCATCCGCGCCCGCTCACCCGATGACGCCAACCTTGCGGACACGAAATCGGTGATCGAAAGCCATCTTCTGCGCTTCGCGTTCCGGGAAGAGCCCGATCCGCTTGCCTGGCAGCCCGCCGGCTAAGCGAACCGCTCGCAAGCTAGTTCCGACAAGAAAATTCAATGTGTTGGTCGAAAGCGCCCAACGCAATTGCGCGGCTATGCGTGTCGCGTGCCGAGGATCAGGATGCAATCGTCTAGGCAAATAGCAGAAATCGCCACCTTTCAAAGCTTCGCAAACTGCTACCTGCGCGAAGTCAATCCGGGCATCCGGGCCATGCATCGCGCCGCAGGCGGCGCCGTCGACTGCGTGGAATGGTCTCTGCCCAGGCAGCAGATGATCCTGCGCGCCGAGGTGACATCGCCGTCGCTCTGCGGCCCACACCATTTCGGCAGGGTCTGGGGCAGGGGCGTGTCCGACGCCACCTGGCGCCATATCGAACTGATTTCGGCGCTCCATATCCTGGTGCACGAATGCTACCGCCAGGTCGACGAGGCCAAGGCCGACGTTTTGCGCGGCTTCGAGCTCGAACTCTTGATGCGCGTGCTCGAAAGTTACCAGCAAACGGCACTCTATATCGACAGGGCCGCGCCGGAGCCGGCGGACGGCGGTCATTTCATCGAAGCGGAGCAGTCGCTCGTCTTTGGCCATTGGCAGCACCCGACGCCGAAGAGCCGCCAGGGCATGACCTATTGGCAGCAGGAGAGCTACGCGCCGGAACTGCGCGGCCAGTTCAAACTGCACTACTTCGCGGCAAAACGCGGCGATATCAGGCACGATTGCGCGCGCGCGGTTGCAGCGCCCGAGATCGTGCGGTCCCTCGTCGGGTCGGATGCTAACGGCATCGCGCTCGGAGACGACGAGTATCTGTTGCCGATGCATCCGCTTCAGGCTGAAGCCCTGCTGCTTGATCCCGATATCCGCGGCATGCTGGGGGAGGGGCGGCTGCGGCATCTCGGCCCCGCCGGCCCGGCCTTTACCGCGACCTCGTCGGTGCGCACGGTTTACGGCGCCGATGCCGGCTGGATGCTTAAATTTTCCCTGCCCGTGCGCATCACCAACTCTGTGCGTCTCAATCGTCGTCAGGAGCTCGAAGCGGGTGTCGCAATGGCGAAGCTGATTGACCGGATCGGTTTTGCCGAACGCTCGCGAAACTTCCGCATCATTCAAGACCCCGCCTATATCACGCTCGAGCTGCCCGGACGCAGCGAGAGCGGCTTTGAAGTCATCCTGCGGGAGAACCCATTTGCGGACGGCGGTGGGCGGGGCGTCGTCACCGTCGCGGCCCTGACGGCCGATCCGCTACCGGGGCAGGTTTCGCGCCTCGAACGGCTGGTTCGGACGGTCGCCGCCCGTACGGGCGAGAGCCTGCTCGATGCGACGCACCTCTGGTTTCGCCGGTATCTCGATTGCGCCGTCGAGCCGCTGATCCGCCTCTATGACGATTATGGTATAGCGCTCGAAGCCCACCAGCAAAACAGCCTGCTGGACGTCGGCACCGGCTATCCGTCCGTCAGCTACTATCGGGACAATCAGGGCTTCTATCTCTCGGAGCGGTACCGCAGCCTGATTGCCGGCCATGTGCCCGAGACGCAAACGATCGCGTCCCTCTATTTTGCCGACAGCGAGATTCGGGATCGCTTCGCCTATTACCTGATCGTCAATCAGGTCTTCTCGGTGATAAGCCGCATGGGCCATGACGGGCTCTGCGATGAGAGCCTGCTCCTGCGCGAACTGCGCGGGCATCTCGAGCGCTATGCCAGCCGAATGAGTGGCGCCGGGCGTGACTTTGCCCGTCACGTGCTCGACCTGCCGACGATCGTCTCCAAGGCCAACCTGACGACGCGTCTCTACGACGTCGACGAACTGCAATCCAGCAACGCGCCGTCCCTTTATCGCCCCGTGCCGAACCCGCTGAGGGCGCCGGCTGTTCTGACTGCGCCGAGGACCGACCATGCCATTGCCTCTTGATCTCAAGGGCCGCCCGGACGAGCGGGTGCTTCGCCAGCTCGTTGCCGCGCTGCTGTTCGAAGGTATCGTTGAGGCCAGCGAGCACACGGACGGGGATGTCACCACCTTCCACTGGTCGATCGGCGGCCGGCAGTTCCGCTGCCACGGCGCCATCGGCCCCTTTGGCCGGCTCCGGCTGGCTGCCGGATCGGTAGAGATGCGCGATGATGCGGACGGCTGGGTCGTGCCGCCGCTGGCGCAGCTGGTATCCGTCCTGCCGGGCAGCGGACCGACGCGCGGAAAGCTGCTCAACGAACTCACGCAGACGATCGCCTTCAGCGCCTGGAACGAGCGTCAGGTACCGGCGCGGCTGCGCCGCGCTTTGTCATTTGCGGAGTTGGAGGGAGCGCTTGAGGAGGGCCATCCCTATCATCCCTGCTACAAGGCGCGTACCGGCTTTTCCGTCGCCGACCATGCAGCCTATGGGCCCGAAATGGGAGGAGCGTTCCAGCTCGTCTGGCTTCTGGTGGCGCGCAAGCATCTTCGCTGCGCGATCCCCGGTGACGAGGATGCCTTCTGGGAAGCGGAACTGGGGGAGGAAACCTGGTCCGAACTCCGGGCGAAGCGGCAAGAGCGCGGTGTTTCGCCTGATGCGTTCGGTCTCGTACCGCTGCATCCCTGGCAATGGCGCGAACTCCGTGAGAGACAGCTTTCTGGCTGGATCGCCGCGGGCGAAGCCCTTTGCCTCGGCCCGGCGGGGGACCGATACACGGCGACGCAGTCGGTCCGATCCCTGTTGAACCGGGACCGACCGTTGGCCGCGAGCGTCAAGCTGCCGCTCAACATCGTCAACACCTCGTCGCGCCGTACCCTTGAGCCGCATTCGGTCTGCACGGCGCCGGTGATCTCGCGCTGGATCGCCGAGATGGTTGCCGGAGATCCGGCCTTTCGCGACCGCTATCCGCTCACCGTCCTGCAGGAATATGCCGGCATCATAGCCGACAGCGACGGCCCTTTGGCCGGACAGGTCGCAGCCATCTGGCGCGAGAACGCGGAAGCGACGCTTGGCTCCGGCGAGGCCGTCATTCCCTTCAACGCGCTGATGATGGTCGAAGCGGACGGGCGTGCCTTCGCCGACGACTGGATCCAGCGCTTCGGCTTGATGCCCTGGATCAACCGCCTGATTGAAGTCGCGGTCCTGCCTGTCTGGCACCTGCTGGTGCACCATGGGCTTGCGGTAGAAGCGCACGGGCAGAACATGCTGCTCGTCCATCGCGATGGCTGGCCGGCCCGGCTGATCCTGCGCGATTTTCACGAGAGCATCGAGTTTTCGCCGGGCTTTCTGCGCGCGCCGGAAAAGGCGCCGGATTTCCTGTCGCTCGAGCCGATCTACCGGGAGGCGGAGCCCGACCAGTTCTATTGGACGGACAACCTGGATTCGCTGCGCGAATTGGTGATGGACACGCTGTTCGTCTACAATTTGAGTGAGATCTCCCACCTTCTCGACCACTGCTACAACCTGCCGGAAACGCTCTTCTGGCAGCGCGTTCAAACCGTGCTTGCCGCCTACGAGGCGGAGCACGGCGCGACGGAGCGGCTGGCGCAGCTCGGCTGCGACCAACCCCGCATCCTGACCGAATCCCTGATGACGAGGAAGCTGCTCGCGCTCAAGCCGGAATACCACCACGAGGTGGCAAACGCCTTGGCCGCAAGGATGCTTCAACGAAGGAGGTGGCATGAAAGAGACCGCGTCCGCTGAGAGAACGGATCACTGAGATGCAGGTGATGATTGAGGGACAGCCACGCTTCCGGCCTTTCGGCTTATCCTGTTGGGGTTTTGGAGATCTCAACA
>NZ_JACVBF010000090.1:0-255 GCF_014852195.1 Ensifer sp. ENS08
TGGTGCTGATTGAGGGGTTCGGAACGAGCGTTCTGGGCTTTGTGGAAACGGTTTGACGGACGGTGAGTTCGTCGGTTTTTTGACAATTGAATATAGAGAAAGAGAAACGTGGGCGGCGGAGCTCGTGGGGAACCTTTAGGGGTTCTTTCGGAAAGAGACTTTGGCGGTCACGTTTTAACAAGAGACTACACCTGTTTTCTCGATGGCGATCTTTGGATTGCTGTTGATTGAAGACAAGGTGTGAGTTCTCGTCGA
>NZ_JACVBF010000091.1:0-255 GCF_014852195.1 Ensifer sp. ENS08
TCTACGGTGCAAGCTTCGTCGAGTGGTTTGCCGAAGAGGCGCGCCGCATCTATGGCGACCTGATCCCCGGCCATCAGCCCGACAAGCGCATCCTGGTCATGAAGCAGCCGATCGGCGTCGTTGCGGCAATCACGCCCTGGAACTTCCCCAATGCGATGATCACCCGCAAGGCCGGCCCGGCCTTTGCCGCCGGCTGCGCCATGGTGTTGAAGCCGGCTGCCCAGACGCCGTTCTCGGCGATCGCCATTGCGATCC
>NZ_JACVBF010000092.1:0-255 GCF_014852195.1 Ensifer sp. ENS08
CTTCGACCTGATCGACAACGGCGATGCCTTGCGCGAACGGCTCTATGCCAATGCGAGCCTGTTTCGCACCGAGATGACCAAGCTCGGCTTCACGCTGGCCGGCGAGGGCCACCCGATCATCCCGGTGATGCTCGGTGATGCCGCACTCGCCCAGGAGATGGCGGCGCGCATGCTGAAGAAGGGCGTCTATGTCATCGGCTTCTCCTTCCCGGTGGTGCCGAAGGGCCAGGCGCGCATCCGCACGCAGATGTCGGC
>NZ_JACVBF010000093.1:0-255 GCF_014852195.1 Ensifer sp. ENS08
TCGTGGATGGTGACCGGCAAGACTGTCGGCGGCCTGCAGCTCTACCCGCGCGCCAACTGCCTCGATCGCGAGACGGCGCTTCGGATGTGGACCGAGAAGGTGCAGTGGTTTTCAAACGAGGAAGGCAAGAAAGGCCGGATTGAGAAGGGGCAGTTCGCCGACCTCATCGTGCCGAACAAGGATTTTTTCAACTGCGCCGAGGACGAGATTTCCTTCCTCACGTCAGAGCTCACGATGGTCGGCGGCAAGATCGTC
>NZ_JACVBF010000094.1:0-255 GCF_014852195.1 Ensifer sp. ENS08
ACTTCAACATGGAGCTGCGCTGGGACGGCGTGCGCTCGCTTGCCGATGCGATGGACATGCTGAAGCGGCAGGTGGCGATCACGCCGGCGCCGCAATGGGTGCGGGTCGTCGGCGGCTTCACCGAGCATCAGTTCGCCGAAAAGCGGTTGCCGACGATCGATGAGATCAACGCGGTCGCGCCCGATACGCCGGTGTTCCTGCTGCATCTCTATGACCGGGCGCTGCTCAATGCCGCGGCGCTCCGCGCCGTCGGCT
>NZ_JACVBF010000095.1:0-255 GCF_014852195.1 Ensifer sp. ENS08
TCATCGATTCCATGTTCAACCAGCACGCCAAGTGGCTGAAGGTCTGCAATGAGATCCCCTGGCGCCGGCCGGTCGCGTCGCTCAATTATTTCCTGAGCTCCCATGTCTGGCGGCAGGATCACAACGGCTTCAGCCATCAGGATCCGGGCTTCATTGATCATGTCGTCAACAAGAAGGCTGAGGTCGTCCGCGTCTACCTGCCGCCGGATGCCAATACGCTGCTGTCGGTCACCGACCATTGCCTGCGCAGCCGCA
>NZ_JACVBF010000096.1:0-255 GCF_014852195.1 Ensifer sp. ENS08
GCCGACATCTGCGTGCGGATGCGCGCCTGGCCCTTCGGCACCACCGGGAAGGAGAAGCCGATGACATAGACGCCCTTCTTCAGCATGCGCGCCGCCATCTCCTGGGCGAGTGCGGCATCACCGAGCAACACCGGGATGATCGGGTGGCCCTCGCCGGCCAGCGTGAAGCCGAGCTTGGTCATCTCGGTGCGAAACAGGCTCGCATTGGCATAGAGCCGTTCGCGCAAGGCATCGCCGTTGTCGATCAGGTCGAAG
>NZ_JACVBF010000097.1:0-255 GCF_014852195.1 Ensifer sp. ENS08
ACACGGGCGTCATCGTCGCCTGACGGATCCCGCCCATTTTGTCGGCGTCAGCGGCTTCGGCATGCCTGTCAAGCAAGCCGCGCAGGCCGATCCGCCCGCTCCCAAGCTGCCCGAACTTCTTCGCCCATTGTCGGAATATGAGCGGTTGATCGGAGGGCAATGGTGATGGCAGTTGATCACGACACGCTGATCGGCTGGCTGAGCCGGCTGAAGCTCACCGCCATCCGCGACCAGCTCGACAACCTTCTTGACGAA
>NZ_JACVBF010000098.1:0-255 GCF_014852195.1 Ensifer sp. ENS08
TGCGCATCCACCACGCAAGGTGCAGGTGAAGGCCTTCCATGCTGTCAAAGCTGTGTCCGGCAAGTGCGTTGTGCTTCACATACCCGACGCCTCGCTCGTCCTTGCCTTTGGTACGAGCCCGGTATGGCGCACATGCGCGAGGACGGAAGTCCCAATAGCGGGAGAAGGCATGCAGCCGATCGTTGAACACGACCTCGCGGGTCACCGCGTCGTGCCGTGTTACCAATGCCGCAGCATTATCGAGAAGGACCTCGC
>NZ_JACVBF010000099.1:0-255 GCF_014852195.1 Ensifer sp. ENS08
GGTTGACGACGCCGGCCGGAAGCCCGGCATCGACGAAGCAGCGGATGAGTTCGGCCGGCGACGCCGGTGTTTCCTCGGGCGCCTTGACGATGATCGAGCATCCGGTGGTCAGCGCCGCCGACAGCTTGCGCACCACCTGGTTGATCGGGAAGTTCCAGGGCGTGAAGGCGGCAACCGGACCGACCGGCAGCTTGACGGTCATCTGGGTGACATCGGGTGCGCGCGGCGGAATGATCTGGCCGTAGGCCCGCTTTC
>NZ_JACVBF010000009.1:0-235169 GCF_014852195.1 Ensifer sp. ENS08
TGCCGTTCTGGTTCGAGCATTACAACAATCTTCACCCGCACAGCGCTTTAGGATATCAATCCCCGCGCGAGTTCATCAGCTCGCAATCTCAAGCCTGAGCATGTCCGGTCTTTTGGGGGCAACTCCACTATCGCATCTGTCAGGAGGCCATTAGGAACGCGTTCAGGCACTCGGGAGCAACCAGAATTGACTGCCGGTTGAGTATCACGCCGGGCCGAACGGTCGCGGTCGTACAAGACAACGGACAGGGCTTCGAGCGGGGGGGGGCTGTGAAAAGCCATTTCGGCCTCAAAGGAATGGAGGAGCGAGCCCGTAAAATCGGCGCAACCATTGCCATTGAAACCGCAAGGGGCATCGGTACGCGTGTGAGCGTAACCTTGAAGAGGAACTCCTGGACCATCCACACTTTGCGCAAGCGGCTTCGAGATCTCCATCCGCGGATGGGACCAGCAGATACACTGGGTGGTCCGTATGAGTAAGCCTATCCGGATCGTGACGGTCGATGATCATCTTCTAATCAGAGAGGGGCTGGCCGCCCTGTTATCGTCTCAGACAGACATCGAGCTTGTTGGAGAGGCCTGCAACGGCCAGGAAGCAGTTGAAATTTATGAAAAGCTTAATCCTGACATTATGCTGATGGATCTCCAGATGCCTCTGTTAAGCGGAATTGAGGCTATCACCGCCATAAGGGCGCGGCACCCATTTGCCCGCATCATTGTGCTTACCACGTATGACACCGAGCAACTTGCTGCCAAAGCTATGGCCAGTGGGGCGCAGGCCTACCTCCTGAAGAGCAACGTCAGGCGCGAGCTGGCGGACACGATTAGGGACGTGGCAAGAGGCAAGTTTCGCCTCGACAAGGAGATCATCGAGGCGTTGACGAGCCGCGCTGATGAAGACGAGCTCTCCTTGCGCGAGCGCGAGGTCCTGCAACTCATATCCGAGGGAAATACAAACCGCCAGGTCGGATTTTGTCTTTCGATAAGCGAAGACACAGTCAAAGGTCATGTCAAGAGCATCCTCGCCAAGCTTTCTGCGCGCGACCGAGCGCACGCTGTCGCGTTGGCAATGAGAAAGGGTATTCTTACGCTCTAAGATACGCGCCTGACGGTGCATGTTAGTCCAGTCAGAAGTGCGGGAATTACACCCGGGTATAATTGGCCTGGATGGCAACCGTGAGGTAAGATCAGACTGCGGTGCTTCGAGAAGTTGCCTACTCGGCGGGGAATTTGTCTCCCGGCCGCGCCTTTACTGGCCCCGGCGGCAGATAGGAAGGCTTTTCGTCACAGCTGTTGAAAGCCACTTGTGGCCGATCGGAATTCGGCCGACGATTTAATCAGAGAGAGCATCGAAATTCGCTCTGCCGTTCCGTAGATCTCGCCCCTGCTATGGCGGCGGAGCACCGGCCATGGCAAATTGGCAGAGGATGGACGTTCCATCTGAATGCCGCCTTAGTCGCAACGTCCGGGGCTTGACGTTGCGCCGGAAGCAAAAGCTTCCGAGAATGCGGTCGCCGCGGGCGGTTTCAACCGTCCGTGACGAATAGCCGAATTGCCAGGAACATAATCTCCCTGTTCCTGTTTGTTTGAATGGGTGGCGTGCGCGCCGTGCTTCATTCGGATGGGTTGCCCGCGGTAGGCTGGTGTGTTGGTAAGTAAAGGGGGGCGCCTGTGTCTTCGAAACCGCTGGTCGCTATCGTTGACGACGATACCGCCGTGCGTGAAGCGCTTGTGGACTTCGTTAGGTCCTGTGGTTACTCTGCAGAGAGCTTTGCTTCTGCGGAGGAGTACTTGTTGAGCGGCAAGCATGCCGAAGTAAATTGCATTTTGCTTGATATCATGATGCCCGGGAAATCTGGGCTGGAATTACAGGCCGAGCTGAATCGCACGTCCAGGGACAAACCGATCATTTTTATTAGTTCATTCGACGATGATAGATCGAGATCGATCGCTGAAGATGGCGGGGCGGTTGGCTTCCTAGGGAAGCCAATAGATATCGATGCGTTGCTCCAGTACCTCGAGGCTTTATTTGATTGAGGGTGCCTGCCGGGTTCTCATGCGCCCTGGACGTCCTCAAGATTAAGCTTCGCCGCGATCTTCACAAGCTCTGCGAGGGAACGTGCATTCATTTTGCGCATTACCTGCCCACGGTGAACCTTTACAGTGACTTCGCTGATGCCGAGTTGGTAGCCTATTTGCTTGTTCAACAGGCCCTTAACTACGAGCGCCATGACCTCCTGCTCTCGTTTGCTAAGGCGGCCATGGAGATCCTGTAACACCCGGCATTCTGAGACGAGCGCTAGGATTTGCATGCTTCGTTCGAGCGCCTGGCTTACAGCAGCAAGCAGCGTTTCATCGCTGTACGGCTTCGTAAGGACCTCAACCGCACCAGCTTTCATCGCCTTGACCGTCATCGGCACGTCGCCATACCCAGTGATGAAGATTATTGGCATTTCCCTTCGCTTGGAAGCTACAAGCGTCTGTACCTCGAGCCCGTTGAGGTCCGGTAGGTTCACATCCAGAATGAGGCAATTGGGGGTAGTTGGTGGTGTGCGAAGTAAGAAATCATTAGCCGAGGCAAATGTCTCCGGCTGCCATCCGGCCGAGGCTATTAGATGCTCTAGAGATTCTCGGACTGAAACATCGTCGTCAACTATAAATACGATTGCATCTGTCTGGGTCACTGAATATCAACCTGATTAATGCGGAACGGAAAGACAATGGTAATCGCGAGTTAGCTGAAAATCTTGGCGGTGTGAGCCGGATTTTCGCGGATCGAGACCAATGTTTCAATGGCTATTCGTCCCGAACGGATGAAGCCGCCCGTGCCGACTGCATTTTCGGAAGCGGTTGCTTCCGGCGCAACGTCAAGCCCTGGACGTTGCGACTGAGGCGGCAGTCTCATCAACATCTTCTTCCATAAGCTCCGGGTTAGTTTCGTCGGCCCGACGACAACGACGTTCAACGCGGATAGTACACCATCGTACAATAGAAAATCGAACTTACAAGTTCCATTCTCAGAGGCCGCTAACTTAAACAGCCCGCCGTCATCAGGAGTGGCAACGATGTGGAACGTAAGAAAAAGACTTGTAGTGGTTTTGGTGGCGAGTGCTCTAAGTTATACAGCCCAATCGAACGCGGAGGCTTCGAATTATTATAAAGGAACTTCGAAGTCGAAAGTAAATATCGGGCATCTCAGTAAAAAGTATAGCCCGCCCCATCGAGGGGTTAATCGGCCGCCGCCGCGGCCCGGTGCTTATTATCAAGGTATTTTTCGCGATAGACGGTGAGGTGTCGTTCGAACGCTTTCTCTCAACGAACGCCTCGAAGGCTGCAGTCTGTTCGGACTACCAGAACGGCCGAAAGATCGACCGTTCTGGGGGAGAGGAGCCCATTGGTTAATTTCGCTGGATTCCAGGGTAGTATTCGCCTTCGCCGCCCTTGATGGGCGCCGCTTTCTTGGCGGAGGAGCGCGCGTTCACACTTCCTGTTGCGAAGGGGTCGATCCGGGTCTGACTGCGCAACTCCCCGCGCCCAGCATTGGAATCAACGCCTTCATAATAGTCACCGATGATCGGGTTGCCCGCCATAGCCGCACTGGTCAGAAGCGACGTGGCAATTGCAGCGCCCGCAAGGATCTTTGCTACTTTACGCATGGACTTTTTGCCTTTCTGTTAGACGACGCGGCTCTCTTGAGAGGCCGCCATGGCTGGACAACCCAACCAATGACGCTAACAGTCGCCTTGTCCCGTATCCGTGGGATGTCTGAAATACATTGTGTTCGTATCGCTCTTTGTTCGACTCCAGCGGGGAAACATTCGAGGACAAAAAGCTTCTGAGCGATGGGCTTTCGTGTGGAACCAGTAATCCTTTGACCTCTCGCGGCGAGCGTTCGAGCGTCGACGTAAGGGTCTGATCTCGCCGGACGAATGGCAGCGCAAGAGGCTGCACCCGCTCGTCAGCTTCGGCGACCGGCAGAAGGTGGCGGAAACCAGAACGTCCATCTGCTCGACGACACGACGGTCGTCGTCAAGATCGGCCGCAAGGAGAGCAGCGGCCGCTCCGGCAACACGGTGACGCGCACGGCGGTTCTCCACCTTGCACGCATGAAAGGCAACCGCAGCATCTTCATGCGGCAGGTGGCCGAGATATGCGCGAACAAGGCGGAACCGGACCGCATCAGCGTCAGCTTCTCTATCAACGACACACATGTGAGCGTCACCTTCGATCCAGCCGACCTGCCGCACCACCCGCAGCGGCGACGCCCGGTCGTGCCAATCAAGGACCTCTGCCTTGGCATCGACCTCAATCCCAACTGGAACGGCATCGCTGCTGCCGCGAACTCCAAGGATCCGTCTTCGGTCGCTGATAGCACCTTGCTGGAACACGCCCTGGTGAAGCTCGACATGCCGAAGGATTCGTCATCGGAGCTTGTTCGCGAGGCCTTGGCAGCGGTCTGCGACCACGCCATCTCGATGGCACGCAAGCATCGCTGCGGCACGATCGTCCTGGAGAAGGGCCTTGGCAGACTGCGGTCGAGCGGCAGGAGCCGCACCCTCAACAGGCTGCTGAACCACTGGGCGAGAAGTGTTCGTGCAGATGCTGATACGCCGCGCCCGACTTGCCGGGATCGACGTGCTCGAGGTCTGGGTGGGGTATTCCTCGACCATTGGAAACCTCGCCTTCGGTTCAGAGGTCGCCATCGCCCGCCTGGCTGAAATGAAGGATGGCCTGCCAGCTTTCGAAGAAGGGTGTGTTTCCCGTCTATGGAAGAATGGGAAGGTGCCCGCCGAACTCGGTTCATGGCAGGAGGTCCATCGGACAATCAAAGCGGCGAAGATTTGCTAACGCCGCCCGCACCCCGACGTGCCGCTCGGCGGCCGGGGTTCCGATGTCCACGGGAGGGGTATTTTCTGTGGGCCTGCAGTCGTCCGCCTTGACAGGCGTCGTCGTCCGGGACTCTTGTTCCCACTGGTGCCTGCCAGGCCGGACGCAGCAGTTCGGACTTTTGCTCAACGTGGACGGGTCGCTTGAACACGACGTTCCGCACGAAAATCCGAGTAGCCAATCATTTCTTCACGGAAATCCGAATAGCCGATCTGAGTAAACGAGGTCCCATCGGCTAGCGGCGAGGGCAAATGAATCTTCGGATGGTCATTTGGATAAATTTGGAATTCAACCGATACATATGCAGATATCGCTAGTAAGATCCATATGACGACAAAGAAAGACAGTCCTGGTGGTAGCTTTGTTTTTCCGTCGTGTTCTACATTTGGCATGTGTGTTTCGCAAAAAAATGTTGAATTAACGTATATTATTATGGACTGCATCTCCAGATAATTATACTTTTCGGTATAGCATATGAGTAAATTACGTCGCATTTAGTGATATGTACTATCGTATAATTCAAAATATCGGGAACGCGTGTATGATTATTTTCATGGAGCGGCGGTTTGATGCTCCCTCGGTCTTCCTCCCCCGAAAAACCCCGTTCCCATCCTGGCCGCCTCTCACAGAGGCGGCCCTTTTTTACGAATTTCAAGTATAAGGATGTTGGAACGAGCTGGATTATCACGACTTTTCGTCAGAAACGGTTGGAGGAGCCGCGGGACGAAAACGGGCTGGTCCCTTGATCAAGGAATTTGTCGGCACTTGGCACCGAGACTCGAGCGGCAGAGCGAGGCTCCGTCGCAGAGGCCCATCGTAACCCCATCCGCCACGTCCAAGGCTCAACGTTACGGCGGAAGCAAAAGCTGCCGGAAACGCAGTCACTCGGACGGCTTCAACCGTCCCTGACGAATGGCCGATTAAACTTCCGAGACGATGATTGGAACCGAGAAAACATACCCTTCGCTACGAACCGTCTTTATGTACATTGGTTCGCGGGCATCATCGCGAAGCCGCTGACGAATTCTGCTAACTAGAAGGTCTATCGACCGGTCGAATAGATCAGCCTCCCGACCCTGCGTTAGGTTGAGAAGCTGGTCTCGTGTAAGAACACGCTGAGGATGATCAATAAAAACTCGAAGCAGGCGGTACTCAGCACCGCTAAGGGCTACCGCCGTTCCTTCCTTGTCGACGAGATTACGTCCGATGGTGTCGAGACGCCATTCGCCGAAAGACACTGCATGTTCTGTATCGGCTACGCGGAAGTTGGGGGGGAGCATACGGGCTCTTCGGAGCACCGCTTTGATGCGCGCAAGCAGTTCGCGCGCGGCAAAAGGCTTAAGGACGTAGTCGTCCGCACCCATCTCCAGCCCAAGTATGCGGTCCATCTCATCGCTGCGAGCGGTTAGCATCAAAATAGGCGTGGACTTGTGCTTTCCGCTTCGCAAGTCACGGCAGAGTGCGAGACCATCCTCCCCGGGCATCATTACGTCTAGAATGATCAGGTCGACGTTGTTGGTCTCGAGGAAGCTTCGCATCTGACGACCATCCGAGACGGAAGTTGCGCGCAAGCCGTTTCCCTTGAGGTAGGTTGCGATGAGGTCGCGAATTTCTCGATCGTCATCGACAATCAGAATATGATCAACGTGCTGCACGGCGACATACTTCCCACGCTTGGGTCGGTGAACGCTGGGAGCATTCTGATTGGCGTTCAACCGCATTGGCATAACATACAGGAACTTTCAGGGTCACGCGCCTCATACGAAAGTCGAAATCGTCGGGGGAAGTTCGCTCATCCTCATGTACCTGGGGCCGCCCGTCTAGGCGGCCCCAGCAGAACTCAGCGGAGCGACCTAAACGCTGACCGAACCTCTTCAGCGAACACCTGTGGCTCCTCGAGGGCTGCAAAATGTCCCCCGACAGATACCTTGTTGTAGTAGATTAGGTTGGGGTAGGCTCGCCGGGCCCATTCTTCAGGTGGCTTGTAAACCTCCCCAGGGAAGACGGTCACGCTAGCAGGAACGGTTATGGGCTTTGTCTGTTTCGGGGCAACGTTGTTCTCCCAGTAAATTCGGGAGCTCGACGAGCCAGTGTTGGTAAACCAATACAATGTGATGTTGTCTAGCAGTTCGTCCCGCGTAAATGACGCTTCAGGATCTCCTCGCGTCAATACCCAATCCGCGAACTTGTCGTATGCCCAAGCGGCGAGTCCCATCGGCGAGTCGGAAAGCCCATAACCAACGGTTTGCGGTCGGGTCCCCATAATTGCGGCATAGCCGAAGCCGTTGTTGAGAAAGTCCCTGGCCTGGTTGAAGACTGCCGTCTGCTCCTCATTCAGATGCGCGGGAGCGGGGTCGCCGTTTCGAAGGGCCTTCGATACGTCTGGTGGGAATGTGGTTCCACGTTCTACCCGGTTTACGTGTATTCCGCGCAAACCCTTGGGTGCAATGCGCCCGAGCGCATCGCAGATAATCGCTCCCCAATCTCCGCCTTGGGATACATAGCTGTCATAGCCAAGGCGAGTCATCAGCACGTCCCAAGCGGTGGCAATCCGCGCCGGGTTCCAGCCACCCTCCGTCGGTATACTCGAGAACCCGAACCCTGGGACGGAAGGAATTACCAAATGAAACGCGTCGGCGGCTGAACCGCCGTGGGAGGTGGGATCGGTAAGCGGAGCTATGACATTCAGAAGCTCGAATACAGATCCTGGCCACCCATGCGTAATTACCAAGGGGAGCGCATCGGCATGTTTTGATTTGACGTGAATGAAATGGACATCAACGCCGTCAATCTGGGTCACGAATTGCGGGAAAGCGTTCAGCTTCTCCTCCGCTTTTCGCCAGTCGTATCGATGCGCCCAGTAGTCTGCCAGCTCTTTCATCTTTGCAAGCTGGGAACCTTGCGTTCGATCTGCAACCGTCTCGGCACTGGGCCATCGAGTTGCAATGATGCGGCTCCGAAGATCGTCCAACTCAGCTTGCGGTATCTCGGCACGGAAAGGCCTGACCCCATTGCCAGCCGCGCTCGCCGATCGCATAGAACCCACGGGGGTCGCGTTTGCGATCATCGGCAGCACAGCAGGCGTGATGGCCATTGCACCCGCACCCAAGAGCAAACCTCGCCTCGACAGAGGTTTGAGAGAATTCGACTGTGTCATGAGTGTTCTGCTCCTGCGGAAACTCACTTCACAGGCTCGGCGAGGGGGGTGCCCTTCGTGACGATGTAGGTTGCCAACTCCGAGGCCTCACCCTCGCCGACGTTCTTGGCGATATGCGCCACTCCTGCCGGAATGAAGAGAGCTTCACCGGCCTTGAGTGTCACCGGCTTTTGGCCCTCGAGCGTGTACTCGAGCGTGCCTTGGAGCACGTATGCGATCTCCTCGCCGGGATGCCTGTGATTGATGGAAGCTGCCTTAGGCGGAAAGTCGACACGTACCTGCAGCGTTTCCTTGCCCGGCACGCTGATGTCGCTTTGGACAAGACCCGTCCGCTTGAGTTCTTGTGCCTGGGCAGCGCCGACCAGCGACAAACTTGCTGAAGCTGCGGCCGCCGCGATCACGATGCTACGGATGATTTTCATTTTGTGTTTTTCCTTCGGGTTTCAACAAAGAAGCTGTGCAACAGTGCCGCCGAGAGCTGGGATCGCGAGATCGGTGCCAACTGACTGACGATCGGCGTCTCCCCTGCCAGCGTCGCTAGTCGACACCCTGGATGTGTCTGGATTGTTTCATGCGCGATACGTATTTGTATCTAAGATAAGCGTGCCATTCCGCTGGAACCTTCACTTACAAGAAACCGTGCCCTTGCGCGTACGCTCTCGGGGCGAAAAGCAAAGAGGGGGATGGCGGCGGAGCACTGGGCCATGCACACTGGCAGAATACAGACGTTCCATCCGAAAACCGCCTCAGTCGCAGCGTCAGGGTTTGATGTTGTGCCGGAAGCGAAAGCATTCTGAGATGCAGTTGAGATGTGCAGCTTCCACCGTTCGTGTCGTGTAGCGAAACTGAGAGGGATCCTCTCAAAAACGGCGGCTGCAAGCGCACCGCCAGATACTCGATCTTCGTTTTCTCATTTGGAAAGGTCGCTGTACATGTTTACACCATCGCTCAAGGAATTCCTTATATCTTCTTCCGTATTGATGATGTCGGTTGCGTCGGCTAATGCCGGAGCCAGCTCTCCAGCCGCGCCCGATATCGATCTTATCAAGATCGATGAGACCATAACGCTGCGTCACATGGTTGCTGGTCCGTCCTCCCCAAAAGGCACGGTTCTCTTCCTGCACGGCTTCCCGGAAACTCTGACCGTCTGGAAGACAATCGCGGAAACATTGGGCAAAGACTACGAGGTGCATGCCTTCGACTGGCCCGGCTACGGCCAGTCTTCGCGCCCCTCAGCGGAACAGTTCTCCTATTCGCCGAAGGACTACGCCAAGGTTCTCAAGGCCTATATCGAGAAGACGGAAGTCGACCGATCGAAGCTCGTGATATACGCCTCGGATATCGGAGGCCTGCCCGCACTGCTGCTCGCGCTCGAAGAACCAACTGTGGCAAGGAAAATCATCGTCGGCGACTTCGCGCCGTTCAACAGGCCAGAGTACATGTACGAGAGCCTGCAGAACCTCAAGGCGGAGCCGAAGGCGACGCCGACGCGCGCTTACATGAACAAGACCAGCGACGAGATCCTGCAGAACGTGCATCGCCGCGGCCTTGCACCGGAAGCCCAATACGAATTGTCAGCCAAGGTGCAGGAGGACATGAAGGCATTCTGGGAACGTGACGGCGTAACCAGCGCCGACGCCTTCGCCCTTTACTACTCTCATTTCACCCGGGATGAGGATTATCTGGAAGCCAATATTCAACGGCTGAAAACGCCGGTGAAAATCATCTGGGGCGAACGCGACATCTACATCAAGCCAGAGATGGGCAAGGAGTTCGCCGAGCTTACCGGTGCCGAGTTCGAGCTTCTCACAGGAATCGGCCATTTCCCGCATCTGCAGGATCCGGCCCGGACGATCGAAGAGGTGCGCGAGGCTTTTTCCAAATAGGCCCCGCCATTCAGTTTTCTTCGAGGAAAGGCGGGGCTTTCGCGTCGACGACAGGCACCCCCTGCGCCTGTGCAAGGCGTTTGTGAGGAAAAAGCTCAATCTGCTTCGAGCAAGGAGAGCGTCGGATCTTGACGCGCTAGCGAGGCGACCAGTTTGGCAACTGCTTCGCGCTGCGCGGGCGACGTGATCTTGTCGAACTGGCTGGCAAGCTTAAGTGCCCCGACACTCACAATGGGAACTGGCACGGTGTTTGTGCTGGCATCAACGTCTGCGAAAAGCTGGGATATGCTGCAGTCCAGCGCCTGCGACACGGCGACCAACTTGCTGGCCGAAATTCGATTCGTGCCCTTTTCGTATTTCTGAACCTGTTGGAACGTGAGTCCCAGCTTCTCGCCCAACGTTTCCTGGGACATGCCGATCATGTTGCGGATGCGCCTGACGTTACGCCCGACGGTTACGTCGATTTCGTTCGGGGTCTTTGGGTTGGGCATGACAATCTCCTGGGCATAGTCGCAATCGGTCGCGGAAAATGGGGTGGAGATCGCGGTCTGTCTACCCCCAGAAATGATGGGCCTGACGATGTCTTTGCACTGGTCGCGGTGGCTGTCAGCGAGGGGCTGGCGGGACCATAGCGACGCGCGTGGACTATAATCTGAACTTCATCGATCGGCGGTGACTAAGCCGAATTGCGCAGAATCCACGCTACTTCCGGTCCTCTAGGGTTTAGGGAGCTTCGACAGGGAACTAGCGTTTAGGCTTGAAGTCGATGTTCGGGATGTCGGCTTCGACAACGTTCCAGTCAGGACGGTTCTGCCGCAGCGTGGCGGCCGCATCCGCATCGTACTCAAAGAGTGCCACGTGCTCGAACCCAGCGCACTCCAACCCGATCGACATGCCTCCGGCGCCCGCGCACAGTTCGATTGCTTTCAGCCGATAGCGATGAGGCGGCAGTTCGGTGATCGCGTTTCGACCACGGACCCAGCCGCGCAGCGGCACCCGATGACCAGACAGCAACAGCAGCACATCGATGATTTGCGTGTCGGACACGGGCCATTTCTTCACGCCAGCGTAGTGCGCCGGATTACCAAACCGTCCCTCGCAGATACGCTTCAATGCTTCGGCGGCAGCAACAACGCGAAATGCCGCCGAATTGAGGTTCGCTTTGTCCAGCGATGTGCGTTTGGCGCCGAAGATGTCCATGAACTGGGCTCTCAAGCCCAGAGCATCTTGGCGGACGGTCTCGGACAGGCTGGCCTGGGCCAACTCGGCCGCGTTCATCTTCTTCAGTTCGAGCGCAAAGGATGCCAGTCTGTCTCGGAAGGCTTCGGCCGTATCGGCACTGCGCTTGCGAGCTGCCGCGGCTACGAGCCTGACATTCTTCTGCGCCATGAGGGCTTCGGGAGTAAGCTTGGCTTCCGTAAGGCGCTTGCGGATCGCCGCGATCTCTTTCGTGTCGATCCTCGCGCCGATCTCCATGCGCTCCACAATTTCTTGACGGGTGTCAGCATCGGCAGCGACAAGCGCCTTCAGAACGGGAAATGTGACCCGTGCCTTCCGCAGTGCGGCCTCTTGCCCCTTGAGCGATTGGGCAATTCCCATGTAAGTGCCGAGTTCGCTCGTCGGCAGATTACATGCGACGCGCAGGAAATCGCGAACCTAGCGCTCGGGTGCGACTTCGGTCAGCTTCTCTACCTCGGCCGCGATAGCGAGAATCTTCGCCGTCATCTGCGACTGAAGATCGACAATTCGCTTCTTTGCCGATGCGAGTGCTTCCCACTTCGAATTCATGCGTCCGCCGGTGTTCAATTGCGGACGTCTCTTATCCGGAGATGTGTTGCGGCGTCGATAAGCCTCCTCCTAAAACTTTATGGGAGGCGGGTTCGCGCGGGTGCTGCTGCAGTCTCAGGCTAACAGCGGCGTGGTGCCCGTTCCGACTGCGTGTAGGAAAACATTTGCTCCCGACGATATCGTTCGGCGATTTTTAACAATAGCCCCGCGGCAGGGTGCGGCAGTTCCCTACATATCTCCGCTACTTCACTAATCAATTAGCCTGATTGCCAGGCGATTTCCTTAGTGAACCGGGAAGCCTCTGTCCGTTGCTGATGCGAGGTTTTCGGAGCCAAAAATTGCCTTCCGGTTTCCGCCGACATTTGACAGCGGCAGAGGATGGACGTTCCATCTGGATGCCGCCTCAAACGCAATGTCCAGGGCCTTGATGTTGCGCCCCGGGGAATGCAGTCGTCGCGGGCGGTTTCAACCATTCGTGACGAATTGGCGGGCTGCCGGCAGAGTGATAGTGAAGCGGGCTCCCTGGCCTCCGTTCGGGCTTGCCCAAATGCGACCATCATGTCGCTCAATGATTGAGCGACTAACCGACAGTCCAATTCCCATTCCATGGTCCTTGGTTGTGTAGAAGGCGTTGAAGAGTCGGTCGCTCGTGTTTGGGTCCACGCCAACTCCATTATCTTCAACCGTGAGCCGAATTTCTCCAACTTCATCCAAGTCGGTTTTGATCGTGATCTGCCGCGGCCGATCGTCGATGCTGCTCAGCGCATCGCAGGCATTTAACAGCAAATTAAGGATGACCTGCTGAAGCTGCACACGATCGCCGGCGACGAAGGGCAGGCCGTCGCTCAAGTCAATCGCAAGCGCGACGCGATTTCTTTGCAGTTCGTGAGAGGAAAGTTCGACCACCGCGCGGGCCGCGGTATTGAGGTCGACATCTTCTGTAGCGGCCGGCTTTTTGCTGAAGAGCGCGCGCAGCCGCGCGATGACCTCGGACGCCCGATTGCCGTCCCGCAGAGTGCGTTTTGCCGTTTCGCGTGCGCCCTCTATGTTGGGTGGGTCAGCCGCAAGCATGCGCAGATTGGTGCTGGCGTTTGTGATGATCCCCGAGAGTGGCTGACTGATTTCGTGTGCAATGGAGGCGGTCAGCACCCCGAGACTCATCGTTCGCGCTGCATGCGCCAGCTCGTTACGCGCCGCGTCGAGAGCTTCCTGCGCTTCCTTACGCTCAGTCAAGTCCAGGACGTAGGCCACGCCTTGGTCGCTTCCTCCGAAGGTTGCCACGCCGATTAGAACTGGGACTTGCGTTCCATCCTTGTGAAAGTACTCCGACTCGAATGGCTGCAATGTGCCCTGCGCCCTCAGCTGGATAAGCAAGTGATCGTCCGTTTCATTCCATGCGCGCGGAACGAGGTTACGCCAACTCAGTCGGCCCGCAACTAGATCGTCGTGGTCGTATCCGAGCATCCGCAGGAACGCGTTGTTCGCCTCGAGAATCCTTCCGGTGAACTCCCAAATGAAAATCCCGATGATGTCGGCGTCGACCAATCGGCGGATTCGGGCCTCACGCTCCGCGAGATCGCGGTAGAGATACGAATTTTCAATTGAGATCGCTGCCTGAGACGCCAGCAGCTTGAGGACCGCGGTACGCGCGGGGGTGAACGCGCCAGGTGTTAGATTATTTTCCAGGTAAAGTGCCCCGAGCGGCTTTGCTTGACTCGACACAGGAAGACACAGGATCGATCGAGGTCTCCGTTGGGCCATGTAAGGGTCTGTGCTGAACAGGTTTTGGACAGAAGCGTCGTCTAGAATGACCAATTCCTGCGTATGCTGCGAATATTGCAATACGCTTTCAGGTAAGTCGTGGCTTGTCGGGCGCTTATCGTGCAACTGGACAACGATAGTCTCCCGACCAGTCGTTGCCTCCGCTACGATCCTTGGCTCCGCGTCGCGCATAAGAATGAGCAATGCACGTTCGGCTCCAGCTTGCTCCATCGCAATTCGCATCAATGTGTTGACGAGGCTGTCAAAAACGATCTCGCTGGAGATCGCTTGCGAAACCTTCAGAACAGTTGCGAGGTCGAGCTGATCAACTGGCGACGCGACTGTCGTCGTGGAGGGGGCCTGCTCAGACGCTACCAAATTCAGGTTGGGAAACAGGCCGTCGAGCTGTCGCACCTTGCCGTCAGCGCCCCAACGCAAGTAGCATTGGCGCGCGTTCCGCAAATATGAGTGTGAAATGGTTTCCAGGCCGCATGCATCATGGAACCGGGCAGCGAGCTCACTTGCTATCGCCTCAATGTGGACGAAAGCGTTGCTCCGTGCCGACTTGATGGCCGCCTCATAAAGCCGCTGTGCTGTAAGCTGCTGGCCCTCGAGCCGCGCTATCTCCGCGCCGATGAGAGTGGCACGACAGTCGAAATTCTCCGGGCAGTGCACTGCCCATTCCACGAGCCTGGCGTGATGCTCGACAATCACCTGCAGATAACGCTCGCGCCAGTCTGGCAATGTTTGGTCACACGCGGCAGCCTGGCTAAGGGCGCCATAGAAGTGAGCTTCTGCGGTCTCGATGAACGAAGGCGACGTCCAAAGCAGTCGTTTGGCGTTGAACGATGCGTGGACAGCGGTAGCAAAGTCACCCGCAAAGTATCGGGCCTGCAGCTTCCGTATCCAGTACCAGCACGCGACCAGCGCCACCGTGCTTTCGGCCTGCACCTTCAGCTCATAACTTTCCTCATTAAACTCAGCATGATCAAGAGTGCCGAATGTTGGCGTGAGGCCGCGGAGGGTCTGGACCAACGCAAGTTGAGCTGAAGTGATGTCGACGATCATGTCGAAGCGAACTTGCCGACTGAATTCGAGTGCCCGTACAGCCTCATCCTGTATATCGGCAAGTGGGTCGCCCGCTGCCAGCAGGATTCCGAAAATATCGCTCCCGCAATAGGAGGCAGTTGTGAGATCCCCAACCGATGTGGCAGTATCGAATGCGCTATGCATCAAGTCACGGGCCGTTCTGAGGTGTTTGGTCCATGGTATGATCAGGGTCGCAAAGCTTTCTAGGATATGCGCTCTGAACTGGCCCGGCCCCATTTTTTGTAGAAGCTCGTATCCGAGTTCGCCAAACCGGAGTCCCTCACGATAGTCACCGAAGTGCGGGCCTGCGATCATCCCGAGCCAAACGTATGCGTCGCATGAGAGACCGGCGTGGCCGTGCTCGAGACCTAGGTTGGTCATTTGGCACACCAAGACCGAGAGCAGATTGGCATCCGTAAAAAGAGCAGGACTCAGGCTTCGGCCCAGAACCCGCATTGTCGCTACGACCTCCGAATCCTGAGTCTGAGGCAGGGCGGCGAGGTCCTCGATTTCGCGACTACCAATCAGCGACCAGGTGCGTTGATACTCACGTTTTGCCGCATCGGCGGTTGGATGTGCCGGGATCTCTGACCCAAGCTTTCCAAGATATGCCAGGCAAACTTCAATCGCGCGATCGTTGCGGCTGAGCGCAGTATAGAGGTCGATACGCAGGCTAGCGATGCTCGCGCGGTCGGCCACATTTGACGCCAGCGTAGAGAGTGATGCCAGCCTTTCTTCTGCGGTGGCCAGGCGCCCAGTTAGAAATTCGCATTCAGCTTGAAGCGAGGCGAGCGCAAACATCAACTCTGGCCTGCGTTGCCATCCATCGTCGGATAGAAGTGCCAGTCCACGTTCCAGATAGCCCAGCGCTGACAAATATACGGTTGATGACTTGGCCCGCCTGGCCGCCATGAGGTTGAATTCCGCGAGTTGGTGTCTCTCCGTATCCGATACGATCAGGTGTCCACCTTGGTTGAACTGCGCGACAATCTCGAAGATGTTCTCGCCCAGCTGTTCCGGCGGAGTTCCCGCCGCCAGCCGGCGTCCTATTCGCAGATGCAATTCAGCACGCTCTGCCTCTGGAATAAGCGAGTACGCAGCCTCCTGAATCCTGTCGTGCACGAAACGGCAGCGGCCGTCGGAGACAAACACCAGTTCGGTGCGCAGAGCGTACTGAAGGTCTTCCTCTACGTTTTCGTTGACCATTTCCAGCTGCACCAGATCAACGTTGTTCCCGAAACAAGCCAGCTGTTGCAATACTTGCAAGGTGCGATGCGGCAAGCGACCGAGCTTGCTCGTCATAAGAGCAACAACGTTCTCGCTATACTCTTTGGTACCGATGCGGTCCGGGTACCATTGCCAGATGAGATCTGGCGAGAGCACAAGCAGCTTCTCCTCGGTCAGAGCTGAAAGGAATTGGATCACGAAAAACGGGTTACCGCCGGCCTTCTCATGCACCAGTTCGGAAAGTGAGTGGGTGTGGTCGACATCGGAGCGGAGGGCATCTGCGATGAGGCTATTGGTATGTTGGAAAGTTAACGGTGCGAGGCCGATGTCCTTTACGATGACGCCAGAGCGCATAAGCCGAGTTAGTGTAGCCATTAGCGGGTGTGAGGCGGTTACTTCGTTGTCACGGTAGGCACCAACAAACAGAATGTACTTGGTGTCTTGCTGGGTTAGCAAATCTTCCAGCAACGCAAGCGTCGCAATGTCGAGCCACTGTAGATCATCAAGAAAGAGAACGAGCGGATGTTCTTTACGAGCAAACACGGCAAGGAAACGTCGGAAAGCGAGATGGAGTTGCCGCTGTCCGTCTTGAGCCGAGAATTCAGGTGCCGTCGGCGGCTCCCCGATGACAAATTTCAACTCTGGGACTAGGTCAACAACGATCGCCCCGTTTTGTCCCAATGCAGTCCGAATTTCGGCGGACCAGATCCCGAGGTCGGAGTCACTCTTTGCAAGGAGCATCCGAACTAGGCCTTGAAACGCCTGCGCCAAGGTAGCGTACGGTACATCGCGTTTAACCTGGTCGAACTTGCCCCCGGCAAAAAGGCCATTGTTGGCAACGAGAACCGGATGCAGTTCGTTGACAACCGACGACTTGCCGATGCCCGAGTAACCTGACAGTACAACGAACTCTGGAGGGGCTCCGTCGGCGATACGTTCAAAAGCGTGGAGCAGCGCTTCGGCCTCCCGCTCGCGACCGTAGAGCTTCTCGGGAACAAGCAAGCGATCTGGGACGTCGTGCTCGCCCAACACGAATTCGTCGATCCGCCCATGCGCGCCAAGTTGATGCAGACAGCGCCGGAGATCATGCTCCAGCCCAGCCGCAGTCTGATAACGTTCTCCTGCCGTCTTCGCGAGCAGCTTCATAACAATGGCTGAAATCGGTACGGGCAGTCCGCTCACTCGATCAGCGGGAGGAACGGGTTGTCGTGCTATGTGGCAATGAACCAACTCCATGGGGTCAGCTGCAGTGAATGGCAAGGAGCCAGTGACGATTTCGTAGAGGGTAACACCCAGCGCATAGAGATCGCTCCTGGAGTCCACGGATCGGTTCATCCGCCCGGTCTGTTCAGGCGCCATGTATGCCAGGGTACCGGCGAGCGCCTCCGGCGGCTTCTGCGACTGCCGTTCGCGCGTCGTCCGGGATGCGATGCCGAAGCCGGTGAGCCAAACCTGATCGGTTGTTTCATTTACGAATATGTGTGCTGTTTTGATGTCCTTGTGGATGATGCCCGTCTGATGCATCTGTCTCACAGCGGCCGCAACGTTCGACGCGATTTTTAGGTACCGCCCCACCTCCATCGACGGAACCGGCTTGGTTGCGCCAAAGCCGGTGTCTGTTTGGAATGCCCCGAGGAGGCGCGGTAGTGGTTCGGCCAGCGGATCACCATACACCAGGCTGATCCGACCTTCGTGCTGCACAAGGTCGATGGGACAAAGGGCCCAGCTTGAGCCAAGCTCACCTCGCAGCCCAAATTCACATTCAAGCAAGCGGAGTTGGCTTGGCGAGGGCCGATCTGAAATGTGGCTTAAGACGAGTAGCGAACAATGGTCTCGCGCTTGCCCTGTAGGCCGAGCGCGGCTGATTACGAACTCGCCGTTCTGCAGCAAGGGCTCAAGTGCGTAAGACGAGAGATCAAATGGTTTGTCTCTCAGCCCTTGATCATCGATACTGTTCCCCTTGCCGATATGTCGCATCGGCCAAGAACCCTCAACTCTAAGTTAGTCGACGAGACGCTGGGACGCGCATTCGTTGGCCACGGTACACCTCCATTTCTCAGACGTCCATCAGACTTTGGTGTCGGTTTAATGGGAGCCGATGGGTTGCCAAGGCGCACGATACTCGCGTTTCTCAAGTGAGTTGGTAGTTCGCCCTACGACCAACTGTCGTCGGCGGATGCTGTTCACCCGCTTCGCCATACACCGTCCGCCGCCGCGCTTCTTCGGGCGACCGGACTCACGTCGAGCGGTTGTTACGCCCCCCTACGGTGACGGCCTTACCGTTAAGGGGGCGCGGCTGTTCTGGTTGCCAGCGTTCGTCGCTTTCTCCAGCAGGCTTATCAGAGCTTCCTTCTCAGACTTGTCGAGGCCGGTAAGGATGTCATCTTGCAAGTCGCGAACGACAGGCATGAGCTGTGCCAGGACGCGGTTTCCGTCTGCGCTTAACTTAAGAAGTCGAGACCGACGGTCCCGCGAATTCACCGTCCGCTCGATTAGACCCTTCTGTTCAAGCCTTTCGACCACGCCAGCGATCGTCACGCGATCATAGGCAATCATTCCGGCGAGCGTGGCTTGGTCAATCCCCGGGCTGGCTTCTAGTGCGGTGAGTGCAGCAAACTGGACTGAGGTGAGGTCGTAGCCTTGACTTGCCATGCGCTCCGCAAAGACCGACATCGATATCTGATTCATCCGGCGTATGAGATGCCCTGGCAGCTTGTAGATCTCGAGCACGTGCTCTCCGTCATGTGTGTTTGTTTCAAGTCAATAGAGAGAATAGGCGCTTCCAGATGCGTTGACAAGCATACGAATGGTTCGTATACTTCCTAAAATCAGCAACTACTGGCACGCGCTGAGGAGGCGCGTGCTAGTCGGGAAAACCGACAGGTGCGCAGCGGACAAAGCAGCGCAACCTTGGGCGCAGACGGTCTCAAGGAGTTCCGAATCGCCCGGCGGTCGCCGAGCTATTGGAATGGGAGGTTCCTATGATCGATGAGATTGCCCAGGATGTGTTTGCCGATCAACGCATTTCGGGTGGTGAAAGCGCTTACGTCCATCCTGCGCGCTCAACTGTACTGCTGAACTGAAGGCGATATTACCGCCAATGAGCCGGTTTCGCCCACGATGCCAGTGACGCAACTTGCCTTAGGCATGCGGAACTGAGCCGCTGATAGCTGCGCACCTTCATTCTAAATCGCTGGCGGGCCTCTCGCCAGTATACCGAGTTGCGCTCCGGAGGAGAATATGGATCGAATTCTGCTAATCGAGCAAACGCTGAACGCCCTTCAATTGGGCGTCATGCTCTTTCTGATGGCGGCCGGGCTCACGCTCGTCCTTGGTATTATGAACTTTATCAACCTGGCGCACGGTGTGTTCTACATGCTCGGTGCGTACTTCGCTGCAACGATCTACCATATGACTGGATCGTTCGTGATCGCAGCCTTAGGCGCACCTCTCGCCACGGCGTTGATCGGAGTGGCCGCCGAGTTGTTGGTACTGCGTCACGTCATCGCAAGACCCCCGCTCGACCAGGTTCTTTGTACGGTGGGATTGATCCTTTTCTTCAACAATCTCGTCCGGATAATTTGGGGGCCGCTACCGCTCTTCTTGCCCGTGCCCGACGCATTGAAAGAAGGCATCGAGCTTCTTCCTGGCTTGTCTTATCCGGCCATACGATTGGCGATTATTGTTGCGGGTCTCGCAGTGGCGGTGATGCTTTATGTCCTCATCCATAAGACCCGGACAGGTATGTTGATCCGAGCCGGGGCATCAAACCGCATGATGGTGAGCACGATGGGTGTGAACATCTCGCTGCTCTTCACCGCAGTCTTTGGATTAGGTTGCGCAATGGCCGGGTTCGCCGGAACGATGGCAGGTCCGATCATGGCCGTCCGTTCAGGGATGGGCGACGAGATTCTTATTCTTACGCTCGTGGTGATCGTCATCGGCGGCATCGGCTCGATCCGTGGCGCCTTTGTTGCGGCGCTCCTGGTTGGGGCTATCGACACGTTTGGCCGCATCACACTCCCTGCCTCCATGGGTGACATTGGCATTTATGTGCTGATGGCACTCGTTCTTTTCTGGCGCCCGAAAGGATTGTTCCCCGCTCATGGATAAGTTGCTAGTTTACCCCCTCGACCAGAATGCCACCCCCGCGTCAGGTGCACCTATGTCGCGTCAACGTCTGGCGTCCCCTTTGTGCTTGGTCATCGCAGGCTTTCTGTTGCTTGCGCTGGTACCAGCTGTCGCGAGTTACCTCGAAGAGCCGTTCTACATCCGGTTCGCGACTCGTGTGATGATAATGGCGCTTGCGGCTGTGAGCCTCGACCTGATTTTGGGCTTTGGCGGCATGGTTTGCTTCGGTCACGCCGCTTTCATGGGCGTCGGAGCCTATGCAATCGGGATCATGGCTTGGCACGTCGAAAACGGTGAGCCGATTATGAGCTGGCCATTTGTTCTGCAGCCCTTCGACCAACTTTACTTCACGTGGCCCGCTGCCGTGGCAGCGGCCGCACTGGTCGCCCTGGTGATCGGGCTGATCTCCCTCAGGACGAGCGGCTTGTACTTTATCATGATCACGTTGGCGTTCGCGCAGATGCTCTATTACTTCTTCATCTCGCTGGAGACCTATGGGGGAGAAGACGGCCTTCAATTCACGCCGCCGACAGAGCTTGGTTTCATAGATCTCGATGACCGGATCACGTTCTACTACGTAACGCTCGCTGTCCTCGCTGGCTGCTCATACCTGGTTTGGAGGATTGTGAACTCCCGGTTCGGGATGGTCATCCGAGGTGCACAGCAAAACGACCGGCGTATGCGTGCGATCGGTTTTTCAACATACCAATACAAGCTTGCATGCTTTGTAATCTCTGGCGCTATCGCGGGATTGGCGGGTGTCATGCTCGCACAAAGCCAGCAGTTCGTCAGCCCTGCCGACATGGCCTGGGTGCGCTCTAGCGAGTTGATCACGATGGTCATAGTGGGCGGTATTGGGACGGTGTTCGGTCCTATCGTCGGCGCCGCAACGTATCTGCTGCTCGAGCTTGTGATTGGAAGCTACACCACTCATTGGCAGGTCATTCTCGGGCCGATCCTAATCTTCGTAGTCCTCTTCGCAAAAGGCGGTCTAGCCAGTGCATTTGGAGCATTGGGCGGCAGAAAGGTGCGTCAATGACTGAACTTCTTCTCAAGACTGAGGGGCTGGTGAAGCGGTTCGGTGGCTTGGTGGCCACGGACAACTTGTCCCTCGAGGTCGCCGAGGGTGAACTTCACGCGATCATCGGGCCCAACGGTGCCGGCAAGACGACTCTGATTTCGCAGCTTGCGGGTGAGGTTCCGCCAACGGGAGGCCGAATCCTGTTTCAAGGTCGTGACATCACCCGCATGAGCACGCCCCAGCGCTGCCGACAGGGTTTGGTACGTTCATTTCAGATTACTTCGCTTTGCAAGGATATGACTGCATTGCAGAACGTCGCTCTAGCGGTTCAGGCGCGCCAAGGCCACAGTTTCCGACCCTGGCGGTCTGCGAGTGATGATTCCTCGCTCGTCGAACCGGCGCGCGCGCTGCTCCAGCTGGTCGGCCTGCTACGGCGAGGGGACAATTTGGCCGGTGAGCTCGCCCACGGCGAGCAGCGCCAGCTTGAACTGGCGGTTGCCCTTGCAACCGAACCGAAATTGATACTCCTCGATGAACCAATGGCAGGAATGGGTCAGGAGGAATCCGCCGCTATGGTCCAGCTTCTCTCCCGCATCAAGTCTCGGTACACGATTGTACTAATAGAGCACGACATGGAGGCGGTCTTCGCACTCGCTGACAGAATTAGCGTCCTGGTTTACGGCCGTTGTCTTGCCACCGGAACACCTGCTGAAATCCGTTCAAACCCGGACGTGCAAAAGGCATATCTCGGGGAGGAGGGCCCCCATGCTTGAAGTTGATGACATCAAGGCATTCTATGGCTCCAGCCAAGCACTTTTTGGCATGACGCTAAAAGTGGACACAGGCGAGATCGTGAGCCTTCTCGGGCGAAACGGCATGGGCAAAACCACGACCGTCAAGGCTATAGTGGGGCAGGTGGGAGTAAAGGGCGGCTCTATCCGCTTCAGCGGACGAAAGATCGCCGGGCTCCCTGCGCATCGTGTGGCTCGCGTCGGGATTGGTCTAGTGCCTGAGGGGCGGCATATCTTTCCCAATCTCACTGTTCGAGAAAACTTGATTGCCACAGCACGGCCGGGCGCAGACGGCTCATCACCCTGGACATTTGCAGCCATCATGCGACTTTTCCCCCGCCTGGGCGAAAGGCTTGAGAACATGGGGGATCAACTGTCTGGAGGGGAGCAGCAAATGCTTGCGATTGGACGTGCTCTCATGATCAACCCGCGCTTGCTTATCCTCGACGAGGCAACGGAGGGTCTCGCACCCTTAATCCGTGAAGAGATATGGAACTGCTTGAAATTGTTAAAGAGCATGGGGCAATCAATTCTTGTCATCGATAAGAACCTGAGCCACTTGTTGCCGCTTGCCGACCGCCATTACGTCGTCGACAAGGGGCAGGTCGTCTGGGAAGGCTCCTCAGAGCAACTCAAGTGCGATGAATCCGTGCGCAATCAGTACTTGGGCGTCTGACGCACTGTTGACTTGCCGACGTTGGAAGGCCTCGCCGCAGTCGTAGCCCGCCCCTGCGGGCATCGCTCCAAACCATTCATGGAGAAGCACGTACTCGTCTTGGGAGATGAAGCACGTTGCTTGGATTTCTGAGCGAACGTCCCTGCAAATTCGCCCGCTCAGAAGCGGAGAGGCGATGAGCGATCATCGCCTCTCTTGTTTTCAAACGCAGGTAGATACTGGGGTAACGCCTGGTGTCCAGTGCCGTTTCTTCACGCTATCGAATCCTCTTGCGGCGAACGGTATGCTCTACCACTGACGTTGCTGAGCGCATAATTGAAGGTCTATTCGGATTTTGGTGTAGTTCGCGAACCCTCTGGCCGCTACGGGCCAGTCGTCACGAACGGTTGAAACCGCCCGCCCCGACGGCATCTCGCAATGCGTTCGCTTCCGGCGCAACGTCAACCGCTGGACGCTGCAACCGAGGCGCCCTCGTATGGAGCGTCCACCGTCTGCCGATGTGCGATGACCTGGTGCTTCACCGCCCTCCCAATCCTCGTTGAGGAAACGATCGGGGCGCTTCGCCTGACAGCACAGCTCTACAAGCGCCCTCTGCGATCAAGCCTGGCTGGGTGCCCGATGACTTCCTTGCAGGTATTGAAGGGGCGACATCTACGAAAGGGCAGGGCGAGTTTCGATGCTCCCTCTCACTGGATCGACGGGCCGAAATCCCGCCGGCCACAAGTGACTTTCAACGGTTTGTGACGAAAGCCGTAGTTCCCACCCGTCTGTTCAGACAAGGCTCGTTCGTTCGTCGACGTCTGCTGCCTTTGCAGTCGGCAGTCATCGGGACACCGAATGCAAAGGCAGTTCACGCCGACGGTTCAGGGCCTGCTCGACAGCTCGGCGATGGAATGCGCAACGAAGGTCGGCATCTTGAAGTTGGCTCCCTATGGCATGGCGATCTTCGGCAGGCGGGCAATTCGAGCCAGGTGCCTGATCTCAGGGGGAGGGTGGATCGCGAGAGTCTCCAAAGGCTTCGGCGAGCTTGGGCGCGAGTCCTCGGCGACAGGCTGCGACCGCGCCATCTCGATGGGCGCAAGCGTCGCCGCGGCGTCGCGCCCGTCTTGCCGGGGGCGAACTGCTTGAGGTCCCGGCGGGGCATTCCTCGACCGTCGCCAACCTTTAACGCCCTTTGCGCATCGGCGGCAGAGATCGCCAGGCGCGGCATCGCCCGCTCGGCTGGTGAAAGACGTCTGCCACTCTCGAGGAGGGGTGCGTTTCCTGTCCGCGCCGTTTGGCGCTCGGGTTGCGAGGTCCACGGCACAGATATGTTCTGTGAACATGCTGCCGCCCGTCTTGGCGGAATTCTCGTCTCCTGTTCCAGCTCGCACCTTCCAGGTTGGACGCAGCAGCTCGGACTTTTGATCAACGTGAACATGGCACCTCGAACACGCATTCCCACACGATAATCCAGTAGCCGATCGTGTCTCGATGGTATTTGCGCCCGGACTCGTGCCGGGCGCCCATGAGGAGCGTGCAGGAGCGAGTGCAGCCCACCCGGCGAAGATTAGCCTTCGGCGAGATACATCAAAGCCTGCTGCGAAGTGGCGGCCACTGGCGGAGTGTCTGGAGCTTCCAGATCTTCGGCCATGCCAACACCCGCCACCGTGCGACGGCAGACATATTCTTTCCAGCGGGCAGCTCTCTCGCCCGTCCAAATCTCCTTCATCGGGCGGTCGGTCAAGTCGACAAACTGGATCAATCCGTCCTTGCGACCGAGACTTACGCAACGAAAAACGTACCCGAATTTGAATGCTGCGGGGGCCTCATTTCGAAGCACGTTGATGACGCTCGCCGCTGCTGCCTCACCCATGGGACGGCCCGCCGCGCAGCTCATTCGGCACAACCCGCCCGGTTCGGCATGCACTTCGGCGATGTCGCCAGCCGCGAAGATGTTCCGATGCGAAACGGATTGAAGGGTCGGGTTGCAGACGATCCGGCCCGACGCAGTCGTCGCTATACCAGATCGCTGCGCCAGGTCTGGTACTACGAAGCCCGCGGCCCAGATGCAGCGGTCGAATGTTATGGTTTCTCTGTCTTGCAGTTTCACTTGCTGCGGATGGATCGCTGATACGAGCGCTTTCTCGATGAACCGGACGCCCAGTCGGTCAAAAGTACCTCTGAGATGTCTCACCGCTGCCGGGTCATATCCGCCGGGCAGGCTCGAGGGGCGAAGTTCGTCTGCTCCGATCATGACGACCTCGATCTCGGGATATTGTTCGGCGAACTCGCAAGCCACCTCGATGGCAGTTAAGCCACCCCCGACAATGACGAGCCGACCTCGCGACGTGCTGGCCCATTCGGACAGTCCGCGTACCTCGGCTACACTGTCGAGGCAAATGGCGTTTTGCTTGATCCCGGGTACCATGTGGCGATTGCTACGACTTCCGATAGCGACGATGAGGGAGCCATAGGTAATTTCAGCTTGCTGGCCATCCCAAGCCGCAACCAGCAGCGTCGATCGATCGGGATCGATAGCCGCCACCTCGCCCTGAAGAAACGAGCCACCAAGCATTTCCATTCGGCTGGCGTAGGGGTAGTGCCCCTCGGACGCGCCCGCGGCGATTTCGTGAAGCCTGATACGCTCAACAAATTCAGCCTTTGCATCCACGAGCAGCACACTTGCGCCTGTCTCGGCCTTAAGGATGCGATCCGCCGCCGTCATTCCGGCGTATCCACCTCCCAGCACAACAACATCAAAATGGTTCATTTCCCACCTCTACCTTGAAAACGATTGACCACCTTCGAGTGGTTCTTATCAGGTCGTACATACGAAAAACGCGGCCGTTGATTTTAAGAGCTTGGAACGGCCGCTCTCAGCGAGCTTCCGCTTTCGCCGTTCGTTCATGAATGCGACGTATACTAATAATTCGCATACGTATCGTGATTGCGCAAGTGCAAAATGGGGCTGGGGCATGGGGTCCAATAACAACAGCTTCGCCGTCTCAGGGCCAGCGAAGACAATTGACAAGCATACGAACCATTCGTATACTGCCTAAAATCAGGCGATGGCATATTGGTCTTTTTCGGCCTGCGTTGGTCGGCGTTTCGTGCCGCAACGGCTGTAACTCTAGTGGAATGCGTAGTCATCAACGGCCGATCAAGGCCAAATGGGAGGAAACCATGATCCGCGAAGCATTACTTGCAACAACCTTCGTTGCTGGCATTACTCCGGTGCACGCAGCTGAAGAGGTCCGGATCGGCTTCGTTGCTACGTTCACCGGAGCAAACGCAATGCTGGGGTCGGAATTGCTCGACGGCTTCAAGCTGGGGCTTCAAAAGTCCGGCGGCAAACTCGGCGGCCTCCCCGTCAACCTGATCATAGGCGACGACCAGGCCAAGCCGGACGTGGGGCGACAGCTGGCCGACAAGATTGTGGAGCAGGACAAGGTCGATATCGTTGTCGGAATGAACTTCTCGAATGTTCTCCTCGCGGCGGCTAAGCCGATATTGAAGTCTGAGACGTTCCTGTTCAGCGTGGGCACAGGCCCCTCACAGTTGGCGGGCAAGCAATGTGATCCCTATTTTTTCGTGCCGTCCTATCAGAACGACGGGCCCGCCGAGGCCATGGGCGCGTATATGACGCGGCAAAACATTTCCGGCGTCTACCTGATGGCTCCGAATTATCCTGCGGGGAAGGATCTCATCGCGGGCTTCAAGCGGTTCTATAAAGGAGAGATCGTCAAAGAGGTCTATACAAAGCTTGATCAGCTTGACTTCGCTGCCGAGCTTGCAGCGTTGCGGAGCGCAAAGCCGAAGGCCGTGTTCTTCTTCTATCCGGGAAGCCTGGGAATTAGCTTCATAAAGCAATACGACGATGCTGGCCTCAAGAAGTCTATCCCGCTCTACGGTCCATCCTTTTCCTTCGATCAGACAATCTTTCCTGCCGTGGGCGACGCGCCAATCGGCGCAACGGCGGCAGCGGCTTGGACCGAGAAGATCGATAATCCGGAGAACAAGGAATTCGTAGCAAGCTTCGAAAAGGCATACGGACGCCTACCTTCCGGATACGCCGCACAGGCATACGACACGGCAAGACTGTTTGATGCTGCGATTGGGCAGGTTGGAGGCAAGATCGAGGACAAGGCTGCGCTGCGTGAAGCGTTCCGGAAGGCCGATTTCAAATCAATCCGAGGCCCATTCAAGTTCAACAACAACCAGTATCCGATCGAGAACTACTACATTGCAAACGTTGAGAAAGACGAGCAAGGCCGAACGATCATGAAGCCTTTTGAGACCGCACTTGTTGGTCATACCGATTCCTATGCATCGGAATGCACGATGGATTAGCGAAACCGGGTGGACTTCGCTCAACCGCTCCAGGCGGTAGCGAAGATCAGCCGATCGCTCTGCGCCGGCAATTACCCGTCGGCACTATGAGCGGGAATACCGGAAGACGGAGCGTGTGGTGCGCTCTGTTGTCCTGGCAATTGGGCAGGGTACCCAAATTCTCGTTTGCTAATGTGGGCAAACGATCTTGTGCTTTTGGCTTCTTCAGGTTGCGACCCCGCTGGTTGCGAGGTTGCGCGCGCATGCGATTTTAAGCCGAAGAGGAAAGCGTTCGCAACAGCCGCCGCAAGTGGGAAGGAGGTGATAGTGCCAAATGAGACGTATACTGATCGATAAGGCGTGAAAAAGACGCTGAACGAGTCCCTGGCACAGCACCAGCAGGCTGCGTCGCGGTGTGTAACTCACCGTATGCAAAGCCGTGCGGACCTGCGTTAGACGCCGCACATGGCACCGCCTACTGGGTGCCTGTCTCCTTCCAAAATAGCCCGGAAAGCTCTTGGGCCCTCGCGCGGTAGCGAAAGCCACACCCGATCGAACCCATCGATCGGAACGGGAAAGCATGAGCCGCGGTCAACCGCAGTACCTCGAACCCGTAAAGGAGGAAATGATGCAAAAAGCTAAATCAATTATCATCGCAGGTGGTGGGATCGGCGGCCTATCTGCGGCCGTCGGCCTTTCGAAGCACGGCTTCAAAGTTACGGTCCTTGAGCGAGCTCCGGTCCTTGGCGAGATCGGCGCTGGCTTGCAGCTCGGACCGAACGCATTTCATGCGTTCGATTACTTGGGCATTGGAGACGACGCCCGGAGAATGGCGGTCTATGTTGACAAACTCCGGCTAATCGATGCGACGACCGCCGAGGATGTTGCTGAGATAGATCTTGGCGAGGCGTTCAGAAATCGGTTTCGTAATCCCTACGCTGTGGCTCACCGTGGCGACCTCCACGGTGTCTACGTCCGCGCATGCAGGTCGAACCCGTCGATCGATCTCCGAACCGGCTGCAATGTGATTGGCTACGAGCAGGACGGATCAAGTGTCCGAGCGATCTTGGAGACGGGCGAGTCCGTTGAGGGGGCGATCCTGATCGGCGCGGACGGTCTCTGGTCGAACATCCGAAACAAAGTGGTGGGCGACGGCGCGCCGCGAGTCACGGGACATACCACCTACCGTAGCGTTATTCCCACAGACCAAATGCCAGAGGACCTGCGTTGGAATGCAGCTACTCTATGGGCAGGCCCTAAATGCCACATCGTCCACTACCCGCTGTCGGGCTGGAAGACCTTCAATCTCGTGGTGACCTGCCACAACGACGCATCGGCGCCTGTTTCGGGACTTCCCGTCGCCGATAGAGAAGTGCTTGAGGCTTTCAGTCACGTCCATCCTCGTGCTCAAAGCATTATTCGCCACGGGCAGAATTGGAAACTTTGGGTTCTTTGCGATCGCGATCCAGTGGACACCTGGATTGATGGTCGTGTGGCATTGCTCGGTGACGCTGCACACCCCACGCTGCAATACCTCGCCCAGGGAGCATGCATGGCGATGGAGGATGGCGTAGCACTTTCTCTCGAGGTGGCGGCACGGCCAGAGGATCCGGAGTCAGCTCTGTTGGCGTACCAGAACCGGCGCCGGGTTCGAACTGCGCGTATCCAATTAACGTCCAGGGCGATTGGCGACCATATTTATCACCCGGCCGGCGTCCATGCGGCCCTGCGAAATTCGATCATGTCAGCGAAGTCGCAAGAGGAATGGTATGACGCGCTCGACTGGCTGTACGGTGCACAGCACAGCGATGCCGCAGCTGCAGCTAGTTTTCTTGAGCCCGTCTAGTCAGGATTCTCAGGTGTCCAGATGCGACAGTAAGACATGTTGCCGCTTGATCGAGCTCGCCCGCCTAAACCCATCACAAAGGATAAAATTGATGTCGTACGTCTTTCAACCACCGAGCACGCCAAGCGTCGCCGTAGCGGGAACGAACGACCGCTTTCCGGTTAGACGCGTCCTCTGCATAGGACGCAACTATGCTGCCCATGCTCGCGAGATGGGTAAGGATCCGGACAGGGAGCCGCCCTTTTTCTTTACGAAGCCCGCGGACGCCGTGGTGGATGACAATGCGAAGATCGTATATCCGCCTTTGACCAAGGACTTCCACTACGAGGCCGAACTCGTCGTTGCCATTGGCAGGCGAGCAAAGAATGTCGCCATTGGCGACGCGCTCGCCTACGTGTGGGGCTATGCGGTAGGAAACGATCTAACCCGTCGGGACCTGCAGCTTGCGGCGCGTGACAAAGGCCGTCCTTGGGATGAAGGAAAAGCTTTCGATCATTCCGCTGTGGTGGGGCCCATCCATCGAGTTGCAGAGGTCGGCCACTTCTCATCAGGCTCCATCCGCCTAACGGTAAATGGGACCGTGAAGCAGGACGCTGACCTTAGCGAACTTATTTGGTCCGTTCCGGAAATCATATCGATCCTGTCGCACTCGCAGACCTTGGAGGCTGGCGACTTGATCATGACAGGGACTCCTGCGGGCGTGGGCCCGCTTGTCAGAGGTGATGTGTGTGTCGTCGATATCGACGGGCTCGGCACAATCACCACCACAGTTGAGTGAGCGCTTCGCCATGTTCAAACTCCACAATTTCTTTCGATCGTCCGCCTCGACGCGGCTGAGGGCGGCACTCAACTACAAGGACATTCCCTACGACTACGTGTCCTATGTTCTCCGCAGCGGTGAGACTCGCCAGCCGAACTTCTTGAAGATGAACCCAGCGGGACTCGTCCCGGTGCTGGAGCGCAAGGATGGCGTCTTCATGTCCCAGTCCCTCGCGATTGTGGAGTGGCTCGAGGAGACTCACCCGACGCCTCCACTTCTTCCTGCTGATAGTGACGGACGCGCTCGAGCCCGCTCGCTTGCCTACATGATCGCCTGCGAAGTTCATCCGCTTAACAATCTGCGTGTCCTCAAGCATTTGACATCGGCCTTCGGCGCTGACGAAGAATCTCAGAAAGAGTGGTTTACACACTGGGTGGCCACGACTTTCGATGCCCTCGAAGAAACCCTGTCTGCTGATGAGAGCACTGGGGTTTACTGCCACGGCGACACACCGACCGTCGCTGACATCTGCCTGTATGCGCAGGTTTGGAATAACGCTCGCTTCCAGATCGACACCGAATCCTGGCCCACCGTAGCAAGGATTTTCAAGGCATTGAACGAAATACCAGCATTCCGCAACGCTGCGCCGCAATCGCAGCCGGACGCATCCTAATCGGTTCGAGGAGGAACAATCATGGGATCGGTTGTAGAGAAAGTTGAACCCCATTCCGGGCAGCCCGAGGATACTCAAGAGCTGCGCAACCTTTACGCTGGTTTTGAGCGTGAACACATTGCGCCGCTGTGGACGCAGCTGGGGAACCTTATGCCGCGGCAACCGAATCCTCAGGCGGTGCCGCATATCTGGAAATGGGCAAACTTGCTTCCGTTGGCGGAAAAGTCTGGAGAACTCGTCCCCGTCGGGCGCGGTGGCGAGCGGCGTGCGCTCGGGTTGGCAAACCCCGGCCTGGGCGGCAATGCCTACATCAGTCCTACACTCTGGTGTGCTATCCAATACCTTGGTCCGAGAGAAACAGCGCCGGAGCACCGGCACGCCCAAAACGCGTTTCGCTTTGTCGTTGAGGGCGCCGGGGTCTGGACTGTTGTGAACGGTGACCCGGTCCGAATGAGCCGCG
Source organism: Ensifer sp. ENS08 (assembly GCF_014852195.1). Taxonomy (NCBI): domain Bacteria; kingdom Pseudomonadati; phylum Pseudomonadota; class Alphaproteobacteria; order Hyphomicrobiales; family Rhizobiaceae; genus Ensifer; species Ensifer sp. ENS08. Next base: position 30,464 of record NZ_JACVBF010000009.1, read on the forward strand.
GCGACTTGCTCCTTACACCCGGTTGGTTTTTTCACGGCCACCATAATGACAGCGATCATCCGATGGCTTGGATCGATGGCTTGGACATTCCGTTCTCGTTTCAGAACGACGTCGGGTTCTTCGAATTCGGCGCAGAACGCGTCACCGATTACGCCACGCCTCAATTCTCGCGGGCGGAGCGATTGTGGGCACATCCAGGGCTACGGCCGTTATCCGGACTGCAAGACACTGCGAACTCACCGATGGCGGCGTACCGCTGGGAGCATACCGATCGCGCCCTAACCGAGCAGCTTCTGCTGGAAGAGGAAGGATATCCAGCGACGGTTGCACAGGGCCACGCTGCTATACGCTACGTCAACCCGACCACCGGGGGTGACGTGATGTCAACGATCCGCTGCGAGTTTCATCGGCTGCGCGCAGGCATTTCGACTGCGCCACGCCACGAAGTTGGATCAACCGTTTTCCAGGTATTCAACGGGCGGGGGACCGTAGTGATCAATGGCGATGAGCGGGCGCTGGATGTGGGCGACATTTTTGTCATTCCATCATGGGTTCAATGGTCGCTCCACGCGGAAACCCAGTTCGACCTCTTCCGGTTCTCCGATGCGCCCATTATGGAGCGCCTAAATTTCGCCCGAACACTGGTTGTGGGAGATGACAGATGAGCGACCGAGAAGAAGCTGCGCGCGCGCAATTGCGCGCGCGCCAGGGCGCAGGCGCCCGCTATGATCATTTTTCTGCCCCCCATGTCGACTTGAGCCTGGCGAGGCAAGGGACCGCGTACTTCGCGCGGCTCCTGATGAATATGACCGATGAACAGCTCTCCGCGCCCTCCCGTGCGCCCGGCATCAGTCGTCGCGAGATTGTTGCACGAGTCGGATTGGAAGCAAGGTTCCTAGCGGAAACCGTCGCCTGGGTGCGCGTCAGATCGGATCAACCACTGCCGATCGATCAAAGTGTCGTACCGAGTGAGGTTGATTTTATCTCAACGCTGCCCTCTCAAGCCCTTCGGAACCTGTTTTCACACTCCGAAGTGCATTTGAATGTGGAATGGAGGGACTTGGATGCGGAGGGCTGGAACACAATAATTACAGACCGCAGCGGGAGGCCGTTTCCAATCGACACAACGCCGCGATTGCGCGCACACTCCATCTGGCATAATGCGTGCCAACTAGGGCTGAGCAGTAGAGTTGCTGACATTCCGAAAGAACTTCGTGACTAGGAAACAAGGGACGGCGCGTTTATTTGCTGCACGAACCCCCGATCTCAGAAGAATGGCCGATTGGTTCAACCTGGCCATCACTTTCTCATTGCAGATGCATATCTTGTCCTCGTTTTAAGGGCTATGCTTGGCCCTTCCTTTTCGAAAGCCAGCACCGGTTGTTTCGCTCTAAGTTGGTAGACCGCGCACGCGAGAGGAACCCTCTCACATCTGGCAAGTAGGAACTTGATCACCTCGGAAGCGGAAGCGGCATGTTCCTCCAAATGACTTCGAGTGATCGGTCAGGTAGGTCCGATCACTCGTGCCGGTCCGGCTGCGATGATGCCACGAGGAACTCTAGACACCATGTCATACCGGACCAGGTAGGGGCGTTTCCCCTTATCTTCAGGCCACAACGACGCGAAGCGGATCGGCAGCCTCCAAAGCTGCTGCACGATCGGCGCTCGGCGGATAGATCCATGTCGTGTTGATGGTCGTCTTGAGTTTCTTCGCTTCTGCGCCGGTGAGTTTCACCTGACGATCCCACCCTTCGGTATAAACCGCACCCCACGGACCTAAATCGAGGCAGGTCACGTACTTTTCCTGGCTGTAGGGGATGGGGGGAACGCCCAGAAGGTCGGCGGCGACGTTGTACCCGGAAGAGCGGCCTAGATTCTGTGCATGTTGGCAGCTCATCATGGTTCGATTGCCGTTATCGTCGGTTGCGGCGCAGGCGACATCGCCCGTGGCGAAGACGTTCTCGTGTCCGATCACCTTGAGGTTTCTATCGACATGAAGGCGCCCGAAGGAATCCTTATCTGCGTCAATCTGGCTCGTGATTGGGTTCGCGCGGGCACCGGCCGTCCAAATCACAGTGGCCGCGTCGATGCGTTCGCCGGACGTAAGTGTGACGCCTTTGGGATCAATCTCCGTAATTGGGGACAGTAGAAGCGTCTCGACGCCCAATTCCGAGAGGGCTCGCTCGATGATCGGACGCGGACCGGGGCCAAGGTCCGGTCCGATCGCAGGTGCGCGCTCGACAATTACGACGCGGATGTCAGCGTTATCACCGAGTGCTGCACGCATGCGGTGGGGCATTTCGGCCGCCGTTTCGATGCCAGTGAAGCCGCCCCCGGCAACGACGACGGTATTGCGTGCGCGCGTTTCCGGCAGTCGTGCCAATCGGGAAATGTGATCCTCCAGTTCCGCGGCATCGGCAAGCTGATCAACGTTGAAAGCGTGGACTAGACCTTGAATGTCAGGACGGTGCAGAACGCTGCCCGTCGCAAGGACAAGCTTGCTGTAGCTGATCGATAGTACCAGGCCGTCCTCATCCGCATACGTGACGGTGTTGGTCTCCGTAGAAATAGACATCGCATGGCCGCGGATGAAGCGCACGCCAACGTTTGCGAAGATTTCCGACAGCGGGGCCTTCATCTGAGCGGCATGCTTCTCGTAGAGGCGGGGGCGAATGTGCAACTCAGGCTGGGGGGCTATCACCGCGACCTCCACAGACCCGTCAGCCCTTCCTTGCTGATCCAACAGCCGCATGGCACCGAGAGCAGTCCACATTCCGGCAAAACCGGCTCCAACAATCAGAATTCGTTCACGCATTCTCTATTCCTCAGGCAAGTCGTCGCCAGTGGCTGGACGAGGTAAGGCACCGGACAAATGACAGTTTCATTAGTCCCCATGGGGACGGTTCGGCGATGATTTGAAATGGTCGCCTAACTCCGATTAACTTGATCGTAGTAATCGGGCAAACGAAAATCGTGCCTGGATTTGGAAACGCACTGTCAACGCAGCAGCGACGCCTATTGGCTTGCGGGAAACCGCAAATGAGGTTATCTACGACGGTATTTGTCGTTGTTTTGGTGCACTATGGCCCACGTAAGCGCAGGCGTAGAATACGCTCTCCATTGCCTACTGACCCTGGTCGAAGCTGAGGAAATCGGCCAGCCAGCCAGTGCTCGCGATCTCGCAGAGCTACAGAAGATTTCCACCGACTTCGTCGCAAAGCTCTTCACCAAGCTCCAAAAGGCGGGCATCGTTGCCGCCCGAGAGGGAATTGGAGGTGGGTTTGCGCTTGCCCGTCCCGCCACCAACATCACTGTGCTGGAGGTCACCGAAGCGATCGACGGACGCAAGGCACTCTTCGAATGCAAGCAGATTCGTGGTCAGTGCGCGGTGTTCGGCGACCAAATCCCCGCCTGGGCGGAGGACGGTGTTTGCTCCATCCACGCGGTGATGATCGAGGCGGAAAAACGGGCGAGGGAAGTCATGGGCGGCCACACCTTGGCAAACCTAGCGGCACGAGCAGCCTCCAAAGCCCCGAAAGAACATGCCGAACGCGTAAAGGACTGGCTGTCCGGGCGGACGCCACAGCGTCGCCGTCGTGGCCTTCTCGCAAACGCCGAGTGAGAGTGGGCAATTTTGCCGGGCGCGTCGCTAAAGTCGCATCGACAGCCGGGGCAGTTCAGCGCGATGGGATGATCTTGCTTCCCGATTCCACACGAAAATCCGAATAGCCTCGGATTGTTGCAGTACTCGTGACAAACGGTTTGGCTGCCGCGCTCCGGTCTGGAGCCTCTTGGCCGATGGCTTTTGTTGCGGCACTGACTACTTATGGAGCAGCCAGTGTCCCAAGCTGCCCCGACAACTCAAGACTAGGTCTTGTGGTTGATCGATAGCTGGAACACTGGCACTCCCTGCCAACGTTTCTCAAGACCTCCCGAGAAGGATCGTCGGCAACGCTCTTATACTCCGCTCCCCATGTATCCCCATAATGTCGACTAGGGGGGAGTAATGTAACTACATGTAATGTCGACAGCATGTTTTACGTCCAATGCTTCCTTGGTAACATAACGTTAAATGCATGGGCCGGAACTAGCGATGTCGTCGGCTAAAGGTTTCCGTATTGGTTCTTGCCTAATTGATCGAGAATGCCCCTCGTAAGCCTGCCACCTGCGAGAGCAGGGGCATTCTTCCAGGTTGCGAGAGAGGCGTTTCTTGAGTCGCACTGGGTTGTCTTGGTGAAAGCCGCGCGGCTCCAATCCGCGGATAGCGTTTACCAGGGTTGCGACTTCCCTACACCAAGGAACAATGGACAGTTTCGCCTTGGTTGCTCATACTCCGAGCGACGAACGCGAGTGAGTTGATCATGCAAATCGATCTGGACCGCGTCCTGAGGTCGTTGCCGTCTATCCTTTGGACGGCGGGGTGCAACGGGGAGGTGGATTTCGCGAGCCAACGTTGGTCCAATTACACGGGCCAGCGCCACGAGGATGCGCTGGGGTCCGCTTGGCAGCAAGCTTTTCATCCACGCGACCTGCAGGCATTGCAGGAACGTTGGCAAGTCCTGTTGGATTCTCGTAGCTCCGGCGAATTTACAGCCCGTGTGGGATCCGCCGATGGCGGTTTCCGTCTCCTTTCGGTTCAGTTTGGTCCGATCCGGGATGACGGGGGCAAAGTTGTGAAATGGTGCGCCTTCGGCAGTGACGCCCCCAATTCACTCTGCAGCGGAGAGCATAGCAAGCGCCTGGTCGACCTCTCTGTGCTGGTCGCAAACATGCCGGTGCCTGCAATTGTTACTTTACCGTCTGGAGAGATCGAGACGGCAAATCAGCTGGCTCATGACGACTTGGGTGACCGGTTCGGAGGGTTCAGTCGCTGGGACGCTCCCGCCGCACGTTCTGGTGAACCAGAACATACGCTCGTTGGGTCGGGCGATGGCTGGCAGAATAGGGCCCCCTACAACAGTGAAAGTCGGCATCGTCGGAGAGATGGAACCTATCGATGGTTCAATACTCTCGGACTGCCCGTGACAGACGATGAGGGACATGCATCACGATGGCTGCATTTGCTCGTTGATATAAACGAGGGAAAGCTGGCCGAAGGCTCGCTTGGTGATTGCCAGCGCGAAGCACGACAGCTTGTGGACTGCATTCCGGTCGGGATCGAGGTTCTCTCACCCGACGGCAAACCCGAGTTCGTTAACGCCTTTGCCGCGAGATATTTCGGCAAGTCGGTTGCGGAGCTGAGAGAAGCGGGACTCTCCCCCTTCATACACCCCCAAGACCTGCCCCTGGTACTTGAAGCGTCCGCCTCGTCCACGCAAACAGGCGCTCCATTCGACATGGAGTTTCGATTCCTGCATAGTTCGGGAAACTACCGCTGGTTCCACGTTCGCGGATCGCCACTCCGGGACTCAACTGGAAAAATCGTTCGTTGGTATGCCGTACACATTGATATCGACGATCAGAAGCGTGCTGAGTACGCATTGCTCCAAAGTGATTTCAACTCCAAGCTTACGGTCAACAACATACCTGCGATGGCTTGGTCTTCACGCCCTGACGGTGCTGCCGACTTCTTGAGCCAGTACTATCTTGATTATATCGGCAGTTCGGCGCCGGCGGCCGAGGGGTGGCAGTGGACCTCGGCAGTTCATCCCGACGATCTCCCCGGGCTGATCGACAAATGGCAAGTCATTATGGCTTCGGGCAAGTCCGGAGAAGCGGAGGCCCGTATTCGCCGATTCGACGGCGAATACCGCTGGTTTCTCTTCCGCGGATATCCGCTGCGGGACAGCTCGAGCAACATCGTAAAATGGTATGGCGTCAACACCGACATTGATGATCTCAAGCGGGCTGAAGCCAACCTTTCGCGTGAAAAGCACTTGCTCGAGATCATCGCATCCGGTTCCCCAGTGCGCGAGGTTTTGTCGGCTCTGTGCGCGTTCGTCGAAGAGAGCACGACACATTGCTACTGCGATATTCATCCGATCGACTGGAGTGTTCCCGCCATCGAGTACAGCGTAGCACCGTCATTGCCCGCCGAGTACACGGAACCGATTGCCGGGGTTTCACTCAGCGGTGACGGCATACCGTGCGCCATCGCAGCGCGCGAAAAAATCCAGGTCGTTGCTGAGGACATCGATTCAGATCCGCGCTGGCAAAACACGCCCGTTCGCATTCACGTTCTGAAGCATGGGCTGAGGTCCGTGTGGAGCACGCCTATTTGTACCAAGGATGGTCACGTCCTCGGCACGCTTTGCCTCTATCAGCGGCAACCTGCGGTTCCGTCCGCCAAGCACCAGAACATCATCGCGCACGCGACGCACATCGCGAGCATTGCGATTGAACGGTCCCGGACGGAAGCCGCCCTGCGGCGCAGTGAGACTGTGCTGACCGAGGCACAACAACTGAGTTCTACGGGCAGCTTCTCTTGGCTCGTCGACACGGAGAAAGTGTTTTTTTCCAGGGAGCTGTATCGAATTTTCGAATACGAACATACCGAGCCAATGACGGTAGCTAAAGTCCGCTCGCGAGTACATCCCGAAGACCTACCGCTCCTTTCGGCACAGATGGCTCGAGTGCGTGATGGACAAAGCTACATCGGATACGAGATCCGGCTGCGCATGCCTGACGAGCGCGTGAAAAATGTAAGGACGTTCGGACGCGTGATTACCCATCAGGACGGACAACTTGAATGTTTGGCCGCTGTGCAGGATACGACAGAGCTTCGTGCTGCGGATGAGGCACTTGGTAAGGCCCGCGCAGAACTGGCGCATGTCTCACGAGTGAGCAGTCTTGCAGTATTGACGGCGTCGATAGCTCACGAGGTGAACCAACCACTCGCGGGCATCATAACGAATGCCAATACCTGTCTCCGGTTCCTGGCTAACGATCCTCCCAATATAGATAGCGCCCGCGAAACCGCGCGCCGTACGATTCGGGACGGTAGCCGAGCTGCCGACGTGATTGCGAGGTTGCGAGCACTGTTTAGCAACAGGGAAACAGAATTTGAAGCCGTCGACCTTAATGCGGCGGTCCATGAGGTGTTGGCACTGCTGCGCGGCGAATTGCAGCGGGGACGCGTGATGGTTTCGACCGATTTGGACAGTGGATTGCATCGCGTCCTTGGAGATCGCATTCAGTTGCAGCAGGTGATCATGAACCTAGTGCGAAACGCACTCGATGCGATGGTGAGCGTCTGTGATCGTCCCAGGACACTCGCGATTGCGACGACGCACCTTTCTGACGGCCAGGTGCAGCTTTCCGTCCGAGATTCGGGAGGCGGTTTTGGCCCAGAGGGAAGTGGGAGGATTTTCGATCCATTCTACACTACGAAGAATGACGGCATGGGCATTGGCCTTTCCGTCTGCCGTTCCATCGTTCAGAGGCATAATGGGTTCCTCTGGGCAAAGGAGAATAGCGAGCATGGCGTGACGCTAGCGTTTTCGATGCCGCCATATTTTAGACAAGCGTTGCTTGAAGAAGTTGATGTCCAGACGGGGTGACTTGCCCCCGATGCCAGTAGACGAAGTGTGAATGCTCGATCGGATCGCTGTGGAGCCGCTCAGCTAATCTAATGCCGGGCGGCTGCGCCACTCACTTAGTAGCTGACCCGATCGGTAGCCACATGTGAACGCCTGGAGGGGTATGAAACGATCCGCCGACAGCAAGTTTCCCGCCTTGATTTTCCACTATCTGTCGTACAACTGCCATTCCCCGCATCTCAGTTTCGAATGGGCAGTTTTCATTGCCACCCGCGTGTGATGAATACTCGCACCCATTCCTTTTTGAAACTGATAAACGGATCATGGGGCGTAGCGGTTCGGTTAGCAGGTCGACCCCCGCCGAAATCAAGACTTCTCCTCCGTTTGGCATCCCGGTCCGCGCGTCAAGAACGAGACTAAGCAGGGCCCGTACCATCAATTGCTGATCGCAATATATGGGGGGAAGGTTACGGGGCACGTCGAAACATGGGCGGACATCCCTTGAAAGCGCGCTTCTAAGGGCTGGCTCCAGAGAGGACAGAAACTGGCCGACATCGATATTCACAGGCCTGAGCTGTCGGGGATTGGCGCAATCCAGAAGCTGGCGTACCAACAGTCGTGACAGAAGCATACACGAGATACCTAGATCGTAACGTCTTCGCTGCTCGGGAGAAGCGAACTTCTCTTCCTGAAGGTCAGCAAACACTCCCATGACAGGAGCAAGGAGGGCGTTCAGATCGTCCGCCACTGACTCGATGACGCGCTGCGCAGCGTGACCTTCTCTCTTGGCTGGCTTCTTTAGTCGATAGCGTATTTTTAATGCAAGTTTCTCAGCCATATCGGTTCTCCTCAATAGAGGGTTCGCCTCATAAAAAAGCTGGTCTGTTGTTTCTAGCAGGGAGGTAGTTCAGCTTCGCTAATATTCCTGTATTACAATTAATTTATCTATTGTTCATTCGTATTAATCTGTGTCGGGTTGCTCATTTGCTTGGCTATCAAAAAAACGATCCGCTTGTTAGGGCGGTAATAGGGACAAATACGCGCGCTCGGGATGGCACCATAGATCGCTTCAGCGCCCTAAAATTGTCTTTGCGGTACGAACAGGCAGATGGTCCGGCCATCATGCGCACCTGCAGCCGAGCACCAGTGATATAACCCGTCCGGGCTCTGCTTGATGCGGCCGTCTTCGTAGCCAATCGTCTCGCCGGTCTGCACGATCACGTATCCCTGGGGCTGCTCGGAAACCGCGTGCCCGGTTACCATCCGGCAATCGTAGTCGGAACAGCAAGCCGATGGGTATGACCAGCCGTAAGGTTGCCCAGGGGAGGGCTCGGCATCGTGGGCATTGGCTGCTGCTGAGATGGCCGACACGATAGATACTCCTGCAGCAAAGGTGCGCAGTGCGCGCTTTGTGCGCGGCGCAGGCGGGATCCCTGAAGGCAAGTGCATCGCTGGACTCCTTCGATATTTGCATTGCAAGAATCGGGTAAGAGAGCGAGTTTGACTATTATCCGATGGTATAGTCTTGCAGAATAGCGGCGTTGATATCCAAGTATGAGTTGATTATACCAACGTGCAATTTACTAAATACTTCATTCTGTTTTATATGGCCTAATTGGTGGACTTTGCCGCCCAGCATTCAGCAATGCTGGGGGAAAGACGCAACCCTCGCTACCCCCTAAGGCAGAGCTTCGCGAGGCGGCAATCGCACAATCGCTCGGAAGTCGACTCGCGCCCACAGTCACAGCCTTGAGCGAGAGGACGCAGGCGGGCCTCTCCTACCCACGGCCTGCGTCCTCACCCATTCCGACAAAGGCCCTGATGGCGCGCCAAAAGCCGAAGGCAAAGGCCTAATCTCGTCACAGTGTCCGCTGCCCAGGCGATGTGTCCACCGAGATGACAGGCTTCGTCAAAACGCGCGGACGATCTACGGATATGCTGATTGCAACGCTGTCAGATCAGCGGCCAACGTGACGCGTGGCCCCTGGGCGTCGACGCCTTCAATGCATGTTCCGTCGGGTGATACTCCTATAAAGGCCGACGCGGTCTGGCGACTCAGTCCGGACAATCCAACTGTGCGGACCACGACATCTGTTTCCTGACTAGGTTGAAGTCGTCAGAGTGTTAACCTTAGTAAGACGAAGGCTCAGGCGCAGCCCTCATGCTGCCATCGTTTGCCGCGAACAACTTGGCGGCCGACATCCGGCCCGATTCGAAATCACATGAGGACTTTCCCGATGCTGAAGACCACCCTTGCCGCAGCCGTTGGCCTGCTTTCCTTCGCGCCGTTGGCCAATGCTTCAAGCGATGCAGCGTGGAATGCCCTCTTCGCCAAGGCGAACGGAACCTGCATCGGGCAGTCTCGCATGGTGTCGCCCGAAGCCACCGCGCCAGTTGTCTTCGATGATGCCACCGGGAAGATCGCCGTGCTGCTCCGCGAAAAGAGCCCTAGGACGAAGAGGATGGTCAATGTGGTTTGTCTCTACGATAAGAGGTCTGGCAAAGCTTCGATCGCCGAGTATCAATGGCTGGGGCAGTAACCCGCCGACTTCCAAACCGTAGAATGAAGTCGCGTACTCGACATTTCTCTCACGTGCTGGAAGTGAACGGATGGGTGGCGTTAACTCGTCGTTGTGCGAGTCCTATAATTGTTGACAAATTTGGCGGAGTGCCAGCCCGCTCACCGACTGGATTGGATGTCGGAACTCATGCGAGTCCTTCGGGCGGGACGCGCGCCAGACGGCTGGCTCTATATCCCCGTCTATGGCGGCGCGAAAGCGGCTGCACGTATATCGGTCGTGGGTACTATCCGGAGCGCACGTCGAGGGGATGGAGGTCGAGATCGGGCCAGCATGGCTGAACGTCGACGACGCTGATGGAGCAGAGGTGAATCGCCGGCTCGTCGAGAACGGCCTGGCAGTTGACTGGTCGCGATACAGTGGTGGAAAGTACCTTGATGCTTAGGACAAAGCGCGAGCCCAGGCGCGGGGGATCTGGCGAGGCGCGTTTCAGTTGCCATGCGAAGCGCGGCACAGCGAGCGAAACAATTGTCTTCTTGTTGACTGGCACACTGCTGCCTACGGGCAGCAGCCCGCCTTTGAGCAAGCGAAGGTGTAGAATCTCTCGTCGACATCCCAAATCCAGCCGATCAACTCCAACGCAACGCGGATACCACTAAGGAGACCGGTCTGGCTAAGTAACTCGGCGACTGCGTGATGTGCGGCTGCCTGAGGAAGGTGATCTTGGTGCGTTCGGCCACGGCAGGGCGTCGGCAACACGGGCCGACCTTAGGAGCACCTGGCCCAAGCGGCCTGATGTAAGTGGCCTTGAGGCGCTCATTTCAGCCGCAGGGCAGCCTGATCAAGGACACGCGTATAGCGCGGCCGGCAACGATGACGGATCATGCGTCGGGTTCCCTCCAGTTGATACTGCTACGGCCGCAAGCCGATGCTCCCGATGCACCCAAGCGGCCCAGGAGAGGTCGCTAACCGTCCTTTGGACGGTGTTCCCTTTGCGCCCAGCATACCTCCTTCTCTTGAAGGAGGGTTCTGAATCCGAGGCCGTGCTGCTGGCCGATGGTCTCCTTCGTCGAGAGCTAGAAAAACTGATCATTCCAAGGGCAGCTTCGGCGGGCGCGGGTTCGGTACCTCGAGGCCCCACTAACGCGTCACGCCGAAGCCGAATCCTATAATTGTTGACAAATTTGTGGAAGTGCCGCCTGTTCAGCGCATGGATTCGATGTCGGAAATCATGCGAGTCCTTCGGGCCGCACGCGCGCTCGTCGGACTCAGCCAGGCGGAACTGGCCGAACTCTCTGGAGTCAGCCGGCAGATCGTCGTGAGGATCGAGAATGGCGAGAACAACGTCCTCGTCGACGCGGTCGAGAAGGTGCGCCGCGCTTTGGAGCAGAAGGGGGCGGCGTTCACGGACGCGACGCCACAGCACGGCCCCGGCGTCGCCCTCGCCAGGCCGGGCGGCGCCACAGACACCGAGACAAAAATCTGAGTTGAGACGGCACTTCCCACGCGCTTCAAAACGGAAGGGGGCCCGGTTATCCCCTAGTCTTCGATCTGGTCGAGTTTTCACATCGAGTAAAACGGGCAGCTCGTACGGGCTTTAGCTAAGGTTTTGGAAGGCTGGTCGCGCTCATACGCTACTTGTCTGCGTTCCCTGAAGGCCGCTTCTTCAGCGTCTCCCTGCGTTTCCCCGGGGACATGACCCGGTGCCCGACGTTGGCCGGCTTGAAGCCCGCCTTTGCCAGCGCCTGGGCAAACGTTTCGTTGTCGTCCGGCGTTTCCCCGAGCGGCTCAACGTCTGCGTTGGTCGTCTCGTCCTTGCCACCGCGAGGCATGCCGGCCTCCTTTTCAAACATTCGCCGCCAAGTCGCCGATCTAGGACGGTACTTCCACGAGGCGTTGCTCCGATTCGAGACGACCCATGTCGCCTACGGTTTACCGACGGTTCATTGTTGCCGCCTCGCGCGTTCGCGCGCCTCTCGCAATCTCTCGACGAGACGTTCGAGCTTTCGGAGCGAACCACCTGTCCAAACGCTCGCCAATGCGTTCAGCTCGAATCCCTCAAGCGGCGTCGCCCAGCGGGGATCGTGACCCGCGTCGATGTACAGCCGCTCAAGGATTCGCGTTGCAAAGACGGGCAAATGGTCAGCTTCCGGATCCGGAAAAGAAAGAATTCGACACCTGTCCCGCAAAGCCGCCGGGATCGGCTCCACCGAGTTTGCGGTCATCAGCCAGGATACGTGTGACAGATCGCAGTGGGCCTGAAGGTAAGGGTCATGCCAGCGTCTCGACGTCTCGGGCTCGAACAATCCGATCAGCACGTCGTGCACGTTGCCATTATGGCGGCCGGTCCCAATCTTCTCAATCTCATCAAGAATAACAACCGGTCCGGCGCATTCGTGCATCCGCACGACCATGACCGGAAGGCTCGGTTCGCCCGACGACCACCTCCGGGCGGTACCGCCGATGGCACTGTCACTAAGGCCGCCGCACGAAATTAGCTCATAGGGAGTACCGAGCTCCTCAGACAATCGCCTGGCGAAGCGTGTCTTCCCACCTCCGGGCGACCCGTGAAAAATGATTGGCCTTATACGGACAGTCGGCCGGCCCATGAGTCCTTCGAGCACATTGTCAACAACCGCTCCAGCATGGGGAAACTCCGCGACGAGCCGCGAACGAATTCCGGCCAGCGCGGGCATGGTGGACAGCGGCAACGGACGTTGCTTGAACTTCGCGAACTCCCTTTCCACTCGTTTACCCTCGGCCGTGGTGTCGTTTCCGATGCCACTGATAACGACTACTCCGTCGGCAGGTCGCCCATGGTGTTCCGAGGAATCGTCGTTCCAGCTTGATGTCGCAGGACCGTCGCGTGCTGAATCCTGCGGTTCCTGATAATCGACCGTCCCTGACTTGATCGCATTTCTGAAGTGGACAGAGTACGTTTCGACCTCGGGGCCGAACCAATCAGAATACCTTTGAACGACGACGCCCGCTCGTTGGCGCCGGTTGAGTTCGCGGGACTGCATCGCCCAACCGAGCGAACGTGAAAGAAGGTCAAGACCCCTCGCGTGACCTAGCTCCCCAGAAGCTAGATGCGCGATTTCACCAGCGATCAGGGCCGTTGCCTGGCCGTTCCCAAAGAAGGCCCGGTAGAAGCGGCACCGCAAACGGCATTCATCGATGGGCAATCCCTGAGCATCATCGATGAGATCAAGAGCAGCCTCCACCGCAAGCACGCCATCCTCGCTCTGCTCGACGCCGAGCTCGTCCAGGCTTGTAGCGAGAAGTTCGAGTCCAGTCCGCTTGCGCTTCTTAACGCGCCCGGACAATCGGCTGGAGTATTCGCGGATGTCGTCAGCCAGGTCTTCGCGGAAGAAGGCCATCCCCCGGAGCAGTTCCTCGGCCGTGGGCAAATGCAGCCCGGCGATTGCCGCCTTTTGTCGGCGTTGAAAGTGGCGGTCATGTGATGGCGGGTTGTCTGTCACAGGTCACCCTCTTGAATCCTAAGTCGAGCACTACCGCGAGGCGCGGCCGCTGCGGGACATGCCGTGCGAGCGGATGTCAAATCGCGAGAACGCCGCTTGCACAACTGCGAGCCGTTCCTTCTTCAAAGGACGGTTCATCCGTGCCGGGAACGTCGATGACGACTTCGCAAGTTCCGAAGTCGCGCTTCCTGCAGGCCAGCATCATGCTCTTCCAGTCCCAGCCGGATGCCCGAGCCGGTACCAACGGTTGACCGTGCGTGCGATCCCGGCCTCTGTGTCCATGTAGATAAGTTGGCTGGTCATGATTTCACGGCCGTCGCCCAGAGACGGATGACCAAAGACGTACCCCGAGAGGCAGGCGGTCCTACGTGAATACATCTGGTGGGCCTCAAGGATGGGGGCGGTGTCGAATGACATTGGCAGGACTAGACCACCCTCAACCGCACGCAAGTCAGTGGACAGTCTCTGTGCATCTTGTGCACTCAAGTAGGCGAACTTCATCGGAGTGAACCTCTTCTGGCAATTTGGGCACGGCCTGCCAAGGATTGGCGATCCAGTCGGGATAGGTTGGTGCCTCGTGGGCTTGTCTAGGAAGTGCACCAGCGACTGCCTGACCTTTCGAAACTGCTCGGAGTGAGCCCTGCCCAACGACGAGCTCTTTCCCTTCTCAGATTTCCCCCTCTAAGCTCCATCGCCGCAGCGAGTCCTCGGCCACCGGAGAGGGCTGGCCGATGCGGTACCAGCGCTGGGACGAGCGCGCGACTCCTTGGTGAAGGGAAAAGAGGTGAAGTGGGGCGGTGAAGCCCATGGAAGTGCTCTGCTCGCGCTGCTCGCCGGGATACGTAATATATCCGACCAGCGTTGGGACGATGAACTTCTCGATGAACCATTGTTCGACGACCGGCGCGTCGCTGACCTCGAACTGGGGGAGTGACCTGCTGTCGATCACGCGGCGCAGGTCGGCAGCCAGATGCTCGACGGCATTGGCATGCCGGGCGATTGACGCCCATGAGGAATTCATCCGGTTTTCTCCGACTCTGAGCATCGTGGTCTCCATCATTATCACGAATCATGAGCAATAGGCTCACCGTATGAGCAAAATGACTCCTTCAGGTGGCGCTGTCAACACTTCGAACTGATGCATGTACTGCGTGGCCTCTCACTTTGCTGCCCGCTCAGCGTCAAGACTCGAGTGTTTGGAGGGCAATTCGCAGTCGAAAAACGGTTGCTTCGAGGTGCCGGCGGCACCGACGAAGCGCCGTGCGCCGAAGGACGAGGCCGCGACGCTAGGAGAAGCGCAAGACCGGCGATCACCCGGAGAGTAGGTGTGCGGTGCGCAGGTCTGACCCACCGCGGCGTGCGGACTGCGGCGCAAGACGGAAGCGACCGCAGAGAGCCGTCGAAGTCGATCGGTCCCGCTGAGTTCGGGGTGATAGCGCTCGGGGGCTCTGCATTCTATCAGAGGTTGCGGGTGTGAGGCGCCGACGCGGCCGCCTCGAAGGTATGGCGCGGAGACGCATCGTCGTTTATTTTGTCAACATATGCGGGCCTGACGAGGAAGAAGCGAGGCGCGCCAAAAATGGCCTTGGCAACACGCCAATAGCAGTCTGCCCATCTTTTTTTGGAAAAGCGCCCCAACATTTTTTGGCGTCTTCAGGGATTTCAGTCACTTAGCCGCGCCAACTTAGTTTTGGCCCAACATCCAGTCGCGCGAACGGTGGAAAATACCCCCGCAAGTGTAGTCCAGCGGCCCCTCAAATTCTCCGAAAAATTTGAAAGTCTTTCATCATCGATCCCGGGAATGGACGGCTAGCGGTCTGCGTCCGGAAGTCGCACAATCCAAAGGCTGTGCAAGAGGCATTCGCGTCGTCCGAAAGAGGGCGGACGATCGCCAGCCGGCACGAAGCCTAAAGCGAAGCGATCGTTCCGGGAACATCCGGGCGTTCGAAATGCACTGGTCGGGAACTGGAGGAGACGGTTTCCCGCTCACTGTCGTTCGGCTGCGTCGTGGTGACGCCGCCAAGGGAGGAAAGATGTTTGAACGACTATTCAAGCTGAAAGAGCATCAGACGACGGCGCGCACCGAGGTGATCGCCGGTATCACGACATTCCTGACGATGTCCTACATCATCTTCGTCAACCCCGACATCCTGTCGAGCACGGGCATGGATAGGGATGCCGTCTTCGTCGCAACCTGTATTGCCGCGGCACTCGGCTCTGCGGTCATGGCGCTCGTCGCCAACTGGCCAATCGGCATGGCGCCGGGCATGGGCCTCAACGCCTTCTTCGCCTTCACCGTCGTTGCGGCGCTTGGCTTCACCTGGCAGCAGGCGCTGGGTGCTGTCTTCATCTCGGGCGTGATCTTCCTGATCCTGACCGTGACGGGGGTCCGAAGCTGGCTGATCGCCGGCATTCCGCATTCGCTTCGAAGCGCGATCGCCACCGGTATCGGCCTCTTCCTTGGCATCATCGCCCTGAAGAACGCCGGCATCGTCGTCGACAACCCGGCAACGCTCGTCGGTCTCGGCGACCTCAAGCAGACTGGCCCGCTGCTCGCGATCCTCGGCTTCTTCGTGATTGCCGTTCTGGACTCGCTAAAAGTTCGCGGCTCGATCCTGATCGGCATCCTGGTCGTCACCGTCCTGTCGATGATCCTCGGCGTCAGCGAGTTCAAGGGCATCGTCTCGGCACCGCCGAGCATCGCGCCGACCTTCCTGCAACTCGACATCATGGGCGCCCTGCACGGCGGCCTGCTGCATGTCATCCTCGTCTTCGTGCTCGTCGAAGTCTTCGACGCCACCGGCACGCTGATCGGTGTCGCCAAGCGCGCCAAACTGGTGGAAGAAGGCAAGCCGAACCGTCTGGGCCGCGCGCTTCTCGCCGACAGCACCGCGATCGTCGCCGGCTCGCTGATCGGTACCAGCAGCACGACCGCCTATGTCGAAAGCGCCTCGGGCGTCCAGGCCGGCGGCCGCACGGGCCTGACCGCGCTCACCGTCTGCGTGCTCTTCCTGGCCGCGCTGTTCTTCTCGCCGCTGGCAGCTGCCGTTCCGTCCTATGCGACGGCCCCGGCTCTGCTCTACGTTGCCGGCCTGATGATGCGCGAACTGACGGAAGTCGAGTGGGACGACCTGACGGAAGCGGCTCCGGCAGCGCTTACAGCACTCGCCATGCCCTTCACCTACTCGATCGCCAACGGCCTCGCCTTCGGCTTCGTCAGCTATGTCGTCTTGAAGGTCTTCACCGGTAAGTGGAGCGTCATCCACCCGGCAACCCAGCTCGTGGCAGCGCTCTTCATCGTGCGCTTCGCGTTCTTCGCCGAATAACGAAAATCGGCCGGGGCATGCCGCCTCGGCCGATCAGAACTTCCCCGTAAGTGCTGGCCGGAGCAACGAAATGTTGCTTCGGCCTTTTTGCCTCGATCTGGCTTAAAGAGCGCAAATCCGAACGGAAAGCCGCTTCACACTTTTCCTGGATTTGCTCAGTATTGCCCGGCGGGCAGATGCACCACAAGGCCGTCGAGTTCAGCCGACACCGTGATTTGACAACTCAGGCGGCTGCGCTCGTTCGGATTGACGACGCACTCGATCATGTCCTGTTCCTGGAACTCGGGCGCCGGCAGGCGGTCGCTCCATTCGCCGTCGATGTAACAGTGACAGGTGCCGCAGGCGCAGGAGCCGCCGCATTCGGCAGCAATGGCGTCGATGCCGTTCTGCACGGCGGCTGACATCAGCGATTGGCCGATCTCCGCCTGAATTTCTTTCGTCGTGCCGTCCGCGTCGATGAAGACGATCTTGGGCATGGGTATTCTCCGATTGCGTATGTTGGTGTCGAGATATGGGATCAGGCCGGCCGGATGGCGATCTTCAGCCGCTTGGGTCCACGGACCGAAAGACCGCGCTTGTATTCCGGCTCCCGGTCGACGAGTTCGATGGTTGGGAAACGGCGAAGCAGGGTGCTGAAGATGATATCCATGTCGAGGCGCGCGAGGTGGTTGCCGAGACAGAAATGCACGCCGCCGCCAAAGGCGAGATGACGGTTGGGCGTCCGGCCGATGTCGAACGTGTCGGCATTCTCGAACTGCTTGGGGTCGCGGTTGGCGGCGCCATAGAGCAGGCCGAACTTGGTGCCGCGCTCGAAGCGACGGCCGAAGATCTCGATGTCCTCGACGCAATGGCGGTGGAAGAACGGAAGCGGCGACTCGTAGCGGAACATCTCCTGCACGCCGGTCTGGATCAGGCCGGGTTCGCTCCGCAGCCGCGCCATCTGCTCGGGGAAGCGCAAGAGTGAATGCATGCCGCTGCCAAGCACATCGATCGTGGAACCGTGGCCGGCCATCAGGATCAGCATGCAGGTGGAGATGAATTCGTCGAAGTTCATGGCGCCGGAGCGCTCCGCCTCGATCAGCACCGAGATGAGGTCATCCTTCGGCGCCCGCTCACGTTCGGCCTTCAACGCTGTCAGGTATTCGTAGAACTCGGTCGTATTGCGCTCGGCGAGCTCCTTGCGCGCGTCGGATCGGTCGACGTCGAAGAACTGCACGATGTTTTCCGACCAGATCCGCAGCTGCGGACAGTCCTCGTCCGGCACGCCGAGCAGGCGGCCGATGATATGGCCGGGAACATGGGCGGCCAGATCATCGACAAAGTCGATCTCGCCGCGATCGGCGAGGCTATCGATCAGCCGGTCGACATAGGCCTGGATCTGGTCGCGGAGCTTCGCAATCATAGCCGGTGTGAATAGTTTGAAGACCTGCTTGCGCAAGCGGTCATGCACGGCACCATCGCTGTCGAGCAGGCTGAACTGCACGAAACGCTCGTGGTGTGGCATGTCGTGCCAATTGGCGGCGCGCTGCAGTTTTGAGAGCTCTTCCTTGGTCGCGAGGTCTTCGAGCGAGCGCACCATGCGCTTGTCCATGACGATCGCCGAGACGTCCTCGAAGCGCGAGGCAAGCCAGATGTCGAAATCCGCAAAGTAGTGCAGCCCCTCTTTTTCGCGCAGCGCGCGATAGGTCGGATAGGGATCGCGAGCAAAATCCGGGGACAGCGGCGCGAAGGTGAAATTCGCGGCATCGCCATTCGGCGCGGCTTCGGTCATGGGCAATTCTCCGTGCATAAAGCTGCATGATAACGTCACTGCCGTAGCTCTGTGAATGGCGCCCTGTCGCAAGATGATGGACAAAACTCGCGTCGGATGCCAGAAAATGGCATGCTGACCGAAAGCGAAGAGATCCATTTCCACACCCCGGCAAAATTCGCAGGTGCGTTTCCCTATCTGGCGCTGGTGGCCGGAAGCCGGACGGCGCGCCCTGACGAGGCGCCGATCCGCAAACGGTTCCACCAGCACGTCTTCGTCTACACAACAGGCGGACGCGGGTTGATCGAGGTGCACGGTCAACGTTTCCCTGCCGAAACCGGCAGTGTTGCCTGGCTCGATACCTCTCAGGCCTATGCGCATAGCTGCGCTGCCGACAGCGAAAGCTGGCGTTATCTCTGGATGGGGATCGAGGGACACGGGCTTGATGCGCTCTACCAGTTTCTCGGCGTGCAGCAGTCGCCATTGTTCGTGCCGAGAGACCCGCGGAGGGCACAGGCGGCGTTCGAAAGTGTGAGCGGATTTCTTGCCGAACGCTCGCCGGCGACGGACGCCCTGTCGAGCGCCGCGATCGCGGGGCTGATGGCGGACATGATCGCGCCACGGCTGATCGGAGCCGAACCGGCCGAGGACAGGTCCGGTGAAGACCGTTTGCTTCAGGTGCTGTCAGTGATGCGCGGCGATCTCGCCAGGCCCTGGACGATCGACGATCTTGCGGCGCTTGCGCGGCTGAGCCCGTCGCAACTCTTTCGTCGCTTTCGCGATATGGTGGGAACGACGCCGATGGACTGGCTGCGCCACGAGCGGATCAACCAAGCGAAACGCCTGCTGGTTGGACCCGATGCCAAGGTCTCGGCGGTGGCCGCCGTCTGCGGCTATCCGGATCCCTATCATTTCTCGCGCGATTTCCGCCGCGTGACCGGATACACGCCGACGAAATTCCGGCGGGATGGCGGCTATTGAGGTCGCAGTCTTCGTCCGATTTCGGCGGCCAGCGAGGCCCTGGCGCACCGATAACCCGACCGGACGACCGGGTCATGCATTGATTCACACGATCAGGAACGGC
The DNA here is from genome assembly GCF_014852195.1 of Ensifer sp. ENS08. NCBI lineage: Bacteria > Pseudomonadati > Pseudomonadota > Alphaproteobacteria > Hyphomicrobiales > Rhizobiaceae > Ensifer > Ensifer sp. ENS08. The sequence goes on from NZ_JACVBF010000009.1 coordinate 50,103, forward strand.
TCCTTGAAGAAATGTTCCTCGAGATTGACGCCTTCGCCGCCGCGATCGACCACCGCGAAATCCGAGACGTCATCGAGCGGCGTCAGGATGCCGTGCCAGACATTGCGGGCGATGTTGACGCCCTGGCCCGGGGTGGTCTTGAAGGCGATCGGTTCACTCGGGCCTTCGTCGGTTTCCCGGGAGACGACGATCAGAAACGGGTTGTCGCTCAAGGGGATGAAGGCCTGGCTGCCGAGCGGATGGCGCTCGACCATGGTGAGTTTCAGCGGCAGCGGATAGGGTACGCCGCGCACCAGGCTGATCATGGGCCGGGCCTTTTCGCCTGTTGTATCGATCTTGGCGAGGTCGTGGTAGCGGGTTGCATTGCCCCCGTTGATGGGGAAGTTGTTGGCATTCTCCGTTTCGATCACGTCGCCGAAAGGCGCAAAGGCCTCCCGGGTCAACGGCTGTATGACGATCTCCTTCATGTGACGCTCCTCCGTCCAATGTTGATGGGTTGCCTGGAAGTTTGATCGCTTCGCCTCCTCGGCGAAACGATCTAGATGCCGGCTTTCGCAATACGCCCGAAGACACGCAGCCGGCTGACGCCGCCGTCGGGGAAGATGTTGAAGCGCACGTGGGTTACCGGACCCGCGATCGCGAGTGCGCTTGCTTCATAGGTGTGGATGCTGTCGGCGGCGAGTTTCTGCGGCGGCAGGACCTCGCGCCAGAACATCGACGATGCCGTAACGGCTGCGGCCACTTCGCAAGCGGTCGCTCCAAGGTCTGCAGCCTGCAGCGAACAGGCGTCCGGGTAGTTGCCCTTGAAGTGGGCGGTATCGACCACGATCCGGTCGATCTCGCCGCGCGCGGCGAGTTTCACCACGATCCAGTCGTTGCCGGGCTCGCGCCGCCGGCGGGTCTCCCAACCGTCGCCCATGTTGATGCCGCGTCCGGGCGCAAGCAGCCGCTGGTGGCCGTAGTGTCCGTTGGAATAGGCGATGATGCGCCCGCCGAGCAATGATGAGGCCAGATCGACCACCGCGTCGCCGATCGCTGCTCGGTCTAGCGCAGGCGCGCCGTAAACCCGAAGGCGGGCGACGCCGCCGTCGGGATAGATGCGCAAGCGCACATGGCTCCAGACAGAATCCGACCGCGCTTCGAAGTGATGCAGCGCGCTCGGGCCAAGCGGCCGAGGGCAGACCAGCTCCGTCCAGACCGTCCGATCGTCGGGGCCATCCGGTGCCAGGCAGGCGTCGATGGCGCAAGCGCTCGGGTAGTTGCCGGTGAAATGAGTGGTATCAACCTCGAAGCCCCGGATGAGGCCGTTCGTCGCGAGTGCCACGATGGCGTGGTCGTTGCCGGGGCCGCGGCGTCGCCGCGTCTCCCAGCCGTCCATCCACTTGCCGTTCTCGTCATAGACACCGGGATGATAGACCGGCGGCGCGTCCTGCAGCATGCGTTCGAGCGGCGCGAAGAACTCGTCGGTTGCAAAGACCGGCCGCGCGCCGAGACCGGCGGAGGCAAGGTTGATCGCGTTCAGCGCGAATTCGGGCGGGTTCACGCCGTCGATCGTCATCGCGAGACCCTCAGCTCGGCAGCATGTCCTTGAGGCGCAGATAGGCGATCCGCTCCACCTGCCGGCACGCGGTCTCGAACTCCGTATCGCGATCGTTGCCGATCCGGCTTTCGAAGGCGGCGAGGATCTCGTCCTTGCTGCGCCCCTTGACCGCCATGATGAACGGGAACTTGAACTTCTCGACATAGGCGGCGTTGAGCGTGGTGAAGCGTTCACGCTCGGCATCGGTCAACGCATCGAGGCCGGCACCGGCCTGCTCGTTGGTCGAGCTTTCGGTCAGGCGCTTGGCCTGTGCCAGCTTGCCGGCGAGATCGGGGTGGGCGATCAGCACGGCAAGCCGCTCCTCGGCCGAAGCTTCGCGGAAGACTGCGGAAAGGGCGGCGGCAAGGCCGATCGCGGTGTCGTTGGCCGGCGAAAGTTCGCCCTGGAAGGCGCGCTTCGCGATCCACTTCGAATGTTCGAAGACGCCGCCGAACCTGGCGACGAACGCCTCTTCGCCAAGCCGCGACGGACGATCGTCCCAGGCCTTGTACGGGTAGTTTTCGGCCCAGTGGCGGGCGATATCGACGCGTTTTGCGAGCCACACCTTCTCGTGGCCCTGCACATAATCGAGGAAGCGGGCGAGTGCCGCGGCGCGGCCGGGCCGGCCGACGAGGCGGCAGTGCAGCCCGATGCTCAGCATCTTCGGCGCACCGGCCGTACCTTCGGCGTAGAGCACGTCGAAGCTGTCCTTGAGGTAGCTGAAGAACTGGTCGCCGCTGTTGAAACCCTGCGGCGTGGCAAAACGCATGTCGTTGCTGTCGAGCGTGTAGGGGATGACCAGCTGATGGCGCCCCGCATGCTCATGCCAATAGGGCAGGTCGTCGGCATAGGCGTCCGATACGTAGTCGAAGCCGCCGGCTTCCGTCACGAGGTCGAGCGTGTTGTCGGAACAGCGCCCCGTGTACCAGCCGCGCGGGCGCTCTCCGGTGACGATGGTGTGCAGCCGGACCGCTTCGGCGATCTCCTGGCGCTCGCGCTCCGGCGAAAAGTCCTTGTGTTCGATCCATTTCAGGCCGTGCGAGGCGATTTCCCAGCCGGCGTCCTGCATGGCGGCGACCTGTTCCGGCGAGCGCTTCAGCGCGGTTGCGACGCCATAGACGGTCGCCGGCACGCCGCGCTCGGTGAACATGCGATGCAGCCGCCAGAAGCCGGCGCGCGCGCCATATTCGTAGATCGATTCCATGTTCCAGTGGCGCTGGCCCTGCCAGGCCTGCGCACCGACGATTTCCGACAGGAATGCTTCGGAGGCTGCGTCGCCGTGCAGCACGCAGTTCTCGCCGCCTTCCTCGTAATTGATGACGAATTGCACGGCGATCCGCGCGCCGTCGGGCCATGTGATCTTGAAGTTCGGGCCGTGGCCGTGAAGATCGCGGGGGTATCTCATCTAAGCAGCTCCTCCAGACATTTTCGTCTCTGCATCCAATTTCTAGCGGCATTTGTTTCGAGCCATTCCCCCCAAAAAATTTGAAAGTCTCGAATGATCCGGTCGCTACCAAGCGGGTGGGAATGCCGGAATACTGCGAGGTGGAAAGCTGACTTCGGGAGGAGCGAAAACTATGCAATCTCAGGGTGGAAACGCCGGCCGTTTGACGACGCACGTGCTGGATACGGCCAGCGGCAAACCGGCCGAAGGGCTGCGCATCGAGCTCTACCGGGTCGATGGCGATCGCCAGACGCATATCAAGTCCGTCAAGACCAATGACGACGGCCGCTGTGACGAGCCGCTTTTGAGCGGCGAGTGCATGCAGACCGGCACCTACGAGCTGCAGTTCCATGCGGGCGATTATCTCGGCGGCGCAGCCAAGCGCGGTGACAACCCGTTCCTCGACGTGATCCCAATCCGCTTCGGCATCGATAACCAGGGCGCGCACTATCACGTGCCGCTGCTGCTTTCGCCCTATAGCTACTCCACCTATCGCGGGAGCTGAGCAATGACGATCCAGATCCGCAACACCATCCGCTTCATCCTGAACCACCGCCTCGTCGAACTTGCCGATGTTTCGCCGGTTCAGACTCTGCTCGATTTTCTGCGCATCGACCGCAATCTGAAGGGCACGAAAGAAGGCTGCGCCGAGGGCGACTGCGGTGCCTGCACCGTGCTTATCGGCCGCCTGCTCGACGGCAAGCTCAAGTATGAATCCGTCAATGCCTGCATCCGTTTCGTCGGCTCGCTCGACGGCTGTCATATCGTGACGGTGGATAGTTTGGCGCAGCCGGCTGGCCCGTTGCATCCGGTGCAGCAGGCAATGGTCGACACGCATGCCTCGCAGTGCGGTTTCTGCACGCCGGGCTTCGTGATGTCGCTCTATGGCCTCTGGATGGAGAACTCGAAGCCGTCGATCGCCGAAATCGAAAAGGCGCTGCAGGGCAATCTGTGTCGCTGCACCGGCTATGCCGCGATCATCCGCGCCGCCGAGGCGATCTCGACGATTGGCGACATCGGCAAGGATCCGCTGGTTGCCGAACGCGACCGGATCGCAGGCGAACTGGCAGCACTTCAGGATGGCCGTCGCGTGGAAATCGGCTCGGAGACGGAACGCTTCATTCTTCCGGGCTCGGTCGATGATTTCGCGGCCGTGCTCGAAGCCAACCCGAAGGCGACGATCGTTGCCGGTTCGACCGATGTCGGCCTCTGGGTCACCAAATTCATGCGCGACATCTCACCGGTCATTCACCTGACCCATCTTGAAGAACTGCGCCGCATCACGGTCGATGCCGACGGCGTGACGCTCGGCGCCGGCGTCAGCTACGCCGAAGGCTACCCTGTTATCGTCGCGCACTTCCCTGCACTGACCGAGCTTTGGGACCGCATCGGCGGCCAGCAGGTCCGCAACATGGGCACCGTGGGTGGCAACATTGCCAACGGCTCGCCGATCGGCGACACCCCGCCGGCGCTGATCGCGCTTGGCGCTGCGATCACGCTGCGCAAGGGCGATCGCCGCCGCACGGTCGTCCTCGAGAACTTCTTCATCGCCTACGGCAAGCAGGACCGCGAGCCGGGCGAGTTCGTGGAAAGCGTGCGCATTCCTTTCGTTTCCGATAACGCGCGCGTGGCCGTCTACAAGGTGACGAAGCGTCTGGATGAGGACATTACCGCCGTCTGCGGCGGCTTCAACATCGCCTTCGAGGCAGGTCGGGTCAGCGACGCCATCATCGCCTTCGGCGGCATGGCCGCTACGCCGAAGCGAGCCGCTCATGTGGAGGCGGTGCTAAAAGGCGCCGAGTGGAACGAGGAGACGGTCGAGCGCGCTGTCGCAGCCTTCGATCAGGACTTCACGCCGCTCACCGATTGGCGCGCTTCGGCGGAGTACCGCCAACTGGTGGCGAAGAACCTGCTTCGCCGCTTCTATCTCGAAACGCAGTCGAGTGGCGGCCAGCTCCGTCTCGATCGCACCATTGCTGTCGCGGTTTAAGGGAGGAAGCCATGAACGTGATGCAGCCCATCGACCGCATCCGCGGCGGCGTACACGAAAACGAACGGCACGAGTCCGGCCACAAGCATGTGTCCGGAACGGCCGAATATATCGACGACATTCCTGAACCCCAGGGCACCCTGCACGGCTATCTCGGCCTCTCGCAGCGGGCGCACGCCGACATCCTGTCGATTGACTTTGAGGCCGTGAACGCCAGCGAAGGCGTGATCGGCGTTCTGACGGCCGCCGACATTCCCGGTGAAAACGACATCAGCCCGGCGCACAAGCACGACGAACCGATCTTCGTCACCGACAAGGTGGAGTTCCACGGCCAGCCGATCTTCGCGGTTGTCGCCACGTCGCGCGAAGCGGCGCGGCGCGCGGCCGCCAAGGTCAAGATCGAGTATCGCGACCTGCCGCATGTGACCGACGTGCTCGAAGCGGCTGCCGCCAACTATCCGCTGGCCATCGATCCCTTGAAGCTCGAGCGTGGCGACATCGACGCCGGCTTTGCCAAGGCGAAGAACATTCTCGAAGGCGAGATGCGCATCGGCGGCCAGGACCACTTCTATCTGGAAGGCCAGATCTCGTTTGCCATTCCCGGTGAGGACGACGAGGTGCTCGTCTATTCCTCGACCCAGCACCCGGCCGAGACGCAGCACATGGTCGCGACCGTGCTTGGCGTGCCGTCGAACGCGGTCACCGTGAATGTGCGCCGCATGGGCGGCGGTTTCGGCGGCAAGGAAACCCAGGCCAACATTTTCGCCGCCGTCGCGGCCGTCGCGGCCAAGAAATACCGCTGCCCGGTCAAGGTTCGGCCGGACCGCGACGACGACATGAGCGCCACCGGCAAGCGTCACGACTTCCACGTAGACTACAAGCTCGGCTTCGACGACGAGGGGCACATCGAGGCGGTGGACGCTGTCTTTTCGGCACGCTGCGGTTACTCGGCCGATCTCTCCGGTCCAGTCACCGACCGTGCGCTCTTCCATGCCGACAACTGCTATTTCTATCCGAACGTGCGCCTGCGCTCGCGTCCGCTGAAGACCAACACCGTTTCCAACACCGCGTTCCGCGGTTTTGGCGGCCCTCAAGGGATGGTCGGTGGCGAACGAATGATCGAGGACATCGCCTATGCCGTCGGCAAGGATCCGCTGGAAATCCGCAAGCTGAACTTCTACGGCGGCGAGGGACGAAACCTCACGCCCTATCACCAGACCGTGGAAGACAACATCATCGGCCGCATTATCGAGGAACTGGAAACCTCGGCGGATTATGCCAAGCGTCGCGAAGCGGTGATCGCGTTTAACCGCGAGAGCAATGTGGTGAAGCGCGGCATCGCGCTGACGCCGGTAAAGTTCGGCATCTCCTTCACCAAGACCGAGTACAACCAGGCCGGCGCGCTTGTGCATGTCTATACGGATGGTTCGATCCATCTGAACCATGGCGGCACCGAGATGGGGCAGGGGCTCTATACCAAGGTCGCCCAAGTGGTGGCCGACGAGTTCCAGGTCGATCTCGACCGGATCAAGGTGACGGCGACGACGACCGGCAAGGTGCCGAACACGTCTGCAACCGCGGCGTCCTCCGGCTCCGATCTCAACGGCATGGCCGCTGCCAATGCCGCCCAACAGATCAAGGAACGGCTGGTCAAGTTTGCTGCCGAGCGCTGGAACGTCGCCGAGGCCGATGTCGCCTTCGAACCGAACGTGGTGCGGATCGGAGCGGAACGTTTGAGCTTCAACGAGTTCATCAAGATCGCCTATGGCGCCCGCATCCAGCTTTCGGCCGCCGGTTTCTACAAGACGCCGAAGATCCACTGGAACCGCGCCGAAGGCCGGGGCCGGCCGTTCTTCTACTACGCCTATGGCGCCTCGTGCTCCGAGGTCAGCGTCGATACGCTGACCGGTGAATATCAGGTCGACCGCACCGACATCCTGCACGATGTCGGCCGCTCGCTGAACCCGGCGCTCGATCTTGGTCAGGTCGAAGGCGCCTTCGTTCAGGGCATGGGCTGGCTGACGACGGAAGAGCTCTGGTGGGATGCCAAGGGCCGGCTGCGCACGCACGCGCCCTCGACCTACAAGATCCCGCTGGCTTCGGATCGGCCACGCGTCTTCAACACCCGGCTTGCCGAGTGGTCGGTCAACCGCGAAGAAACGATTCGCCGCTCGAAGGCTGTCGGCGAACCGCCTTTCATGCTCGGCATCTCCGTGCTGGAAGCCTTGTCGATGGCGGCCGCGAGCGTTGCGGAGTATCGTATAGCACCGCGCCTTGATGCGCCGGCAACGCCGGAAAGGGTGCTGATGGCGATCGAGCGGCTGCGGGCGGCCGCACGGCAGAAAGGGTAACAGGGGCTGATTGTCATGGTGGCGAGCCGCGAGGATATCAGGGACTTTCTCCGACGCGAGCGCGCCTGCGTGCTTGTGGAGGTGACCGCTGCCGCCGGTTCGACGCCACGCGATACCGACGCCTGGATGCTCGTCGCCGCCGATAGCCTGTTCGGCACGATCGGCGGCGGGCAACTCGAATACATGGCGATCGACCATGGCCGGCGGGCGCTGAAGCGCGGCGACGCGCCGGAGGCGATGACGATCCCGCTCGGACCGGAGATCGGCCAGTGTTGCGGCGGGCGCGTGGCGCTTGCCTTCACACGAATCGATCGGGAGAAAGCCGCCATGCTGATTGAACGCAGCGACCTGGAAATCGCCAGCCGGCCGCATGTCTATGTCTTCGGCGCGGGCCATGTCGGCGATGCACTGGCGATGGCGCTCTCCCTGGTGCCGGTGCGCACCGTTCTTGTCGATACCCGCGAGAACGAGCTTTCGGCCGTTGCCGACATTCCCGGCATCGAGACCTGCCTGACGGCGATGCCGGAGGCAGTGGTGCGCGACGCGCCCCCCGGCAGCGCCTTTGTCATTCTCACCCACGACCACGCGCTCGACTTCCTGATCGCGGCAGAAGCGCTTCGCCGCGACGATGCCTCCTATGTCGGTATGATCGGCTCGAAGACGAAGCGCTCGACTTTCAAGAACTGGCTGTCGCGCGAGATCGGTCGACCGGACCTCTTCGACCGGCTGGTCTGCCCGATCGGCGGCACGACGGTGAAGGACAAGCGGCCAGCGGTGATCGCTGCGCTTGCCGCCGCCGAAGTCATGGCGGCTGCGCTCAATTTTCGCCAGCCGGTGCAAGCGGACATCTCGCGTCGGCCGGCTGCCGCCAAGCTTGCTCGTTAGCAAATCCGCCCGTCAGCGGAGCGCCGTTTCGCCCCGGTGCGCACCGTTGACGTGGAGCGCAAAGCCGTTGATGCGCGGGTCGCCGACCTCCGGTCGGAGTTCAAGCGTCGGGATCGCATAGTCCCCGCCGTTCTGCCGGCGATAGGGAATGGGCGCAGTTGTCGCGAGTGTGTGCATTCTTTCTTTCAGTTGATCCGCTGTGGCTTGAAAACCAGCGTCGTCAAGGCTGTCGACGCGGTAGGCGACGAACGGCGGGAGCACGTCGTAACCGGGATAGAAGAGGATCCCGTGGTTGATCGGGAAGAGCAGGTCGTCGATCGGCCCGTTCACGCCCCGCGGCGAATAGTGCTCCTCCCAGCCGCCCGTCGTCACGACAAGCATGGCGCGTTTGCCGGCCAGCGTTCCCTCGCCGAAGCGCCTGCCCCAATATTTGTCGCTGTGCTCGCCGACGCCATAGGCAAAGCCGTAGGCATAGACGCGATCGACCCAGCCTTTCAGGATCGCCGGCATTGAATACCACCACAGCGGAAACTGCAGAATCAGCGCGTCGGCCCAGAGCAGCTTTTCCTGCTCGGTCTTGACGTCGTCGGTCAGCGTATCGGTGGCGAAGGCCTCCTTCGACGCGCGGCTCGGCTTGAACCGGGCATCGGGGGCAAGGGCCGGAAAATCGGCGCGACCGATCTCGGACTTCCATCCCTCGGCATAGAGATCGGTGACACGAACCTCGTGGCCTTCGGCTTCAAGCGTCTTGACGGCGATATCGCGCAGCGCGCCGTTCAGTGAACGCGGTTCGGGGTGGGCATAAACAAGCAGAACTTTCATGGTCGATATCCTCGGTGCCATCAACTGAGACTCTAGGTAGACCGCCCCAGCCCTATGCGGTAGATATTCGAAATGCATAGGATCATGCCAAAAAATGGATAAGTCTGATGTTACGCTTGAACGCATGCGCACCTTCGTGCGCGTCGCCGAGCGGGGCAGTCTTTCGGCTGTTGCGCGTGAACTCGGCATCGGCCAGTCGACGGTGACGCGGCAGCTGCGAGAGCTCGAGGACGCGATCGGCGTGCCGCTGCTTAGCCGCACCACCCGTCGCGTCACGGTGACCGACGAAGGCACCCGTTACTACGCCGATAGCGTCCAGATCCTGCGACTGGTAGAACAGGCCGGCGACGAAGCGCGCGGTGCGCGTGGGGCTGCTGCCGGTACCATTCGTGTGTCCTGCACGTCCGCATTCGGAGTGCTGCACGTTACCCGGCTGATCTTTGCTTTCCAGGACAGGCATCCCGACATCGGCGTCGATCTGAGCCTGACCGACGAGCGCATCGACCTCGTGCGGGAAGGCATCGACGTCGCGTTGCGGCTCGGGCCGCTTAGCGACAGCTCCATGAAGCTTAGGCCGCTTGGGCAGAGCCGGCGTCTTCTGGTGGCTGCTCCGGCCTACCTGGCCGCGCGCGGATTTCCGCGCGCCCCAAGTGACCTCTCGGCGCATGAGGGGATCCGCATGTCGAACATTGCCGGCAGTGACAGGCTCAACTTCGAAGCCACAGACGGGCGGCATCTGTCCGTGCCCTTCGGTGGACGCCTTCGCATCGATCATGGGCTTGCTGCACGTGAGGCCCTCGTCGCCGGCCAGGGCATCGCGCCTGCCCACCGATGGCTCGTCGACGATCTGATCGAGGCCGGCGTGTTGGTACCGCTGCTTCCGGACTATTCATTGCCTGCGGTGCCGCTCAGCCTGCTGATCGTGCCGGAACGCTCTGGCATCGCCCGTGTTCGTCTGTTGGTTGATTTCCTGGTCGAGGCGATCGGCAACCTTCCGGGGATCGAGAGGTCCAGAGCCTAGCGGCCTCGTCCGTCCGCCAGCTGCGACAGCGTGATCCCTAACCCGAATGGATCGGTCGCATGACCCGTGCGCCGTAAGCCATACCACAAATGTGTCGCTTACCCTTTGCTTCCGGATCTGTCTATCATCAGTGGTTTCTAAAATAAGGTTGACGCTGAGGTCGACCTTAGCGGAAGTAAAGCGTCCAGTATTTTCTTTAGTGCTTTTCAGACAAGTCGCGTTTTACGCAATTGCACAGAGACGGGGACGCATCAGATCGGGAGACGACTATGAAGAAACTGACGCGTGCTCTGCTCTTGTCCACGGCATTCGCGGTGCTGACGCACTATAGCGCGCCGTTCATGATCGGCGTTGCCCACGCCGATGGGGGTACTACCAGTGGTGAAGGCAGCACGGGCGGCGATGGTGGTGGCACCGGCGGCGATGGCGGTGGCACCGGTGGTGACGGTGGTGGCACGGGCGGTGATGGCGGCGGCACCGGTGGCGATGGTGGCGGCACGGGCGGTGACGGTGGTGGCACGGGCGGTGATGGCGGCGGCACCGGTGGCGATGGCGGCGGCACCGGTGGCGACGGTGGTGGTACCGGCGGCGATGGCGGCGGCACGGGTGGCGACGGTGGTGGTACCGGCGGCGATGGCGGCGGCACGGGTGGTGACGGTGGCGGCACCGGTGGCGATGGCGGCGGCACCGGCGGTGGCGGTGGCGGCAAGCCCAAGCACGCCAACAACGGCTTCGGCAACGGCGGCGGTGACGGCGTTCCCGGCAAGTCGAAGCACAGCGACGTGAAACGCTGATCTCTGAAAAATATTGAGGGCGCGCCGCATCGGCGCGCCTTCTTTCTTTTGCAAACCACGTTGAGATCGCCCGGTGCCGGGCGAAAGAATCGGCTCTCCGTCGATAGGAGCCGCCGGCAGCCCCCGGCGATGCCTAGGGCGTGCAGTCTTGCTCCTTGGTCCAGGCCGAAACGGCCGGAAGACGAATGGTCAGGCCAGCATTCCGTTGATCAGGCGCTGACAGCGCTCGGCCATGTAATCGATCATCAGTCGCACCTTCGGGTCCTGGAACCGCTTGTGCGGATAGATCGCCGCAAGTTGCACGCTGAGCGGCGGCGTGTCGACGAGGATCGGCACGAGTGCGCCGGAATTGATGTGTGCCTTCACCTCGAACAGCGGCTTGTTGATAATGCCGCGGCCGTCGAGCGCCCACTGCGTCAGCACGTCGCCGTCGTCGGAATCATAGGGTCCGGTGACTTCGAGCTTGCGCACGCCTTCCATGGTCTGGAGCGTCCAGAAATACTCTTTCGAACCGGGATACCTGAGCAGCAGACAGTCGTGCTTGTCGGCGATCAGTGCGTCGGGCGTCTGAGGGATGCCCCGCTTCTCGAAATAGGCAGGCGCACCGCAGACAACGCGCTCGCAATTCATGATGCCGCGCATGCGCAGGTTCGAATCTTCGAGGATGCCGAGCTTGAAGGCGACGTCGACGCCTTCCGACAGGATATCGACATTGTGGTCCGACAGGCGAAGCCGCACTTCGATGTCGGGATACTTGTCGTGAAACTCCGGAATGCCCGATGCAATCAGCCGCCGACCTATCCCCAAAGGAGCGGTAATCTTCAGCGCGCCCTTCGGATTGCGCGAGAGATCGGCGATCGCATTTTCTGCTTCGTTGACAGCCTCGAGGATCTTCACCGCGCCGTCGTAAAAGACGCGACCGTGCTCCGTCGGGGTCAGCTTGCGCGTCGTCCGATTGAACAGGCGAACGCCCATATGGCGTTCCAACTCTTTGATTCTATTGCTTGCAACCGCCGGCGTCACGCGCTGGTCGCGACCCGCTGCCGACAGGGTTCCAAGCTCTACGACGCGTACGAAGACGCGCACATTGTCCAGATAAGACATGCCTCCGTCCCACTCCTTCAGGCTCTCTCTAGCCTATCCATTCCGTCGCTATTTTATAGATTTTTTTGAAAGTGTTGGTGAAGCAGCGACGTTCCCGCGACCTCCAGCAATGACACATAATGGTCCGAGGAGAAATGGGAGAATTTCATGTACGACTATGCCATCGCCTGGGATTGGCTGACCTTTGCCGTGAGATGGCTGCACGTCATCACCGCCATTGCATGGATCGGTTCGTCCTTTTACTTCGTCGCCCTCGACCTCGGTCTGAAGAAACATCCCGGCCTGCCGGTCGGCGCCTATGGCGAAGAATGGCAGGTGCACGGTGGTGGCTTCTACCACATCCAGAAATACCTGGTTGCGCCGGCCAACATGCCGGAGCACCTGATCTGGTTCAAATGGGAGTCCTACGTCACCTGGCTCTCCGGCTTCGGCATGCTCTGCCTGGTCTACTACGCCGGCGCCGACCTCTACCTGATCGACCCGAACGTGCTCGACGTCTCGAAGCCGGTGGCGATCGCCATCTCGCTCGGCTCGATTGCCTTCGGCTGGCTCGCCTATGATACGATCTGCAAGTCGCCCTTCGGTCGCGACAACACCCGACTGATGGTGCTGCTCTACTTCATTCTGGTCGGCATGGCCTGGGGCTACACGCAGCTCTTCACCGGCCGCGCAGCCTTCCTGCATCTCGGTGCGTTTACCGCGACGATCATGTCGGCCAACGTCTTCTTCATCATCATTCCGAACCAGAAGGTGGTCGTCGGCGACCTGATCGCTGGCCGCACGCCCGACGCCAAGTACGGCGTGATCGCCAAGCAGCGCTCGACCCACAACAACTACCTGACGCTGCCGGTTCTCTTCCTGATGCTGTCGAACCACTATCCGCTGGCGTTCGGTACCCAGTACAACTGGATCATCGCCTCGCTGGTCTTCCTGATGGGCGTGACCATCCGCCACTATTTCAACACGCGTCACGCGAACAAGGGCAACCCGACGTGGACCTGGCTCGTAACCGCGCTGCTCTTCGTCGTCATCATGTGGCTGTCGACCGTGCCGAAGATTCTTGCCGGCGGCGAGGAGGCGAAGATTTCCGCCGCGCAACAGCCGTTCGTGACGGCGGAAGCCTTTCCGAAGGTTCGCGACACGGTGCTTGGCCGCTGTTCCATGTGCCATGCCAAGGAGCCGGGCTGGGAGGGCATCGTCGTCCCGCCGAAGGGCGTGATGCTCGAGACCGACACTGAGATCGCCAATCACGCGCGTGAAATCTACCTGCAGGCCGGCCGCAGCCACGCGATGCCGCCCGCCAATGTCACCGGCGTATCGGACGAGGAGCGGCAGCTGCTCGTCGCCTGGTACGAATCCGTCGTGAATGGAGGAAAGACCCAATGACCGATCTGCTGATCCGCGGCCGTGTGCTGACCTTTGTCGAGGAACCGAAGGGCATCGACGACACTACCTCCTATCGCTACTTCGAAGACGGCGCCGTGCTCGTGCGCGGCGGCAAGGTCGCCGATATCGGCGATCATGCCGATGTCGCCCGTCGTGCCGGTGCCGGCGTCAAGGTCGCCGACCATCGCCCCCATCTGGTGTTGCCAGGCCTGATCGATACGCATCTGCATTTCCCGCAGACGCAGGCGATCGCCTCCTACGGCGCCCAGCTTCTCGAATGGCTGAACACCTACATCTTCGTCGAGGAGCAGAAGTTCCGTAAACCGGAGCATGCCGACTTCATCGCCGGCCGTTTCCTGGATGAGCTTCTGGCGAACGGCACGACGACGGCGGCCGCCTATTGCTCGGTGCATCCGGAGAGCGTCGACGCCTATTTCGGGGCCGCCGAAGCGCGCGGCATGCTGATGATTGGCGGCAAGGTGATGATGGACCGCAATGCGCCCGATGCGCTGCGCGACACGGCGCAGCAGGGCTATGACGAGACGAAGGCGCTGATTGCCAAGTGGCACGGCCGTGGCCGCGCGCACTACGCCATCAGTCCGCGCTTTGCCATCACCTCGACGCCGGAGCAGATGGAGGCGAGCCGCACGCTCGTCGCCGAGCATCCGGGGTGCTACGTCCAGACGCATCTCTCTGAAAACAGAGACGAAATCGCCTTCGCCACGTCGCTCTATCCGGAAGCGAAGGACTATACCGACATTTACGCGCGCTACGATCTGCTGACGCGCAAGACCTTGCTCGGCCACTGCATCTATCTGAGCGACCGCGAGATTTCGGTACTCGCCGAAACCGGTGCCGTCGGCAATTTCTGCCCGACCTCGAACCTGTTCCTCGGCTCGGGTCTCTTCGATCGCGATCGCTTCGACAAGCTCGGCGCCCGCTGGTCGGTCGCGACCGATGTCGGCGCCGGCACCAGCTTCTCGATGCTGGAGACGATGGACGAGGCCTACAAGGTTCTGCACCTGCAGGGCCAGCGGCTGACGCCATTCAACTCCTTCTACCGCATGACACTCGGCAACGCCCGGGCGCTCGATCTCGACGACCGTATCGGCTCGCTGCATGTCGGCGCCGATGCCGATATCGTGGTGCTTGATAGCCGCGCCAAGCCGTCGATGGACTTGCGCATGCGGGTTGCCGGTTCGCTTGTCGAAGAACTCTTCATCCTGCAGACGATGGGTGACGACCGATGCGTGGCCGAGACCTATGTCGCCGGCAAGCCGATGAAGGGAGCTGCACGCGCTGCGAAGGACGCAGTCACCTCGGCAGTAAAGAGCCTCGAAACGGCCTAAGGCGCGTCCGCCCCTGCTGGCTCGCCAGCATTGCTTATTATTACGCCGCGTGTCCGGATCGGACGCGCGGCGTTTCTGTTGGTCGGGGTTTAAAGCTCTTCCGGTCGCTTGCCGCCCATCGCCTTGGTCAGCGCATCCGCGCGTTCGCGCACGATGGGGCCGAAGGTCGAGAGCTTCTGATCGCTGACGCGGACCGACGGGCCCGAGATGGATATGCCGGCGATCGTTTCGCCATATTCGTTGAAGATCGGAGCGGCGACGCAGCGCATGCCGAGCGTGTGCTCCTCGTCGTCGACCGACCAGCCGCGGTGGCGGATCTCCTGGATATCCTTCAACAGCGCCGGCAGCGTATCGCGCGTCTTGTCGGTGAAATGCGCGAGTTCGCGACCGTGGAGCAGCTGGGCGATCTCCTTGTCGGACCAGGTGGACAGGATGGCCTTGCCGATGCCGGAGGCATGAACCGGACCGCGGCGGCCGGGACGGAAGAAAGCGCGCATCGGCGCGTGGCTTTCGACCTGCGAAATGAAGACGACGTCGCCGCCTTCCTCGATGCCGATATTCGCCGTCTCGCCGCTTTCCTCCATCAGTCCTTTTAGAAACGGCCGACTGATGGTGCCGAGCTTGCGGAAGCGCAGATAGGCGTTGCCGATCTCGAACGCCTTCAAACCGACAGTCCAGGCGCCCGTGTCCGGGTCGTGCATCACCATGCCGTGGCCGGCAAGCGTTGCCAGCAGCCGGTGCACGGTCGACGGCGCCATGCCGGTCTCGTCGGCGAGCTGGGTGAGGGTTGAGCCGTCGCCTTCGGCCACGACCGTCAAAAGGGCGAGACTGCGATCAAGCACCTGGACGGATGAAGGGGCGGCGTTCTCGCCCGCCTTGCGTCCGCGTTTTCCCCTGCCGTTGCCGTCCATAAAAGCCTCTCTGCAAATCACGTGTCTCGCCCATCATCCTCTATCAGGCCATGCCGCGATTTTCTCCGAATTATTGAAAATCTTTATTTCCACATGATGGAAATGAATTCCATTGGTGTGTTGCGTATCGACGATAATGGATTATTGTTTCAGGAAATTGGAGGAGTTCCCATGGCTAAGATGCGTGCCGTTGACGCGGCTGTTATTGTTCTGGAAAAGGAAGGCATCGACTGTGCCTTCGGCGTACCGGGTGCCGCCATTAATCCGTTCTACTCGGCGCTTAAGGCGCGCGGCTCGGTTCGTCATATCCTGGCGCGCCACGTCGAAGGCGCTTCCCACATGGCCGAAGGCTATACGCGCGCCAAGCACGGCAATATCGGAGTCTGCATCGGCACGTCGGGCCCGGCCGGCACCGACATGATCACCGGCCTCTATTCGGCCTCGGCGGATTCGATCCCGATCCTCTGCATCACCGGCCAGGCGCCGCGCGCCCGTCTCGACAAGGAAGATTTCCAGGCTGTCGATATCGCCAAGATCGCAGCACCGGTCACCAAGTGGACGGTTACCGTCATGGAGCCGGCGCTCGTTCCCTTCGTCTTCCAGAAGGCGTTTCACATCATGCGCTCCGGCCGTCCCGGCCCGGTGCTGATCGACCTGCCGGTCGACGTCCAGCTTGCCGAGATCGAATTCGATCCGGACACCTACCAGCCGCTTGAAGCCTACAAGCCGAAGGCGACGCGGGCCCAGGCCGAGAAGGCGATCGCGATGCTGAACGAAGCGGAACGCCCGCTGATCGTTGCCGGCGGCGGCATCATCAACGCCGATGCATCGGACCTTCTGACAGAATTTGCCGAAATCACCGGAATTCCGGTTATTCCGACGCTGATGGGCTGGGGCACGATCCCGGATGACCATCCGCTGATGGCCGGCATGTGCGGCCTGCAGACCTCGCATCGCTACGGCAATGCCAACATGCTCGCCTCCGACTTCGTGCTCGGCGTCGGCAACCGCTGGGCAAACCGCCACACCGGCAACGTTCCGACCTACACGGAAGGCCGCAAGTTCGTTCACGTCGACATTGAGCCGACGCAGATCGGCCGCGTCTTCGCGCCCGATTTCGGTATCGTCTCGGATGCCGGCGCTGCGCTGAAGCTGTTCCTTGACGTTGCGACCGAGTGGAAGACGGCGGGCAAGCTGCGTGACTGGTCCGCCTGGGCGGAAGAGTGCCGCGAGCGCAAGCGCACCATGCTGCGCAAGACCCACTTCGACCAGACGCCGCTGAAACCGCAGCGCGTCTATGAAGAGATGAACAAGGCCTTCGGCCGCGACACCTGCTACGTTTCGACCATCGGCCTCAGCCAGATCGCCGGCGCCCAGTTCCTGCACGTCTACAAGCCGCGCAACTGGATCAACTGCGGCCAGGCCGGACCGCTCGGCTGGACCTTGCCTGCGGCACTCGGTGTTCGCGCTGCCGATCCGGACCGGACGATCGTCGCGCTTTCCGGCGACTACGACTTCCAATTCCTGATCGAGGAGCTGGCTGTCGGCGCTCAGCACAAGCTGCCTTACCTGCATGTGGTCGTGAACAATTCCTATCTCGGCCTCATCCGCCAGGCGCAGCGCGGTCTCAACATGGACTTCGAAGTCAGCCTCGCCTTCGACAACATCAACGCGTCGGGCGATGCGGAGAAGGGTTACGGCGTCGACCACGTCGCGGTTGCCGAAGGTCTCGGCTGCAAGGCGATCCGGGTGCGCAGTCCGAACGAATTCCAGGAAGCCTTCGACCGGGCGCGCGCGCTGATGGACGAGCATCAGGTTCCCGTCGTCATCGAGTTCATCCTCGAGCGCGTCACCAACATCTCCATGGGCGCCGACATCAATGCGGTCGTCGAGTTCGAGGAACTGGCGCTGCGCGGCGAGGACGTGCCGACCGCGATCACGGCTCTGCTCGACTGAGCCTTGAATGACTGAGGAGATGCGGGCGCTCCGCCGCCCGCATCGCTCACAAGACAAACACAAGGAGGAAACATCGCATGGCGAAGTTCGCTGCGAACCTGACAATGCTGTTCAACGAGGTGCCGTTCCTCGATCGTTTCGCCCTTGCTGCCAAGGCCGGCTTCGAGGGCGTGGAATATCTGTTTCCCTACGAATTCGAAAAGGTGAGCCTGCGCGCAGAGCTTCAGCGCCATGGCCTGACCCAAGTTCTGCACAACCTGCCGGCCGGCAACTGGGCGAGCGGCGAACGCGGCATCGCCATCCTGCCTAACCGGGTCGACGAGTTCCGCAAAGGCGTGGCGAGCGCCATCGACTACGCGACGGCGCTCGACTGCAAGCAGGTCAACTGCCTGGTTGGCATCGCGCCTCACGGTGTCTCTGAACATGTGCTGCGCGACACGCTGGTCGCCAATCTCAAGCTTGCTGCAAGCGAACTCGGCAAGCAGGGCATTCGCCTGCTCATCGAACCGATCAACGACTTCGATATTCCGGGCTTCTATCTCAACACGGTCGAGCAGGCGGCTTCGATCATTGAGGAGGTCGGCAGCGACAACCTGTTCATCCAGTACGACCTCTACCACCAGCAGCGCACGCAGGGCGAGTTGATCGGCACCTACAAGCGCTTTGCCGATCGCATCGTTCATGTCCAGCTTGCCGACAATCCGGGCCGCAACGAGCCGGGCACCGGCGAGATCAACTATCCCTTCGTCTTCGACGCGCTGGAAGCGGCCGGCTACGACGGCTGGATCGGTTGCGAATATAAGCCGCGCACCACGACGGCCGAGGGCCTTGGCTGGCTCGGCGCCGAGCGCCAGCGCACCCAATCCGCAGACATCATCAAGATCAGGAGCTAAACACCATGGCAACAATCGGTTTCATTGGACTGGGTATCATGGGCACGCCGATGGCGCGCCACCTGCAGGATGCCGGCCACACCATCGTCACCTCGAAGTTCGTCATCCCGCCGCGCCAGGAGCTGCTCGACAACGGCCTCAAGTTCGTTGACTCGCCGAAGGCGTTGGCCGAAACCGTCGACACCATCATCCTGATGCTGCCGGATACTCCTGAGGTCAAGGATGTTCTCTTCGGCGAAAACGGCGTCGCCTACGGTCTTTCCAAGGGCAAGCTCGTCATCGACATGAGCTCGATCTCGCCGATCGAGACGAAGGAATTCGCCAAGAAAGTTCGCGAGACCGGTGCCGAATACATCGACGCCCCGGTTTCCGGCGGCGAAGTCGGCGCCAAGAATGCTTCGCTCTCGATCATGGCGGGCGGCGCCCAGGAGAGCTTCGACCGCGCCCTGCCGCTCTTGAAGTTGATGGGCAAGAACATCACGCTCGTCGGTGATTGCGGCGACGGCCAGGTCACCAAGGTCGCCAACCAGATCATCGTTGCGCTGACGATCGAAGCGGTCTCGGAAGCGCTTGTCTTCGCCTCCAAGGCGGGCGCTGATCCGGCGCGCGTCCGCGAAGCGCTGATGGGCGGCTTTGCCTCCTCGCGCATTCTCGAAGTTCACGGCGAGCGCATGATCAAGCGCACCTTCGATCCGGGCTTCCGCATCTCGCTGCACCAGAAGGACCTCAACCTGGCTCTCCAGGGTGCCAAGTCGCTCGGCATCTCGCTGCCGAACACGGCGGCAACGCAGGAACTCTTCAACAACTGCGCCGCCAACGGCGACAGCGGCCTAGACCACTCCGGCCTCGTCCGGGCGCTGGAGCGCATGGCGAACCACCAGGTTGCCTAAGCAATTCCAGGGAACGTGCGAAGCGGTTTTCCGTTAGGAACTGCGCCGCTTTGAAAAGATCAGGCGACGACCTTAAATGCGCATGACTCGTCCGGCGTCCCATTGTGCCGGACCGGTCATGCGTCCGGGCGGCGGTTGGAGGAACCGCCGCCCGAGACTTTCATGCAGTTCCAACCGCGATTTGCGCTGGGATGACATATAAGGATGGAGCGACGCGACATCCTCCAGGGGGAGACCAATGCCAGCCATCACCGATCCACGCCGTTTCCTCGAAGCGCTGTTCACCTCGGCCGTTGCGGCGGCTGATCCGGAGAAAGTGATCGCGGCCAACCTGCCGGCGCGACCGAAGGGGCGGACGGTGGTGGTTGGGGCCGGCAAGGGTGCGGCCCAGATGGCAGCCGCCTTCGAACGCCATTGGGATGGTCCGCTCTCGGGCGTGATCGTCACCCGCTATGGCTATGCAGCCCCATGCGAGACGATCGAGGTGCTGGAAGCGTCGCACCCCCTGCCTGACGAAAACGGTTTGCTGGCTTCGAAGCGCTTGCTCGCCGAAGTCGGCGGCCTGACGGCGGACGATCTTGTCGTCGCGCTCGTCTGCGGCGGTGGCTCGGCGCTTTTGCCCTCGCCACCACCCGGCTTGACGCTGGAAGACGAGATCGCCGTCAACCGGGCGTTGCTTGCCTCCGGCGCGCCGATCAGCGCCATGAACGCCGTGCGCAAGCACGTCTCGATGATCAAGGGCGGTCGGCTGGCTGCCGCGGCCTATCCGGCCAAGGTCGTTTCGCTGATCGTTTCCGATATTCCGGGTGACGATCCGGCGCTGGTCGCCTCCGGCCCGACACTGGCGGACGCCAGCACGCGCGAGGATGCGCTGACGCTGATCGAGCGCTACAGTCTGAACCTGCCGGCAAAGGTTATGGCGTGGATCAATAGCCCGGATAGCGCCGCGCCATCTCCTGATGACCCGCGTTTTGCCCGTAACGAAGTCCGGCTGATCGCATCCGCATCCGTCTCGCTCGAGGCCGCGGCTGCAGAGGCGCGTGCCGCCGGCATCGACGCGATCATTCTTTCCGATGCGATCGAGGGAGAGGCGCGCGACGTTGGCGGTGTGCATGCGGCGATCGCCCGGGAAGTCGCCGGCCGCGGTCGATCGTTCACCAAACCGGTCGTCGTTCTCTCGGGCGGCGAGACGACCGTCACCATCCGCGGCAAGGGCAAGGGCGGACGCAACAGCGAATTCCTGCTGGCGCTGGCGCTCGGCATCGACGGTGCCAAAGGGGTCTCGGCGCTCGCCGCAGACACCGACGGCATCGACGGCTCCGAGGACAACGCCGGCGCTTTCGCCGACGACACCACCATCGCCCGCCTCGCGGCGCAACGGCTGGATGCCGCGACATTCCTGCAGAAGAACGACAGCTGGTCGGCGTTCGATGCGCTCGGCGATCTCTTCAAGCCGGGGCCAACGGGCACCAACGTCAACGACTTCCGCGCCATCCTGGTGCAGTGATATCCGCGCGGCGGGTGTGTAGCTTGCCTGTCGTTATACACTTCACGCGAAGTGGCAACTGACCGAGCCGTAAGCGCCGAAATCGGCGACGATCGTGTCGCCGTTCCTGGCTTCGAGCGTGCGGATGAAAGAGCCTGAGAGAACGATTTGGCCGGGCTCGATCGCGTCGCCGCATTGCGCGAGACGATTGGCGAGCCAGGCGATGCCGCGCGCCGGATGGTTGAGCACACCGGCCGCAAGTCCCGTTTCCTCGATCACCGCATTGCGCGAGACGATCGCCCCCATCCAGCGCATGTCGACCGTATCGGGGCGCACGGCGCGGCCGCCGAGGATGAGGCCGCCATTGGCCGCATTGTCGGCGATCGCATCGACGAGGATGCGCGCCTTCTTTGTTTTCGGATCCGTGCGGACGATCCGGCTGTCGAGAATTTCCAGCGCCGGCATGACATAATCCGTGGCGTTCAGGACCTGGACGATGTTGACCCGCGGGCCTTTGAGCCCGGTTTTCATGATGAACGCGATCTCCGCTTCGACCCGTGGCTGGATGAAGCGATCGGCGGGTATGCTTGCGCCGTCGTCGAACAGCATGTTGTCGAAGAGCACGCCGGAATCGGGCGTGTCGATGCCGAGCGCCTGCTGCATGGCATTGGACGTCAGCCCGATCTTCCAGCCGATGATGCGGTGGCCGTCGTCGCGTTTGCGCCGGACCAGAGCCGCCTGGATCGCATAGGCGTCGTCGACCGTCATTTCGGGATGCTTGAGCGAGAGGAGCCCGATCTGTTTTCGATCGCGTTCGGCCTGATGCAGGCTTTCGGCGGCCTTGGCGATCTCGGTTGCATTCAGCATGGCGCCCCCCGACTTCAGCGTCCTTAAGGATACACCAAGGTCGGACCCGGCGCGCGCACCGTCTTTGGGCGATCAGATCGGCTGACTTGCCAGCATCAGGCCGAGGCCGATGAGGATCGAACCGCAGGCGCGCGGAACAAGATTGCCGGCGCCACCAACCAGCCGACCGAGCGTGAAGGAGGCGAGGAAGACGGCTGCGATATCGGCGACCGACAGGGCAAGGTTCACCAGCAGGCCGAACATCAGGAACTGCAGCGACATCGGCATCGCCGCGGCCGGATCCACGAACTGCGGCAGGAAGGTCACGAAGAACAAGGCGGTCTTGGGATTGAGGACTTCCACCACGATGCTGTCGCGCAGGACGCCGGGTTTCGCAGCCTCGGCGTGGGCGGCATGTTTGCCGACCCCGAGCAGCATGGTCGCGCCGAGCCAGACCAGATAGACGGCGCCGGCAAGCTTGATCGCCCCATAGAGAAGCGGTGCATGGTGAAGAAGGGCGGCAAGCCCGAGCGCCGCGGCGGCGATGTGGACGTAGCAGCCGATATGAATGCCGAGCGCCGCCAGGAGGCCGGCCTTGCGGCCATGCGCCAACGTCTGCGCCGTCATATAGAGAATGGCGGGGCCCGGCATGAAGGCGAAAATCGCCGTTGCCAGTGCGAACGAAATCCAATGCTCCAGCGACGGCATGGGGGCTCCTCCCGAAATAGCCGGAACGCCCCGGGCCGACGTCTTGGCGTCGAACCATCTCGGTGGCGCGATAGAGCGGGAGAACTACGCTTGGTTGTATCCGATTGACATACGGCAGGTGCCGTATTTCGGCGTTGTGGCAGGATCGCCTGTTTTGCCGTGGTTAAGGGAAGGTGATTTCCGGAAAGACCGGCGAGGACTGCGATATCAACCGATCGGCAGGCCGATGCGCAGCGCATAGGCCGCGATCTCTGCCGTGTTGTGCAGACTGAGCTTGCGCATCAGGTTCTCGCGATGCTTGCGGGCCGTGAGCGGGCTGATACCGAGGCGATCGGCGGTCTCGCGCGCGGTCAGCCCCTGGGCGGCGAGAGAGAGGATCTGCATTTCGCGGCGGGTGAGGGGGATGGGGGAGAGCGCCGTATCGGTTGTCGGCGGCGGCTGGTGGCTGCGGGGATCGTCGATGGCGAAACGAACCGATTGGCTGAGATAAATTTCGTTTCGCAGCATTGCGTCGAGTGCTGCATTCAGTTCGGCCGGGTCGCCGGTCTTCGTCAGGTAACCGCTGGCCCCGGCGGCGATCACGGCCCGCACGGTTCGCGGCTCGATGTTTGCGGTCAGCGCCAGGATCTTCATGCGCGGCGCGACCGCCCGGAGTTCGTTGATGAACTGCACGCCGGCAACCCCCGGCATGCCGAGGTCGAGGATCACCAGATCAGGACTGCTGGCGCGAACGATGGTCGTCAGCGTCTCGCCGTCGGCCGCTTCCGCAACCACCGATACGTGGTCCATGGTGGAGAGCAGCAGCTTCAGGCCCTCGCGAACGATGGCGTGATCGTCTGCCACCACGATCGTCAGCAGTTTGCGCATGTAAGCAATCCTTCATCGAAATCGGCAATTCTCCGCGGACATGGCGTTGCATCGAGACAGGAGCGGCAATGGAGACTCGCGAACACCTGCAACCTCTCCTGATAGGCTTATTATTTCGTCAATCTTACGCGGTGCTTTTTGCCAATTTCGCAATTCCACTGCCGGTTGCTTATGTCCTGCGCGATCTTGTGTCGTGGGACCTGCTGTTTTCATGGGGCGCCGCACTCTATCTGCTGACGTTCGCCCGCATTCTTCTCGACTGGCGATATCGGCGGCAGACGGATGAAGGGCGGACGCGGGACTGGCGGCGATGGGCCTGGCGCTTCACGCTGCTTTCGTGGGTTTCCAGCGGTCTCTGGGGCGCGCTTGGCTGGTTTGCCTTCCATCCGGACGAGCCGCAGACGCTTGCCTTCGTCTGCATCGTGATCACAGGCATTGCCAGCGGTGCGGTGCCGTCGCTGTCTGCCTTTCCGCTCGCCTATGCCGGCTCGCTGGTTGCGATCCTCCTGCCCTTCGCGATCCGCTGCTTCCTCGGCGAAGGGCCGATCTACGACACCTATCTGATTTTCACCATCTGCCTCTTCGGCGTCGACCTCTACTACAGCCGCGTCACCCACAGGACGCTTGCCGAAACGGTGCGGCTGCGTTTCGAGAATCTGTCGCTGATCACCAGCCTTGAGGCAGAGCGCGACAAGGCGCAGAGCGCCGATCGCTCCAAGTCGCGGTTCCTCGCTGCCGCAAGCCACGACCTGCGTCAGCCGATCCACGCCCTCAGCCTTTTCACCTCGACGCTCGCAGCACTCGGTCGCAACGGTGACGTTCCGGCCAAGAACGCCCGCGACCTCGCCGATCGCGCGCGCTCGGTTATCGGCAATCTCGGCGGTCTGCTCGACGCGTTGCTCGACATTTCCAAGCTTGACGCGGGAATCGTGACCGTCGCGCGAGAACCGGTGTCCCTACGGCGACTGTTCCACGACCTCAAGGCGGAGTTCTCCGGCATTGCGAAGGACCAGGGCCTCGGATGGCGCGTGGTGATGACGGATGTCTGGGTCGATACCGACCCGATGATGCTGAAGCGTGTCCTCGACAACCTCATTTCCAATGCGTTCCGTTACACACGGACCGGCAAGGTGCTGATCGGTTGCCGACGCCGCGGTGCGGCGGTGGAGGTGCAGGTCTGGGACACCGGTGTCGGCATCCCCGATTCAGAGCAGGAAGCGATCTTCGAGGAGTTCGTGCAACTGCAAAATCCTGCACGCAACCGGGCGCAGGGGCTCGGGCTCGGCCTTGCCATCGTGCAGCGTACCGCCGCTCTGCTCGGCCACCCGATCAAGGTAGTCTCGACGGAGGGTCGCGGTTCGATGTTTTCCATCACTTTGCCGGTGGTCGCGCCGCCTTCGCTGGCAAAGCCCGGACGCGCCCATCCGACCGCTGCGACGCAGCAAGGGGGTATCGTCGTCATCGACGACGAGCGCGACGCGCTGGATGCGACGGCGCTGTTGCTCCGCACGCTCGGCTATGCGGTCTATGCCGGGCGTTCGGCTGCCACGGCCCGAAAGGAGCTGGCGAAGGCTGCGCGCCTGGGAGAGGCGCCGGTCGATCTTGTCATCACCGATTACCGTCTCGAGGCCGGCAAGACCGGGATCGATGCGATCCGGGAGATCAGGGCCCATCTCGGGCGGGAGGTGCCGGCGCTGATCCTTTCCGGCGATACGTCGCCGACACGGCTGAAGGAAGTGACCGCAAGCGGCCACCGTCTTCTCCACAAGCCGCTCGATGCGGTGCGGTTGGAGGAGGAGATCGAAGCGCTCCTCGCCGAGCGGCCTGAAGATGCGGCACGCGAGATCCGCACTGTTACTCGATGAAGACGCGCACGCTGGCGGCGCGGCCGACGGAATCGATCACCGTCAGCGTCGAATAGCCGGCACCATCCGGTTGCCACTGCGTGACCCGCCGGCGGGTGAGCTCCGGCAGAGGCTTGCCATTGGCAAGCCAGCGGAACGGCGCGCGTCCGCCCTGGAGCTTGAGTGTCAGCGGCGAAAGCGCCTGATGGTTCGCACTGAGCTCGACGCGTGCGCCCTCGGGCGGAAACACGATCTGCGGTGCCGGCTCGCGGGCCGAAGCGTTGACGAGGCCGCTTGCCGTCAGCGAGAAGCGGCGCTGGCTGATCGGCAGTTCGGCTTGAGAAATGCGGATCGCGCCGGCCGGCGCATCGGGCAGCGGTGTGATGCCGAAGCCGGATTTGGCGAAGCCTTCGAAGAGAATGGGGGCGGCGCTGCCATAGCCGGTGAGGCCGGGAACCGCCCCATTGTCGGGCCGTCCGACCCAGACCCCGAGCACATGGCGGCCGTCATAGCCGACCGACCAGGCATCACGGTAGCCATAGCTGGTGCCGGTCTTATAGGCGATGCCGCGCTGGCGACTGCCAGCGGGCGGCAACACGCCGGAGAGCGCGTCGGAGACATTCCAGACGGCGACCGGCGAAAGCACCGGTTCCGCTTCGATCAGGCCCGCCTTGCCCTCAACGCCGTCGCCGAGCCGGAGCGGGAAGCCGCGATTGGCAAGCGCCGCATAGAGCTGCACGAGATCGCGCAGGGAAAGTCCGACGCCGCCAAGACCGATCGCAAGGCCGGGTGCTTCGCCGGCAGGAAGTGCCGGCTTCACCTCGCCGCGGCGAAAGCGCATCATCAGCTCGGCCGGGCCGACCGCGTCGAGCAGGCGGATCGCCGGAACGTTCAGAGACAATTGCAGCGCCTCGCGCACGCTGACATCGCCCTGGTAGCTCATGTCGAAGTTGCGTGGGCGGTAGCCGAAGAAGTCCGCCGGCCGGTCCTCGATGATCGTCTCCTGGCTGACGAGCCCTTCTTCGAAGGCAAGGCCATAGATGAAGGGCTTGAGGGTAGAGCCCGGTGAACGCGTGATGCGCGTCATGTCGATCCAGCCGGAGCGGCTCGCATCGAAATAGTCGGCCGATCCGACCGAAGCGACGATCTCTCCGGTCTTCGCATCGGCCATCACCATGGCGACCGAAACCTTCGGTCCGAGCTTGGCTGCCCCTTCCTTTGCCACGGCTTCGAGGTTGCGCTGGACGGCAAGGCGCAAGCTCGTCTCATGCCGAACCGCCTTCGGATCTTTGCGCAACGCCCGTTCGGCGAGGTGCGCGGCATAGGCCGGGAGTTGCAGCCGGCGCGACGGAACGGACGTGGCGATCGCGCGTTCCGCTTCGCCGTCGCCAATCACGTCAGCAACGGCGAGACGCCTCAGCACCCGTTCGCGGGCGGCGACAGCGGCGGCATGGTTGCGGTCCGGGCGGCGCTTCTCCGGCAATTGCGGTAGTGCCACGAGCAGGGCCGCTTCGCCGGCCGTCAGCCGTTTCGGCTCCTTGCCGAGCCAGGAGAGGCTCGCGGCGCGCACGCCCTCGATATTGCCGCCATAAGGCGCATGGGTGAGATAGAGATTGAGGATCTGGTCCTTCGATAGCCGTCGCTCGATCTGGATCGCGCGTGCGATTTGCAACAGCTTGGCGGTTATCGAGCGCTGCTGCCGTGGCTCGATCAGCCGGGCGACCTGCATGGAAAGCGTCGAGGCGCCCGAGACGATCCGGCCATTGCTGACGAATTGAAGCGCGGCGCGGCCAAGCGCCAGGATATCGACGCCGGAATGCTCCTCAAAACGCTGGTCTTCGTAGGCGATCAGCATCTTCAGGAACTGCGGATCGACATCGTCGACCGTGGTCTTCAGTCGCCAGAGGCCATCCGGCGTTGCGAAGGCGCGCAAGAGCTGTCCGTTGGCGTCGTCCACCTCGCGCGAGACGACGTCCGCCTCCGCAAGCGGCGGCGGGAAGGCCTCGTCAGCCTTTTCGATCGCAAAGCCCGTCAGCCCCGTCACCAGCAGGCAGACGGGCAAGGCGATCAGCAGTTTGCGCCCAATCGACATGATCTTGCCTATTGCGCGGCCAGCACCTCCATGCGCCCGGTCGCGGTGCGGGCCGAAAGCTGCGGTCGGTACATGTCCTCGACAGTTGCGGCCGGATGGTCATAGGTGCCCGGCGTTACCGCGCGCACGACATAGGCCAGCGTGACCTCGCGGCCGGCGCCGATGCTGCGGTCGAGTGCTGCGACGAAGCGGTCGTTACGGAACTCCGTATGGGTCGCGGTGATTTCGCCGAGCCACTCGAAATTGCTGAGCTGGGCACTGTCGACGAGGCTCGGATTGTCGATCTGGAAACCGGCCGGCAGCAGGTCGGTGACCAGCACGCGCGACGGCCAGTCGTTGGCCTCCGTGACTTTCAGCACGACGACGTAGCGTTCGTTCTGCCGCGCTTCCATGACGTTCGCCTCGGCTCCGTCGAGCGTGTAGTAGGTGCGCTCGATGGTGAAGCCGTCGCCGCCGGCCGAAAGCGGCTGGGCGGGGGCGGCGACCGTGGTGACCACGGCCGAAACCGGATCGGCACCCTGGTTGCGGATCACCACCGGGTGGGTGATGAGCGCGTCGCCGGTCATCTGGGCGGCATAGCTGCCGGACTTCGATGCGCCGTTGACGTCGAGCGCCATGTCCTCGTCGCCATTCTGGATGGCGCGGGCGGCAAGCAGCATCCAGGCCTGTTCCTGGGTGCTGGTATAGGTCTTCTGTTCCCATTCGCGGGCGACCATTTTTGATAGCTCTGGAACGATCGGCGGGACCGGTCGGCTTTCGGCCGCAAGCGCCAGCACCGCCGCGCCGTCACGCAGCGACGAGCCGTAGTCGGAGCGCGACAGGCTGACATTGACGAGGCCCGTCGACATGTTCGCCGCGTTGGCAAACGTGTCCTGCGCCCCTTGAGCATCGCCATACAGCGAAAGCGCTGCGGCGATATGAGCCTTGGCGAGCGGCGTCGGGAAGTCGTTGATCAGCGTGTTTGCGTAATAACGCAGGTCGTTGATCGCCGCCTTGCGATTGCGGGCAAGCACGTAGAGCGCATAGGCGATCTCGTTGCCGCGATCCTTGGCGTTGGTGTCGTAGCTGACGCCGTTCTGCAGGTTTTCCAGCGCCTGAACCATTGCGGCCTCGGGCACGTCATATTTCTGCTCGCGGGCGCGGGTCAGGAAGTCGGTGACATAGGCGTCGAGCCAGAGGTCGCCGTAGCCCGGCCCCCAAAGCCCGAAGCTGCCCGACGAGGACTGGTTGGAGAGCACGCGGTAGATCGCCTCCTGCACCCGTTTCGTCACGCCCTCGTCATCGGCAAGGCCGGACTGCTTGGCGAGTTCGCTCAGGTAGAGCAGCGGCAGCGCGCGGCTGGTCGTTTGCTCCGTGCAGCCATAGGGATAGCGATCGAGGGTCATCAGCAGTGCCGGCATATCGAAGGCGGCAGAGCGGGTGACGCTGAGGTTGACGGAAGCGCCCTGCAGGATGCTGTCGGCGAGCAACTGCCCGTCGACCGTCAGGCTGCTTCCTGGCGCGATCGAAACCACTTGTCGCTGTGTCACCGGCAGGGTTGCCGGACGCACGAGCAGGTCGAGCGACTGCTCGAGCGAAAGGCCGTTGGCGCCGGTCAGCGCCACGGTGACGACGCCGTTGCCGGGATATTGCCCGACGACCGGCAAGGTGATGGAGGAGCGACCGCCCTGGTCCAGGGTGACCGTGCTGCCCGTCCCCGGTTGCTCGACCGTGGCTTGGCCACTGGTCGTCACATGGATCTGGTAATCGCCGGCCGGTGCGTCGGTATTGGCGATATCGAGCCTCAGGTCCGACCGGTCTCCGGGCGCCAGGAACCGCGGCAGGCTGGCGGTAACGACGACGGGGTCGCGGATCACCACGTCGCGCGTGGCGTGGCCGACACCGGATTTCGTCCAGGCAACGGCCATCAGTCGCGCCGTTCCGTTGAACTGCGGGATGTCGAAGCTGACGGTTGCCTTGCCGTCGCCGTCGAGCTGTACCGGTCCTTCGAAGAAGGCGACCAGCTTTTCCGTGGGCGGGCTGCCCTGAAGCGCGACCTGGCCGCCATCGCCGCCGGTGCGCAGTTTTCCGGTCGCGCCGAGCGAGCCGTCGATCAGGCGACCGTAAAGGTCGCGGATTTCAAGGCCGAGCTGTCTCTGGCCGAAATACCAGGCTTCCGGGTTCGCCGGCTCGTAGCGGGTGAGATTGAGAATGCCGACATCGACGGCGGCGATCGTCACATAGGCTTCCTCATTGGCACCGGCACCGGCGACCTGGAGGCTGATGTCGAGCGGCTGGCGCGGCTCCATCTTTTCGGGCGCGTTAAGCGTGACGGCGAGCTTGCGCTCGGCCGGATCGACCGTGAGCCATTTGATGCCGATGGCGCGCATCGGCATGCGGCTTTCCTGGGCATCGCCCGGCCGGTAGAGCGTGGCGGTGACATAGGCGCCGGCGCCCCAGGCGTCGGTCACCGGCAATTCGACTTCGCCGCCTTCAGCCGCAATCGATGCCGTCTCGGTCGTGATCAGGTTCTCTGTGCCGACGGTGACCAGCAGTTCGCCGGCAAAACGCGGCGAGACCTTCAGCTTGGCCGTGTCGCCGACCGCATACTTCTCCTTGTCGAGCGCGATCTCAAGGCCGTCAGGCGTTTCCGTCGAGGTGGCCGCGACATACCAGCCGGCGTCGAATTCGACGCTCGAAGTCGGGCCATCGACCGCGGCCGTCTCGACTTCCAGGCGATAGCGCCCCCAGCCGACGGGCACGGAGATATCGCCGCCGTCTTCCGTCAGGTCGACGCTGCCGTTGGCCACCTGTTTGGTGGTAACGACGGGCTCGTATTTCCAGGCGCTGCCGTCGCGATACCAGTGATAGTTCCGTTCGACGCTGATCAGCTTCCAGAGGAGCCCCTGCATGGCGACCTTGCTGCCGGCCGGATCGACGGCGATGACGCGGAACTTGCCGACGGAGTTTTCGGCGAGCTCACCCTCGAATTCCGGCTTGATGCCGAGCATCGGGCCCTCGGCGCGCACCGGCAGTTTCAGCGAGCGCTCGACGGCGCGGCCGCCGGCTTCACGCATGCGAACGGTCACGGTGGCATTAAGCAGCTGCGTGGTCGAGGGCACTTCGTCGATGAGGACGTCGAAGCTGGATTTGCCTTCCTCGTCGAGCGACGAAAGCTCTTCGAGCGGCAGGCGCGTGTCTTCGCTCGCCTCTTCGTCGGCAAGACCGAAGGAATAGCCCTTGAAGGCGGCGTTTTCGCGCGTCGGCTTGATCGTCACTTCGCCTTCAAGTTCGAGGCCGGCAGCCGGCGCGCCATAGAGATAGCGCCCGTCGACTGCCACGCTTGCCGTCTCACCGACGGCGATTTCCTTGGCGTCGCTGGTGAGATCGAATTCGGTGCGATCCGGCACGAAGTCATCGATCAGGAACTGCTTCTCGCCGATCGCAGGCGACTTCGGGTCAGTGAAGATCTGCATCGTCCAGGTGCCGCGCATGGCGTTTGCCTGGGTGTCGAGGTCGAGCGTATGGCCGCCGAGCTTGCCGCCGGCACTGGTCATGCGGCGATATTCGACACCATCCGGGCGGAGGAAGACGAAGGTCAGCGGCAGGTTCTCGATCGCCATGCCGTCAACGTCACGGGCAAGCGCTGCCGCATGCACGGTTTCGCCGGCACGATAGATGCCGCGCTCGGTCCAGGCGAGAATGTCGATGGCGCCAGGAGCCGCGCGCCCCGTGACGCCACGATCCGAAAGGTCGAAGCCGGCGCGGCTCATGTCGAGGAAGACATAGTCGTCCTCGCCCTTCTTGGCGGTGATGACGGCGGGCGTGAGCCCGGCCGTGCCGCGGATCAGGCCAGCAGTGAAGGTCACGCGGCCGTCATTATCGCTCACCGCCGTGCCGAGGATCTCGTTGTTCTTGGCGACGAGTTGCAGTTCGACGCCTTCGATCGGCTCGGCAGTCGCAAGCGAGCGCACGAAGACGTTCAGCCCGTCTGTGCCGGCATAGGTGGAGATGCCGATATCGGAAACGACGAACCATTGCGTCGCGCGCGCATCCCATTCCTGGCTGATACCGGTGGTCGGTGCGGCGGTCAGGACGTAGACGCCGGGCTTGCGTTGAGGCAGTGCCTCGTCGACCGGGAAGCTTGTGACGACTTCCTTGTTGACGTCGCGCTCGATGTCGAGCGAGCCCTGCCAGACGAGTTCGCCGATCTCATCCTCGATGCGCTGGGCGCTGTAGCCGTCGAGCTGGGTCAGGAACTGCGAGCTCTGCAGCACCTGGGCGATGCTGCGATCGCCGACGCGGTAGAGTTTCAGCTTGGCGCTGTCGGTGTTGACGGAAACGAGCGGGATGCCGCGGCGCGCGGTCGACGGCAGCACGAAGCTGTCGCCGGTGAAGCGCACCATTTGGGCGCGGTCCGCGACATAGATATCGAGGGTGACGGGCGCTTCGAGCATTTCGTCGACGGTGGACGGCAGGCCGGCGCGAAGGGTCAGCTTGTAGCGCTCGCCATGCGATAGGCCTTCGATGCAGATCTGGTCGCCCTTCGCCTCAAGCGCCTTTGGCGCAGCACCATTGACGGTGACGAAGGAGGCATAGTCGGCGCCGCTCTTCAAAAGCTGCTCGGAGAACTGCACGCAGGCGCGCGGCGTCGCAGCGTCGGAATCGATCGTATGTTCGACGACGCGGAAGCCCTTGCGCTGCTTAAGGTCGAGATAGGCTGCCTCGACCGATTTTGCCTTCACCAGTTCCAGGCTCGCCTTGTAGGCGTTCAGTGCGGCGCGGAAATTCTCGGCGCCTTCCAGCGATTTGGCCATGACGGCAAGCGCATGCGCCCGGCTCTCGGTGGTGCGGGTCAGCTCGTAGCCGTTGATCGCGGCGATCGCCGCCTGGATCGATACGCTTGAATTGTTGGTGATGCGGTTCGCGGTTCGCGCCGCCTCCAGCCAGAGTTCGGCGTCATCAGGATTGATCGCCAACGCGCCCTGGAAGGCCTTCAGCGCATTTTCGATATTGCCCATGCCGGCCTGGCCGCGTGCCATGTCGATGAGCGTATTGACGCCCATGCCCTGCTGATCGTCGGCAAGGGTAAGATTGGCCTTGGTGTTGCGGGCGTCCTGCAGCAACTGATCCGACAGGAATTTCAGGCGCGGCGGCGCGCCGATGTCGGCTTGTGTGACCTGCGGCTGCACGACCTTGCCGGCGATGGCGCCGGGGAAGGTGTTGAGCTGGTTATAGTCGGACTTGAGGAAGCACCACTTCACCTTGGGATTGTAGGTGAAGGCGCGGCAGGCCTGGTCCGCGATGCATGTCTGCTGGCATTCGTCGAGCGAGACGTTCTGTTCGGTCCTGAGGTCGAAACCGAAATAATCGCCGTCCTGAGTGATCTCGATCTGCCGTCCACTCTCCTGGGCGACGGCGGGGATGCCGGCGGTCAAAAGCGACAGGAAGAGGGTGGAAAGGCCGAAAAACGCGCGCACAGACATCAAGTCCTCCCAACGCTGCCGGTCTCGATAGAGGCTTCACTTTTCAGGCTTCCGCCCCGCTTGTCAACCGGAGAGCGGTCGACGTGCGGCGCAATTTCAGCGGGAGCACTGCTGTGAAGGATCGAGCATCGATCCGGAATGAAACACGATAAAATGATATGTAAATCAAACTATTATGACGGTCGGCCAAAGCCGCGGGAGAAACCGCGCCGCTAGCCTCGTTGTTCTCTCAGGAAGACGGTCAGCGAGCGACCGGCATCGAGGATATGATCGCGCGTCAAGGCGCTGGCCCGCTCGGCGTCGCGCGCCACACAGGCATCCAGGATCGCCTTGTGTTCGCGGCGCGCACGCGCGACGCCCGAGGTTAGCGTCAGCTGCGCCCGCAGGTAACGGTCGATGCGATCGAGAGAGGCGCGAACGATCTGCAGGTAATAGGGGCGACGAGCTGCCTCGTAGAGGCTGTAGTGGAAGTTGCGGTTGATTTCGCCCCAGCGGTCGGAATTTTCCTCCTGCTCGAATTCCTCGCAATGCTGGCGTGCAAGGTCCAGAGTACGGCGGTCGAGACTGGGTACGGCAAGCCGAATGACCTCAGCCTCGATCAGTGCGCGGAACTCGAAAATCTCCTCGATTTCCTCAATCGAGAGGCCGGCGACAACGGCGCCCTTATAGCGCTCGGTGGTAATCAGCCCATGCTGCTCCAGCCGCGAAAGCGCCTCGCGCACCGGAATGCGGCTGGTGTTGAACATCTGGGCGATGTGGTCCTGGCGCAGGTTCTCGCCTTCGGCAAGGTCGCCTTCGATGATCGCCTTGCGCAAGGCCTCATAGACGATATCGGCCGCTGAGGCGGCTTGCCTGACATCGACGGCGTCGAGTTTCATCCTGTTCAAACCCCGCTGGCCAAGCCTCTCGGCACGGCGAATTCGGAAGCGTTTTCGCGCTGTTGGTCAACGGTCATAGGTCCAATCCGGGCGCCGGGCAACAGAGCTTTGGAAAGTAGGCGCGACGATCTCGTCGCCGGAGCCGGAAATCGTCTGACGGAGGAAAGGTCTCTGATGAAGCGGAGCGGCAGAGCGTGATATGGTCGAGCCTGCGAAGCCAGCCTTGTCTTGGAAACCTCTCGTGGTGTTACCAATGCCGCTCGTTTACAGGCCTGCTCAAGCCGACGAATTGGCTGCGACCGATGCACTGGTCGTCTCAAGCATCAACGATCTTACCATTCGGCACGGCTTCGGCGCGATGGCGGCGACAAGCCCTCCCAATTTTCAGCTTTTTTGCCTTAGGGACGATCCGGACGGCCTCTGGGTGGCCGAAGAGGGCGGGGGCATCGTCGGATGCGCCTGGAGTTGGACTTGCGGGGATCTCTGGTTTCTCGCCCAGTTGTTCGTCGATCCCGCTCAACAGGGCCGGGGCATCGGAAATTCGCTGCTGGAACGAACTCTGGAACATGCGCGCAAGTCAGGCGCAGCCCACAAGGCGCTGATCACCTTCACCTTCAATCGGGTGTCGCAGGGGCTCTACATGCGACACGGCTTCTTTCCGCGCACGCCGATCTATTTTTTCGATGCCAGGCGGGAGGCAGTGCGGATGTTGCCGGAGGCGGTCCTGCGCGCCGTGCCGATCGAACCCGATGCAGCGACCATGGAGACGCTGGCGACGGTCGATCGCTGCGCCATCGGCGTATCGCGGGACAAGCACCATCGCTACCTGCTTGGCGATCTGGCAACCCGAGGGTTTCTGTTTTACGCCGGCAGCGATCCTGCCGGATACGGCTATATCGGCGCCAACGGGCACATCGGCCCACTCGCCGTCCTGTGGCCCGACAATGTTCAAGATGCCTTCGCGGCCGCGTTGCGATTGGCCGCCGCGGGCACGTCTGAGAGGATTTCGGCCTTCTTGCCCGGGGCATGCGACGGCGCTTTGAGCCTTGCGGTCAATCAGGGGATGCGGATCACGTTTCCAATGCTGCTGATGGCGTCTCCCGGTTATGGCGACTGGACGCGCTATCTGCCCCGCAATCCGGGGTTCATGTGAGCTCTTGAGGTGTGCTCGAGGCGCTTCCATGTCGCAGATCGAACTCAAAGCGCAGCTATTTCGACGTCGCTGCCGACAAGCCGGTCGGCGGACTGTCACGGCGTACGTTTGCAGCAGGCCTCTCTGGCCGGATTTGGATTATGAGTATTTTCAGATTGTATATTGGATCCAATTTTTCTAAGAGTCGTTTCGTCGACGGGCGACGCCATCGCGTCACCCGGTGAAATGGGGGAGCGGCCGCAAGTGATGGGCGCGCCCGGGTGGCGTCCGTCCACCGTCACGGAAGGAGAAAGCGCATGCGCAGCAACAAGGTCGTTCATATCGTTTCCTGCCACGCGGAAGGGGAAGTCGGCGACGTCATCGTCGGCGGCGTCGCGCCGCCGCCTGGAAACACGCTCTGGGAACAGCGCCGCTTCATCGCCGAAGACCAGACGCTGCGCAATTTCGTGCTCAACGAGCCGCGCGGTGGCGTCTTCCGCCACATCAATCTGCTTGTGCCGCCGAAGGACCCGCGCGCGACCATGGGCTTCATCATCATGGAGCCCGAAGATACGCCGCCGATGTCCGGTTCGAATTCCATCTGCGTCTCCACCGTTCTGCTCGACAGCGGCATCGTACCGATGCAGGAGCCGGAAACGCGCCTGGTGCTGGAAGCGCCCGGTGGACTGGTCAACGTCGTTGCCGAGTGCCGCAACGGCAAGGCCGAGCGCATCACCGTCACCAACGTGCCGTCCTTTGCCGACAAGCTCGACGCCAAGCTTGAAGTCGAGGGTCTGGGCACGTTGACGGTCGATACCGCCTATGGCGGCGACAGCTTCGTCATCACCGACGCTCGCGCTCTTGGTTTCTCGGTGACGCCAGACGAGGCGCGCGAGCTTGCCGAAACCGGCATCAAAATCACCCGCGCGGCCAACGAACAGCTCGGCTTCACCCATCCGGAAAATCCGGAATGGGATCATATCTCCTTCTGCCAGCTGACGATGCCGGTCGAAGAAAAGGACGGCATCCTGCATGGCCGCAACACGGTGGTCATCCAGCCGGCCAAGCTCGACCGCTCGCCGACCGGCACCGGCTGCTCGGCGCGCATGGCGGTGCTGCACGCGCGTGGGCTGATGAAGGTCGGCCAGCGCTTCAGCGGCCACTCGATCATCGATTCGACCTTCAATTGCCGCATCGTCGGCGAAACGACGGTCGGCGGACGCCCGGCGATCGTGCCTGAGATCTCCGGACGTGCCTGGATCACCGGCACGCACCAGGTGATGCTCGACCCGGCCGATCCGTGGCCAGCCGGCTACCGCCTTGCCGACACCTGGCCGCGCAAGCAGTAAGGTCTGCCTTTGCGGGCCGCCTCGTTGCGGCCCGTACCTTTCGGCCCAAGCCTTTGGATTGTTCTGCCGGTTCAGTCTTCCTTGATGATCCGGGTGGTGCCGACCCAGAGTTCGCGGGCCGGTCCCGCGCCGACATTGCGGGCGCGGTGCGGCAGCGAGGCGGGGAAGTGCAGCGTGTCGCCGGCCTTCAGCAGATAGTCCTTGCCATCGATCTGGTAGAGCATCTCGCCCTCGATCAGGTAAAGGAAGTCCTCGCCCTCGTGGCTGGTCAGTTCCGACGCATAGCCCGGCGGCATTTGGGTGATGCAGCCGTTGAGCGCCGCGCCCGGAAAGCCGCGTTCGATCAG
Source organism: Ensifer sp. ENS08 (assembly GCF_014852195.1). Taxonomy (NCBI): domain Bacteria; kingdom Pseudomonadati; phylum Pseudomonadota; class Alphaproteobacteria; order Hyphomicrobiales; family Rhizobiaceae; genus Ensifer; species Ensifer sp. ENS08. Next base: position 86,492 of record NZ_JACVBF010000009.1, read on the forward strand.
TTCGTAGACGCGCTCCTTGGTCTCGACATTGTAGCCGGGGCGTTCCCCTGCGTGCGAGACCATCGAATGCGAATGCTGCGGCGGCTGCGACAGGAAGGTGTCGACGCTGGTGCCGAGCGCATTGGCGACGTTGTACAGCGAGATTAGCGACGGGGTGGAAATGCCGCGCTCGATCTGGCTGATGAAGCCTTCGGTCAGCCCGGCCTCGCGCGCCACGTCCTTCATGGTCTTGCCGATTTCCTTGCGGCGAGCTCTGAGCATTTGCCCGAGCGAGGCGGGTGTCGAGGCTTCGGGGAGGGAGGCGCCTTCATGGGCTCCGGGCGCCTCTTCGATCTTCAGGGGCATGACTTTCTTTCCGCTTGACTCACGTCTATCGATGTACTTTAGTCCAGCTAAAGTTGGTTCGGCAAGCCGATCAGATCGTATGCCAGCCTTCTTGAAAAGGGGAACTACAAGAACGTCTTCGCGGCAATCCGTCGGCGGCAAAAAATACTAAGAAAAATTGGATCCAATATCCAATAAACGTGTTCAGCGCGCGATCGATGTCGGCTGCGGTCAAAAGGAGGAGTGAGATGAAACCTATATTGCCTATTCTGCTCGGCACGACGCTGGGTCTGCTTGCGGCCACCTCGGCGTTTGCGATCGAACGCGGTGGCGCGATGACATTCGCCCGCTACGACGACTCGACCGTCATCGATCCCGTTTACGCCGACCGCAATCCCGATCTCTGGATGGTGAACGGTCTCTACGAAACGCTGCTCCGCAACGGTCCTGATGGTTCGATCGTGCCGGGTCTCGCCGAGGCTCACGAGGTTTCGGCAGATGGCAAGACCATCACCCTGACGCTTCGAAGCGGCCTCAAGTTTTCCGACGGCTCCGACCTTACCGGCGCCGACGTCGTCTTCTCGCTGGATCGGGCACGCAATGCCGAACTCGGCCCCTGGGCGGGGCTGCTCGGCGCAGTCGACGCGGTCACGGCCGATGGCAACAAGATCACTGTGTCGCTGAAAAATCCCGACCCGACGATCATCTCGATCCTTGCAACTTTCAACACCGGCATCATGCCAAAGGCAGCCTTCGAAAAGGCGGCCGGCGCGACCGACCAGGAAAAGGCGCGCGCCTTCTTCTCGGCTGGTCCGGTGACATCGGGGCCCTTCGTCATGAAGAGCCATGTGCAGGGCTCGAGCATGAGCTTCGAACGCAACCCGAACTACTGGCGCCAGGGCGAAGACGGCAAGCCGCTGCCCTATCTCGACCGGGTGGAATTCCTCGTCATTCCAGATGACGCGACCCGCATCCTCAAGCTTCAGGCCGGCGAAGTCGACGCCGCCGAGTTCATTCCGTTTGCCCGTGTCGGCGAGCTCGGCGCCGATCCGAACCTGAAGATGGAGCTCTTCCCCTCGACCCGCATCGTCTACGCGCCGATCAATACGCGCGAGGCGAAGAAGGACGGCGCGAAGAACCCGCTTGCCGACGTCAAGGTGCGCCAGGCGCTGAACTATGCGACCGACAAGAGCGTGCTGATCAAGCTCGTGACCTTCGATACCGGCAAGCCGATGACCTCGCTGATGTCGGCTGCGACGCAGCTGCATTACGGTCCGGCGCCGCTTTACCCCTACGATCCGGAAAAGGCCAAGCAGTTGCTGTCGGAAGCCGGCCTCAGCGGCGGCTTCGAGGTTAAGCTCACCACGCTTGCCGGCAGTGCCGACGACGCAACATTGTTTACCGCACTTCAGCAGATGTGGGCGCCACTCGGCGTCAACCTCAAGGTCGAGCAGGTCGACAACCCGACCCGCGGCGAGAAGAACCGGTCCGGCGATTTCGACATCCACTCCTATGGCTGGGCGAACGACGTCAACGACCCGGCGCAGGTGACCGGCTGGCTCGGCTATTACAAGCAGCGTCAGGCCGTCGGCACCGGCTGGAACAACCAGGAATTCAACACGCTGTTCGAGGCCTCCAACGTCGAGACCGATCCGGCCAAGCGCAAGGACGAATACAAGCGCATGCAGGAGATCTACGCGGCCGAGGCACCGTTGCTCTTCCTGTTCGAAACGCCGTTTGCCGTCGCCGTCTCGAAATCGATCGAAGGCTACGTCCAGACGCCGCTCGGCGCCAATGACTTCTCTGAAGCCTGGCGCGCCGACTGATAGCGGAACGATCTGCGAAAACCGGGCGGCAAGCCGCCCGGTTCTCCGTTGAAGGTTGGAACCATGCCCTCACTTTCCTATCTCGTTGCACGGCTGCTGCAGATCATCCCGACGTTCCTGTTGGTGATGATCTTCATCTTCCTGCTCGTGCGCCTTTTGCCGGGAGATCCGGCCATCGCCATGGCCGAGGCCAAGGCGACCGATGCGCAGCTTGAACAGATCCGGCACAATCTCGGTCTCGATGAGCCGTTGCCGGTGCAGTTCCTCGTCTTCGTCAAGAACACGCTGACCGGCGATCTCGGCCGCTCGATCATGTTGAAGGCGCCGGTGACCGAGGTCATTCTCAGCCGGTTGCCGACGACGATCTTCCTGGCGCTCTATGCGGTCGTGCTTGCTGTGTTCCTCGCCGGGCCGCTCGCCTTCCTCGCGGCAGCGCGCGTCAACAGCCCTGTCGATGTTGCCATCCGCAGCGTCTTTCAGGTCGGTCTTTCCATGCCCGTCTTTTACATCGGGCTCCTGCTGCTCACCGTGCTTGCGGCGCAGTTGCGCTGGTTTCCGGTCGGCGGCTACGGCAAGACCTTTTTCGCCAATCTCTATCACCTGATCCTGCCCGCACTCAGCGTCGCGCTCTATACGTCGGCGATCATCCTGCGCAATCTGCGCGCCTCGCTGATCGAGGTGCTCGACGCCGACTATGTGCAGTTCGCGCGGGCCAAGGGCCTGTCGCCGCGCATCATCATGACCCGGCACGTGTTGCGCAATGCGCTCGTTTCGACGGTCACTCTGCTGGGGTTGTCGATCGGCAACCTGATGAGCGGCACGCTGGTGACCGAGACGGTTTTTGCCATTCCTGGTGTCGGCCGGCTGATGCTGGAGGCGATCTTTGCCCGCGACTATCCGCTGATCCAGGGCCTGACGCTCACCTTCGCCGTGCTCGTCTCCGTCGTCTTCCTCTTGACGGATGTCGTGCAATCCTGGCTCGATCCGAGGCTTCGCCAATCATGACGGTCCTGACTCTCACCCATTCGCGGACGCGGGGACGGCTCGCCGCCTTTCTGGCACGCGCCTTCGCCCGTCCTTCTTTCGTGATCGGCATTGTCATTCTCGGCCTGTCGCTGGCGCTTGCGGTGTTCCCTCAGCTCTTTGCTCCTTACGACCCGCTTGCCTTCGACCTCCAGGCGATCCAGCAGGGGCCGAGCCTTGCGCATCCCTTCGGCACCGACAATTTCGGCCGCGATGTGCTCTCGCGCGTCATCTGGGCCTATCGCGTCGACATGCAGATGGCCTTCTTCGCGACGATCTTCGCGCTTTTGATCGGCCTCACCGTTGGCGCCTTCGTCGGTTACTACGGCGGCATTGCCGACGTGATCTTCGGCCGTTGCGTCGACGCGATCATCACCTTTCCCTTCCTGGTGCTGGTGATCGCGATCGTCGCGGTGCTGGGCCCTGGCCTCGTCAACATGTATGTGGCGATCACCGCGGTGAACTGGGTCTATTACGCCCGGCTGACGCGCGCCGAAATCATGGCGCAGAAGGCCAACGACTATGCCGCGGCCGGCCGGGTTCTCGGCTACTCCGATCGCCGCATCATCTTCCGCCATCTGCTGCCGAACGCGATCTCGCCAATCCTCGTCTATTGGATGACCGATATGGCGCTCGCGATCCTGCTCGGCTCGTCGCTCGGCTATCTCGGCCTCGGCGCACAGCCGCCGGCTGCCGAATGGGGCGTCTTGATCGCGGAGGGCCGCAACTTCCTGATGACGGCCTGGTGGATGAGCCTGATGCCCGGCATCGCCATCGTTCTGACCGGGCTCGGCTTCAGCCTCGTCGGCGACGCGCTGGCCGATCTGCTTCGGCCGAAGGGGCGCTGAGATGAAAAGCACAGAAAAACCGGTCGTGCTCGACGTCAGGCACCTTCGAACCGAGTTCGGCCCGCAAGATCGCCCACTGGTCGCGGTGGACGACGTCTCGTTCCAGGTGGGGCAGGGCGAGATCCTTGGGCTGGTCGGCGAATCCGGCTCGGGCAAGAGCATCACGCTGCGCTCGATCCTCGGCATCATCCGGCCGCGCGGCCGGGTCGCCGGCGAAATCCTCTGGAACGGCCGCGACCTCGTTCCGCTCGACGAGGCGCGTCTCCGGCGCATCCGCGGCCGCGAGATTGCGATGATCTTCCAGGAGCCGATGTCGTCGCTCAATCCACTGCTGACGGTCGGCCTGCAGATCCAGGAAAACCTCGTGGCGCATACGAACCTCGACGCAAAAGCGCGGAAGGCACGCGCGATCGAACTGCTCGACCTCGTCGGCATCCCCGGCGCCCGCAATCGTCTCGACGATTTCCCGCACGAGTTCTCCGGCGGCATGCGCCAGCGGGTGATGATCGCCATTGCGCTTGCCTCCAATCCGAAGCTGCTGTTGGCCGACGAGCCGACGACGGCGCTCGATGTCACCATCCAGGACCAGATCCTCAGGCTCATCCAGTCGCTGAGCCGCGATCTCGGCATGGCGGTGATCCTCGTCACCCATGACATGGGTGTCGTCGCCGAGACCTGCGATCGCGTGGCCGTCATGTATGGTGGCAGGCTTTGCGAAGTCGGTACGACGACGGATGTGATCGCCGACGCGCGCCATCCCTATTCCTTGGGGTTGTTGCGCTCGATCCCGCGCGACGTTGCGCCGCGAACGCCGCTCTATTCGATCCCCGGCGCGCCGCCGGCGTTGAACGCGCTTCCAGGCGGCTGCGCCTTCAGCGCCCGCTGTCCGGTCGCAGGACGCGAATGTCCTGACATTCGGCCAGCGCTCGAAGTGATTGGTTCGTCGCGGCTCGTTGCCTGCCATCATCTTGAAGATGCCCAAGCGCATTTCGGACCGCGGGAGGCGGCGCAATGATCATGCCCACTTCAGCAAGCACAACGCCTTTGCTTTCGCTGCGTGCGCTGTCGATCCAGTTCGAGAAACGGCGCTCGCTGTCCGACACGCTCGCCCGCCGTCCGCAGCAGGTCGTCTCGGCGGTCAACGGCATCGATCTCGATGTGATGCCCGGCGAGACGCTCGGGATCGTCGGTGAATCCGGCTGCGGCAAGTCCACGCTTGCGCGCCTGATCGCCGGCCTGCACCGGCCGACATCAGGCGATATCCTGTTCGACGGCGAGAGCGTCGTCGGCCTCAAGGGGGCACGGAGGCGCGCCTATAACCGGCGCGTCCAGATGATGTTTCAGGACCCCTATACCTCGCTCAACCCCCGCATGACCGTGCGCGATACCTTGCGAGAGGCGATCACGGTGCATCGCATGCGCGATGGAGCGGCGATCGATCGTCGCGTCGACGAGCTGCTGGATCTGGTGCGGCTGCCCGAAGGGGCCGCGGATAAGTTCCCGCACGAGTTCTCCGGCGGCCAGCGCCAGCGCATCGGCATTGCGCGGGCGCTGTCGCTGGAACCGACCTGCCTGGTCGCCGACGAACTCGTTTCCGCGCTCGACGTTTCGGTGCAGGCGCAGGTCGTCAATCTCCTTATCGAACTTCAGGACGAGCTGGGCCTGACGGTGCTGTTCGTTGCCCACGACCTTCGCCTCGTACGCCATGTCTCGCACCGCGTCGCCGTCATCTATCTCGGCGCCATCGTCGAAATAGGCCCGTCGGAGGCGCTGTTTTCGAAGCCGATGCATCCCTATTCCAAGGGACTGCTTGCTGCCGCACCGTCGCTTGACCCGGGCGCCAGGCGTCGCACGCCGGCACTGTCGGGTGAGCTGCCGAGCCCGCTCGCCATCCCGCCCGGCTGCCCCTTCCACGTGCGCTGCCCGCACGCGACCGAACGCTGCCGCCGCGAAAAGCCGGCGTTGCGCCCGGTCGGATCGGGCATGACCGCCTGCCATTTCGCCGAGACGATCGGCGACGCCTCAAACGCCACTCGATAGGAAAGACATCATGGATACGAGAGCAAGGCCGGATATCTCCGGCCGCATCGGCGCGCTGCGGCGCAAACTTGCGGAAGCGGGGCTCGACGGCTACCTCGTGCCGCGCTTCGACGAACATCAGGGCGAATACTGCGCGCCACACGACCATCGACTGGCCTTTGTCACCGGCTTCACTGGCTCGGCCGGCGTGGCGATCGTCATGCGCGACCGCGCCGCGATCTTCGTCGATGGTCGCTATCAGGTGCAGGTGCGCGACGAAGTGGATCTCGGCACCTTCGCGATCGAACACTTCTATGACGCACCGCTCAAGGATTGGCTGAAGAACAATCTGCGCAACGGCGAACGCGTCGGCTTCAATGCGATGCTGCTGCCGTCCACCTGGGATGCGGATTGCAGCCGCTCGGTCGAGCTGGCGGGTGGCGTCTGGACGCCTGTCGACGGGGATCTTGTCGACGCGATCTGGACCGACCAGCCGGAAAAACCGCTCGGCAAGATCACCGCCTTCCCGGTCGCCAATGCCGGCGAAAGCGTTGCCGAGAAGAAGCGCCGCATCGCCGCCATGCTGGCGGAGCAGGGGGCCGATCTTTTGATCGAGACGCAGCCGGACAATATCGCGTGGTTCCTCAATGTCCGCGGCCGCGACGTCGCCTTCAACCCGATGCCGCAGTCCTTCCTGATCTTCGACCGCGCCGGGCAAACGGAATGGCTGGTCGATCATCGCAAGCTTCCGAACGACCTCTCGGACTTCGAGCTTGACGATGTTGCCATTGCCGAGCCTGGCAAGTTGCTCGACCGCGTCAGGGCGATGGCGGCCGGACGCACGGCGCTGATCGATCCCGGATTTGCCCCGTCGGCCACGGCCCATGCCACACGCGCCGCAGGCGGCACCGTGCAGCTCGCGAAGAGCCCGATCACGCTCGCCAAGATGCACAAGAACACGACCGAGCTCTCGGGCTTCCGCGATTGTCACCGTCTGGACGGCGCCGCCTGGGTTCGCTTCTTTGCCTGGCTCGAGCGGCACGCCGCCGAACGGGAGGCGAGCGGAAAACCGGTGACCGAACTGGAAGCGGAAGAGCGTATCCTCGCCTATCGCCAGATGGCCGAAAGTTTCGTCGAGCCGAGCTTCCGCTCGATTTCGGCAGCCGGCGGTCATGCCGCCATGTGTCACTACGCAGCCACCGAGGCGAGCAACGGGCTGATCCGCAAGGACGGCGTCTATCTGCTCGATTCTGGCGGGCAGTATCTGACCGGCACCACCGATGCCACGCGCACGACGGCGATCGGTCCGGTCAGCGACGAGATCCGGCGGGCCTACACGGCCGTCCTTAAGGGGTTGATCTCTATGGCATCGCTGAAATTCCCCAGGGGAAGCTTCGGCCACCAGCTCGACGCCTTTGCCCGCCGCCCGCTCTGGGATCTTGGTCTCGATTATGACCACGGCACCGGCCATGGGGTCGGTCACTTTCTTTCGGTCCACGAACAGCCGCAGCGCTTCGATCGCCGCGTCAACGAGATCGAGCTGAAGCCGGGCATGGTGACGACGATCGAGCCGGGCTACTACAAGGCCGGCGCCTACGGCATCCGCATCGAAAACCAGGTGGAGGTGGTCGACGACGGCGACGGTTTCCTGAGCTTCCGCAGCCTGACGCTGGTGCCGATCGATCTGCGGCTGGCCGATTTCGGCTTGCTGACGGCGGCTGAGCGGACCTGGATCGATGCCTATCACCGTCGCGTCGCGCAGGAACTGGACGGCTTGCTTGAACCGGAGACGGTGGGCTGGCTTTCCGACCGGACGGCTCCGATCAGCGCGTGATAGCGCCTCGTCCGCTTCTTCTCGCGGATTGATATGACGACAGCGGAGCGGCGGGCCGGTAGGTCCGCCGTTGTCATTTCTTGGCGATGGGCTCCCCGGCCGCGATCAGGTCGCTTTCAATCAATGTGACTCCTCTTGCTTGGGGGAGATGGTTTGTGATATTTTTCACAAAACCTGTTCACGCCATGAACGGCTGCAGAACTCGTCGGACACGGAAGAAATTATGGTCAGCCGCAAGACAGCCCGCATCATCCAGCTCGCAGATGCCCTTTCAGGACGGAGAGTCCTGCACTTGCGCGACGCCGCGGCCCTGCTCGGCGTCTCTGAAATGACGATCCGTCGTGACGTTGCCGACAATCCCGGCCAGTTTGCTTTTCTCGGCGGACATATCGTGCCGGCGTCGGAGATCGAAGGCGATGCGCCCTACGAGCTGGCACGCGAGGCCGACAGCCACGCTGCCGCCAAGCGCGAGGCCTGTGTCCACGCGGCGCGCCATATCCGCCCGGACGAGACGATCTTCATCGATTGCGGCACCACACTCGAATATCTCGTCGACCTCGTTCCCGAGAATTATTCAATAACAGCAGTATGTTATTCTCTGAACGTGGCGGAGAAGCTGACCCATAAGCCGAATGTTCGGATCGTCATGCTTGGTGGCGTCTATCACCCTTCGTCTGCGTCTTTCTCCGGCAACTCCGGTCTGGAGACTCTCGATTCGCTCGGCATCAACGTCGCCTTCCTGTCGGCCGCCGGCATCGATCCGGCGCGTGGTGCGACCTGCGTGCATTTCCACGAAGTGTCGGTGAAGCAGAAGGTCATCTCGCTGGCGCGCGAGAGCCATCTGGTCGTCGACCTCAGCAAGATCGGCAAGCTGAAGCCGGCTTTTTTCGCGCCAATCGGCGTTTTTCGCTCTATCATCACCGAAGAGGGCGAAACGCAGCTGCCGGGCCTGTGAAGGCGGCATCCGCAAAAATATTACGAAATCGTCAAAACGGCCGTGTCTCGCTTGACACTCTCTGTTCTTGATGGAATAGTCACAAAAATTCGATAGAAAAATAACAAAAATGAGTTCTCGGCGGCTGTGCTCGAGTGCGGCTGGTCGTGACAGGGAGTTCAAGGAGCCATCGCTTGGAAGACCTTGCTGTGAAAACTGGCGCGCCGAAGGCCGCGCATTCGCCGGCGGTGGGCCATAACTGGCCGCGCAACAACGGCATCGATCTCGATCTTGGCTGGGTGCTGGACCAGCGCGTCAATCTGTCGGCCGCCGAGCGTCGCGTTGCGACGCTGCCCGGTCGCCGCACGGTGAAGAAGGACGCGCAGGCCGCCTGGCTGTTGAAAGCCGTTACCTGCATCGACCTCACGACGCTCAATGGCGACGACACGACGGAGCGCGTCAAGCGGCTCTGCGCCAAGGCGCGCCAACCGGTGCGCCAGGATCTGCTCGACGCGCTCGGCATGGGCGGTCGCGGCATCACGACGGGCGCTGTCTGCGTCTATCATCGCTTCGTCTCGACCGCCGTCGAGGCGCTCGAAGGGTCCGGTATCCCCGTTGCTGCCGTCTCCACCGGATTTCCGGCCGGCCTCATCCCGCATGATGTGAAGCTGCGGGAAATCGAGGCGTCTGTCGCCGATGGCGCCAAGGAAATCGATATCGTCATTACCCGCGAGCATGTGCTGACCGGCAACTGGCAGGCGCTCTACGACGAGATGCGCGATTTCCGTGCCGCCTGCGGTGATGCCCATGTGAAGGCGATCCTTGCGACCGGCGACCTGAAGACGCTGCGCAACGTCGCGCGCGCCTCGCTCGTTTGCATGATGGCCGGTGCCGATTTCATCAAGACCTCGACCGGCAAGGAAGGCGTCAACGCCACGCTGCTGGTGACGCTCATCATGCTGCGCATGATTAGGGCCTATCAGGAGCAGACCGGCCTCAAGGTCGGCTACAAGCCGGCGGGCGGCATTTCTGCGGCAAAGGACATCTTGAACTACCAGTTCCTGATGAAGGACGAGCTCGGGCGCGAATGGCTCGAGCCGGATCTCTTCCGCATCGGCGCATCGAGCCTGCTTGCCGATATCGAGCGCCAGCTCGAACACCACGTTACCGGCGCCTATTCGGCCCTCAACCGTCACCCGATTGGATGATCCCGATGACTGTCGCAAGGTATTTTGACGAAATGTCCTATGGTCCAGCACCGGAAGCCGACACGGAAGCCCGCCAGTGGCTGGCGCGCCACAAGGGCGAATTCGGCCACTTCATCAACGGCGCCTTCGTCGCCTCCGCGTCCGGCAAGACCTTCGAGACGAACGAGCCGGCAACCGGCAAGCTGCTTGCAAAGATCGCGCTCGGCGGTGCCAAGGATGTCGACGATGCCGTCGCCGCTGCCCGCAAGGCGCAAGCCGCCTGGGCGAAGCTGCCGGGCCATGCCCGCGCCCGCCATCTCTATGCGCTCGCCCGCATGATCCAGCGCCACGCGCGCCTGATCGCCGTGGTCGAGGCGATCGACAACGGCAAGCCGATCCGCGAAACCCGCGACATCGACGTGCCGCTGGCCGCCCGCCACTTCTATCACCATGCCGGCTGGGCGCAGCTGCAGGAAACCGAATTTGCCGATCAGGTTCCGGTCGGCGTCGTCGGCCAGGTCATTCCCTGGAATTTCCCGTTCCTGATGCTCGCCTGGAAGGTCGCGCCCGCTCTGGCGCTCGGTAACACCGTGATCCTGAAGCCGGCGGAGTTTACGCCGCTGACGGCGCTGCTCTTTGCCGAACTGTCCGCTGCAGCAGGTCTTCCGGCCGGCGTGCTCAACGTCGTTACCGGCGAAGGTGAAACCGGCGCGCTGATTGTCGAGCATGCGGACATCGACAAGATCGCTTTTACCGGCTCGACCGAAGTCGGCCGCCTCATCCGTGAGCGCACTGCCGGCACCGGCAAGTCGCTGACGCTCGAACTCGGCGGCAAGTCACCCTTCATCGTCTTTGACGACGCTGATATCGACGGCGCCGTCGAAGGCGTGGTTGACGCCATCTGGTTCAACCAGGGCCAGGTCTGCTGCGCCGGCTCGCGCATCCTCGTGCAGGAAGGCGTGGCACCGCTGTTCTACGAGCGCCTGAAGCGCCGCATGCAGACGCTGCGCGTCGGCCATCCGCTCGACAAGGCGATCGACATGGCAGCGATCGTCGCGCCGGTGCAGTTGCAGCGGATCGAAGACCTGGTCGCCAAGGGCGTCGCCGAAGGAGCAGCGTTGCATCAGCCGAAGATCGAACTGCCGAAGGGCGGCAGCTTCTATCCGCCGACCCTGCTCACCGGCGTGCAGCCGACCTCGATCGTTGCGACGGAAGAGATCTTCGGCCCCGTCGCCGTCTCCATGACCTTCCGCACCCCGGAAGAGGCGATCCAGCTTGCCAACCATACGCGCTACGGCCTTGCCGGCAGCGTCTGGAGCGAGACCATCGGCCTGGCATTGCATGTCGCGGCCAAGCTCGCCGCCGGTGTGGTTTGGGTCAACGCGACTAACCTCTTCGATGCGTCTGCTGGCTTCGGCGGCAAGCGCGAATCCGGCTTCGGCCGCGAGGGTGGTCGCGAGGGCTGCTACGAATATCTGAAGCCGAAGGCTTGGGTCGGCCGAAAGCTGCGTCCCGCCGCCGCCGAACCGGCATTGAAGCCCGTGGCTGGCGATTTCGCCATGCCTGACGTCGACCGTACCGCCAAGCTTTTCATCGGCGGCAAGCAGGCACGGCCGGATGGCAACTATAACCGCAACGTGCTCTCGCCCAAGGGCAAGGTGCTTGGCGAGGTCGGCGAGGGCAACCGCAAGGACATCCGCAACGCAGTCGTCGCAGCGCAAGCCGCATCCGGCTGGTCGTCGGCAACGACGCACAACCGCGCGCAGATCCTCTACTACATCGCCGAAAACCTGAGTGGCCGTGCGGACGAATTCGCCGATCGGATCGCCGACATGACCGGCGCGTCTGCGGCCAACGCCAAGGCGGAAGTCGAAGCCTCGATCGCACGCCTCTTCACCTATGGCGCCTGGGCCGACAAGTACGAAGGCGCGATCCACCAGCCGCCGCTTCGCGGCGTAGCACTTGCGATCCCCGAGGCGATCGGCGTCGTCGGCGTCGTTTGCCCGCCGGAAGCGCCGCTGCTCGGTATGATCAGCCTGGTCGCGCCGCTGATCGCCGCCGGCAACCGTGTCGTCGTGGTGCCGAGCGAACAGCATCCGCTGGCGGCCACCGATTTCTATACGGTGCTCGAAACATCAGACGTCCCGGCCGGTGTCGTCAACATCGTCACCGGTTCGACGATCGAACTGGCAAAGACGCTCGCAAGCCACAACGACGTGGATGCGCTCTGGGCTTTCGGCTCGGCGGAACTTTCGACCCTCGCGGAGAGGCTCTCGGTCGGCAACCTGAAGCGCACCTTTGTCGACTACGGAAAGGCGACGAACTGGCTCGATCGCGAGGCGGCAGAAGGCCTAGCCTATCTGCGCCGCGCGACGGACGTCAAGAACATCTGGATCCCCTACGGCGAGTAGGAGAGCCACCACGCGCGGGGCGGGGGGAGCCGGCCCGCGCTGTGGGACAAGTGAACAGTAGGGAGACGCGTTCGCCTGCAAGGGGGAATGCATTGCGCGCCACGGAAACCGGAGCGCGCCAGGAGGAGGACTGTATGCTGAAGAATATCGATCCGGCGCTGAATGCCGATGTGCTGCACGCGCTCAGGTCCATGGGACACGGCGACACGCTGGTCATTTCCGACACCAACTTCCCGTCCGACGCCATTGCCCGCAAGACCACGCTGGGCACGCTGTTGCGCATCGACAACGTCTCGGCCGCGCGTGCCGTCGAAGCGGTGCTTTCCGTACTGCCGCTCGATACGCCGCTGCAGCCTTCGGCCGGGCGCATGGAGGTGATGGGTGCGCCCGACGAAGTGCTGCCCGTGCAGCAGGAAGTGCAGGCGGTAATCGATCGCGCTGAGGGTAAATCGGCGCCGATGTACGGCATCGAGCGCTTCAAGTTCTACGAGGAAGCCAAGAAGGCCTATTGCGTCATCACCACGGGCGAGACGCGCTTCTATGGCTGCTTCCTCTTCACCAAGGGCGTCATTCCGCCCAAGACCTGACGGACCGCGCGGTCGCCGCGCGGCACGAGACGACAGATGAAATCGCGAGAGATTGCCTGGACACGCCGCTTTGCTTGCGGTGCGGTCGCAGGGGGAGGCTTGAATGAAGACTGGTGTTTCGATCCTTGGCATCTTCGTGGCCGACACGGCCTATCTGGCGCGGCGCATGCCGGTTGTCGGTGAAACGATTACCGGCAGCGGCTTTTCCGTCGGGCCGGGTGGCAAGGGCTCGAACCAGGCGGTCGCCTGTGCTCGGGCGGGAAGTCCCGTTTCCTTCATCTCCAAGCTCGGCCGCGACACCTTTGGCGAGATGGCGCTGCGCACCTATGCCGAGGCCGGCGTGACGCCGAAGATCGTTGAGATGGACGATCTGCCGACGGGGGCTGCCTTCATCTATGTCAACGACCAGAACGGCGAAAACGCCATCATCGTCTATCCGGGAGCCGCCGGCTCGATCGGGATCGACGATGTCGAGGCCGCGCGCGAGACGATCGAAGGTTCGCGCATCTTCGTCACCCAATTGGAGCAGCCGGTGGCCGCCGCTCGGCGGGCGCTCGAAATTGCCCATGCGGCCGGCGTCATCACCGTCTTCAACCCGGCGCCGGCCGAAGCCTTCCCGGATGCGATCTATCCGCTCTGCGATTATCTTGTGCCGAACGAGACGGAAGCCGCAGCCATCGTCGGTTTTGCGCTCGCCACGGAAGACGACGTTCGTCGTGCCGGTGACGCGATCCTGAAGAAGGGTGCGAAAACGGCGCTGATCACGCTCGGTGAACGCGGCGTGCTCTATCACAACCACGAGCAGTCGGTGCTGGTGCCGGCGATCGCCAGCGGGCCGGTAATCGACACGACCGGGGCGGGGGACGCTTTTGTCGGAGGCTTCTCCGCAGCGCTCGCCCGCGACCTTTCACCCGTTGACGCTGTACGCTTCGGCTGCGCCACCGCCGGCATCGCGGTCACCCGCCGCGGCACCGCGCCCGCCATGCCGACGCTGGCCGAGATCGAGGCGCTGCTTGCGCGCGGGGCGTCCGCATGACGCGCAACGACCCGATCAAGCACTTCTTCATCTGGCCGGCGCTGATCATCGTGCTGATGATCTCGATCTTCCCGCTCGTCTATTCGCTGACGACCAGCTTCATGAGCATGCGGCTGGTGCCGCCGACGCCGGCCCGCTTCGTCGGCTTCGGCAACTATCTCGATCTCCTGCAGAACCCGCGGTTCTGGCATGTGGCGGGAACGACGACGCTGATCGCTTTCATCTCCGTCGGGCTGCAATATGTGATCGGCCTTTCGGTGGCGTTGGCGTTGAATTCTAGAGTGCCGGGAGAGGGCATCTTCCGCGTCAGCTTCCTGCTGCCGATGCTGGTGGCGCCGGTCGCCGTCGCGCTGATCGCCCGCCAGGTGCTGAACCCGACGATGGGCCCGCTCAACGAACTGATGACGGCAATCGGGTTCCCCAACCTGCCGTTCCTCACCCAGACCAGTTGGGCACTCGGCTCGATCATCGCCGTCGAGGTCTGGCAATGGACGCCTTTCGTCATCCTCATGCTGCTTGCCGGGCTGCAGACCTTGCCCGACGACGTCTACGAGGCGGCCGCGCTCGAAAATGCCACGCCCTGGCAGCAGTTCCGCGACATCACCTTTCCTATGCTCCTGCCGATCTCGGTTGCCGTCGTCTTCATCCGGCTGATCGAGAGCTACAAGATCATCGACACGGTCTTCGTCATGACCGGCGGCGGGCCGGGGATATCGACCGAGACGCTGACGCTGTTTGCCTATCAGGAAGGCTTCAAGAAGTTCAACCTCGGCTACACCTCGGCGCTTTCGTTCCTGTTCCTGATTGTCATCACGGTGATCGGTCTCGTCTATCTCGCCATCCTCAAGCCCTATCTGGAGAAGCACAAATGAGCGTGCGCACTCTCAAAGGGAAACGGCGCTGGCTGGCGCTCGGCGGCTGCCTCGTCTGGCTCGCCATCACCTTCTTTCCGCTCTATTGGGTGCTGATCACCTCGTTCAAGACGCCGATCGCCGTCGTCGGCGGGCCGACCTATCTGCCCTTCGTTGATTTCGAACCGAGCTTGACGGCCTGGAGCGAGCTGTTGTCGGGCCAGCGTGGCCAGTTCTTCAACACCTTCCTGGCCTCGACAATCATCGGCCTTTCGGCGTCGATCGCCGCGACCTTCATCGGCGCCATGGCAGCCTATGCGCTGGTGCGCTTCACCTTCCGCTTTCGCCTGCTCTCGGCACTGATCTTCGTGGTGATCGCCTTCGGCGGCTTCCTGCTCGGCCGCCATGTGCTTGGCTACGGCCAGGGCATCTCGCTGGTCTATGCCTTTGTCGCAGCGCTCGCGCTTGCGGTGATCTCGAGCCGCTTTCGCCTTCCGGGGCCGGAACTTGGCAACAACGACATCGTCTTCTGGTTCGTCAGCCAGCGCATGTTCCCGCCGATCGTCGCTGCCTTTGCGCTCTACCTGATGTACACCGAGATGGGCAAACTCGGCTTCAAGCTGGTCGACAGCTATATCGGCCTCACTTTCGCCTATATCGCTTTCTCGCTGCCGATCGTCATCTGGCTGATGCGCGACTTCTTCGAGGCGCTGCCGGTGGAGGTCGAGGAGGCGGCGATGGTCGACAACGTGCCGTCGTGGCGGATCTTCTTCGGCATTGTGCTGCCGATGTCGAAGCCGGGTCTGATCGCCACCTTCATGATCACGCTCGCCTTCGTCTGGAACGAGTTCCTGTTCGCGCTGTTCCTGACCAACTCCAAATGGCAGACGCTGCCCATTCTCGTTGCCGGCCAGAACAGCCAGCGCGGCGACGAATGGTGGGCGATTTCCGCTGCCGCCCTCGTTGCCATCATTCCGATGATGGTCATGGCCGGGCTTTTGAGCCGGCTCATGCGCTCCGGCCTGCTTCTTGGAGCGATCAAGTAACCAACCGCTTTGGCATGCATTCATTCACAGGGAGGATAGAATGAGGAAATTGCTACTGGCATCTGCATCTCTCGCCGCACTCGCATCGGGGAGTGCTGGAACGGCGCTCGCCTGCGACCCGGATTACACCGGCGTCGAACTGACGGCGACCACACAGACCGGTCCTTACATTGCCTCGGCGCTGCAGCTTGCGGCCAAGGGCTGGGAGGAAAAGACCTGCGGCAAGGTCAAGGTCGTCGAGTTCCCGTGGTCGGAGCTCTATCCGAAGATCGTTACCTCGCTGACCTCTGGCGAAGACGCTTTCGACGTGATCGCCTTTGCACCGGCCTGGGCCCCTGATTTCACCGACTTCCTGTCGGAAATGCCGGCCGACATGCAGAAGGGCGCCGACTGGGACGATATCGCGCCCGTCTACCGCGAACAGCTGATGGTCTGGAACGGCAAGGTGCTGTCGCAGACGATGGACGGCGACGCCCATACCTACAGCTACCGCATCGACCTCTTCGAGAACGCCGACAACCAGAAGGCCTTCAAGGAAAAGTACGGCTACGATCTGGCGCCGCCCAAGACCTGGAAGCAGTACCTGGACATCGCCGAATACTTCAACCAGCCGGCCAACAACCTCTGGGGC
This sequence comes from Ensifer sp. ENS08, assembly GCF_014852195.1. NCBI lineage: Bacteria > Pseudomonadati > Pseudomonadota > Alphaproteobacteria > Hyphomicrobiales > Rhizobiaceae > Ensifer > Ensifer sp. ENS08. Next base: position 103,049 of record NZ_JACVBF010000009.1, read on the forward strand.
ACGGCGGAAGCCTTCCGCCGCGGCGGCCAGCAATTCTGGTTCCTGTTCAGCCACGTGGCCGGTTATACCAGCCATCCGGACAATCCGGGCGCCATGTTCTTCAATCCGGAAACGATGGATGCGCAGGTCAACAATCCCGGCTGGGTTCGTGGCCTCGAGGAATACATCCGGGCCTCAAAGCTCGCGCCGCCGAACGCGCTGAACTTCTCCTTCGGCGAAGTGAACGCCGCTTTTGCCGGCGGCCAGGTGGCGGAATCGATCGGCTGGGGTGATACCGGCGTCATCGGTGCCGACCCGAAGCAGTCGAAGGTGGCCGGCAATGTCGGCTCGGCATCGCTGCCGGGATCGGACGAGATCTGGAACTACAAGACCAAGAAGTGGGACAAGTTCGACCACGTCGTCCAGACCTCCTTCATGGCCTTCGGCGGTTGGCAGGCGGCAGTTCCCGCGACCTCGACCAAGCAGGAAGCAGCCTGGAACTACATCCAGTACCTGACGAGCCCGGCCGTCTCGGGCCAGGCGGCGATTACCGGCGGCACCGGTGTGAACCCTTACCGCATCTCGCACACGACCAATCTCGATCTCTGGTCGAAGATCTTCTCCGAGCGTGAGGCGAAGGAATATCTTGGTGCGCAGAAGGAGGCGGTGACCGCCAAGAACATCGCGCTCGACATGCGCCTTCCCGGCTACTTCTCCTATACCGAAGTGCTGGAGATCGAGCTTTCCAAGGCGCTTGCCGGCGAAGTGACGCCGCAACAGGCGCTCGATAGCGTCGCGGAACAGTGGAACAAGCTGACCGACGAGTTCGGCCGCGACAAGCAGCTTGCCGCCTATCGCGCCTCGATGGGCTTGCCGCAGCAGTAACGAACCCACGCCCGCCCCGAAACGATCGGGGCGGGCGCCACCGTCCCCGGCGAGACCGGGCACAGACAGCATCAGAGGCTACAGCATGTCACAGGTCCGATTGCAGCAGATCACCAAGTCCTTCGGGAGCGTCACCGTCATTCCGCCGCTCGATCTCGACATTGCCGATCGTGAGTTCGTCGTGCTCGTCGGTCCCTCCGGCTGCGGCAAGACGACGACGCTCAGGATGATTGCCGGCCTCGAAACTGCGACTTCGGGTTCGATCCGGATTGGCGATCGCGACGTGACCGATCTCAGACCGGGCCTGCGCAATTGCTCCATGGTGTTTCAGAATTACGCGCTCTATCCGCACATGACGGTCGCCGAGAACATCGGCTACGGCATGAAGGTGCGCGGCACGCCGAAGGCGGAGATCGAAAAGGCGGTAACGGATGCCGCTCGCATCCTCAACCTCGGCGCCTATCTCAATCGCAAGCCGAGCGCACTATCGGGCGGCCAGCGCCAGCGCGTGGCGATCGGCCGGGCGATCGTACGCCAGCCGGATGTCTTCCTCTTCGACGAGCCGCTGTCGAACCTAGATGCCAAACTTCGCATCGAAATGCGCACCGAAATCAAGCTCTTGCACCGGCGTCTTCAGACGACTGCCGTTTACGTGACCCACGATCAGGTGGAAGCCATGACCATGGCCGACCGCGTCGTCGTCATGAACCAGGGCCGCATCGAGCAGGCGGCCGATCCGATCACGCTCTATGAGGCCCCCGCCAATCTTTTCGTCGCCGCCTTCATCGGTGCGCCGAGCATGAATTTCCTCGAGGGGCGGCTGGAGCGCGGCGATGGAGGGATGCAGTTCATAGCGGATGGGGACGTGGCCGTGGCTATCCCGGAAAACCGCGCCGAAAAACTCGGCGCCTACGTCGGAAAAGCGGTCGTGCTCGGCATCCGGCCGGAACATACGATGGCGACGGACGCCAATGCGCCAACAGTCAGGCTGATCGTGCGCGATATCGAACCGCTCGGCCCGCATACGCTGGCTCTTGGCCGGGTCGGGCCTGCCGCTTTCACGGCGCAGGTTCACGCCGCGTCACGCATCGGCCCCGACGATCAGATCGCGGTGCCGATCGAGACGGAGAAAATGCATTTCTTCCTGAAGGAAACCGGTGGGGCGATCGGCCGCTGAGCGGATGGATGGCCGAAGGCGATGACGCCTCCGGCCTGCTGTCTTACTTCTTCTCGGCGCGTGCTGCGGCGAGGAAGGCGAGCTTCGCCGGCAGCTCCAGGTGCTTGGAGAGTGCCACGCGCTCCGGCGTGTAGTGATGCTCGACGTCGAGGCAGTTGACGGTGCCGAGCAGCTCGCCGCCGACAACGACCGGGATGTTGGCAACCGAGCCGCAGCCGAGCGACCAGATCGTCTCGTGGTCCGGGAAAACCTTGGCGATATCGGCGATGGTGTTGGCGACGAAGGTCTGGTGCGCCTTGTGCACGATGTCGAACCAGCTGTCGTAGCGGATCGGCTTGGTGCCCGAGGTCGGGTACTCCGCGGGGTGCGAGGTGTAGGCGCGGCGCGCGACTTCGTTGACCATATCTACGGTCATGATGGTGAAGAGCTTGGCGCCGATCACCTGGCGGCTAAGCGTCTGCAATGCGGTCCATACCGCATCGGCATCGGTGGTCTTGGCAATGGCCGCGTCGAATTCCGCCAGCGCGGCAGCGATCTGTTCACTGTTCATGCTATGTCCTTGGGGTTACTCGATATCTTAGAAGGGGACAGACGATAAATCGTCGGTGTTGTCCCATCCTAGTTGGCATGCGCGGCGCTGATCTGCATCAGCTCGCGCGAATAGGGATCCTTGAGGTCACCGCGCTTGAGGTCGGCGACATCGGCAATCTCGACGATCCGGCCCTGGCGCATGACAGCGAGGCGATCGCAGAGGAAGGAGACGACCGCCAGGTTGTGGGTGACCATCAGGAAGGTGAGGTTCTGCTCGCGCCGGAGGCGCTTCAACAGGTTGAGGATTTCGGCCTGGACCGAAACGTCGAGCGCGGATGTCGGCTCGTCGAGTAAGAGCACCTTCGGCTTCAGCATCAGCGCCCGGGCGATTGCCACGCGCTGGCGCTGGCCGCCCGAGAGCTGGTGCGGAAAGCGGAAGCGGAACTTGCGATCGAGGCCGACCGAGGTCATGACCTCCTCGATGCGGGCGTTGCGGTCGCCGATGCCGTGGATCGTCAGCGCTTCGCCGAGCGTGGCGTCGACCGTCTTTCGCGGATGCAGCGAGCCGTAGGGATCCTGGAACACCATCTGGCACTGACGCGAAAAGGCGCGGTCGATGCCGTGGCCGCGGGGCGAGCCGAGCACGGTGATCTCGCCGGTCCATTCCGGCGCGAGACCTGCGATTGCCTTCAGCACCGTCGATTTTCCCGAGCCGCTTTCGCCGACAAGGGCAAAGCTCTCGCCGTCGGCGATATCGAGATTGACGTTGTGGGTGATCTGCACGTCGCCGTACGAGATGTCGAGGTTCTTCAGAGAGAGCGCGGTCATGCCTTGGCCCATGCGCTGCGGTCGAGCACCGGCAGCTCGTCCCGTGTTTCATCGAGGCGCGGAATGGAGGCGATCAGCCCGCGCGTATAGGGGTGCTTGGCCGCCATCAGTTCGCCGGCCTTGCATTCCTCGACCACCTCGCCGGTGTTCATCACGAGGATGCGGTCGCAATAGCTGGAGACGAGATTGAGGTCGTGGCTGATGAAGATCAGGCCCATGCCCTTGCGTTTCACCAGTTCGTCGATGATGTCGAGCACCTGGGCCTGGACGGAAACGTCGAGCGCCGAGGTCGGCTCGTCGGCGATCAGAAGGTCCGGCTCGGGGATCAGCATCATCGCGATCATCACGCGTTGGCCCATGCCACCGGAGACTTCGTGCGGGTAGAGCTTGGCGACGCGTTCCGGATCTGCAATGCGCACCGATTCCAGCATCGTAAGCACGCGCGCGTTGACCTCGCGGCGCGGCAGCTTCTGGTGCGTCAGCAACGCTTCGGCGATCTGCTCGCCGATGGTCATGACCGGGTTCAGCGAGAACTTCGGGTCTTGCATCACCATGGAAATGCGGGCGCCGCGGATGGCGCGCATCTGCCGCTCGGACTGCTTCAGGAGGTCGACGCCGTCGAAGACGAGCTTGTCGGCGGTGACCCGACCCGGTGCCCGGATCAGCTGCAGGATCGAGCGACCGGTCATCGACTTGCCCGAGCCGCTCTCGCCGACGATGCCGAGGCGTTCGCGGCCGAGGGTGAAGGAGATGTCGCGCACGACTTCGAGATCACCGCGGGGCGTCGGGAAGGTGACGCGCAGGTTTTCGACTTCGAGAAGATTGCTCATCAGCGCTGCTCCCCGCTCTTCGGATCGAGCACGTCGCGCAGGCCATCACCGAGGAAGCAGAAGCCGAGGCTAACGAGAATGATGGCAAAGCCGGGCATGGTCGCGACCCACCACTGATCGAGAATGAAGGAGCGACCGCGCGAGATCATCGCGCCCCATTCGGGAAGTGGCGGCTGAGCGCCAAGTCCGATGAAGCCGAGACCGGCAGCCGTCAGGATGATGCCGGCCATGTCGAGCGTGACGCGGACAATCATCGATGAGGTGCAGAGCGGAAGCACGTGGCCGAGATTGACCCGGAGGCTCGACGCGCCGAGCAGACGCACCGCCGAAATGAATTCGGAGTTCTTGAAGGTCAGCGTCTCCGCACGAGCGACACGGGCATAGCCGGGCCAGGAGGTGATCGCGATGGCGATGATCGCGTTCTCGATGCCGGGGCCAAGGGCTGCAACGAAGGCAAGCGCCAGGATGAGCTTCGGCAGCGACAGGAAGATATCGGTAATGCCCATCAGGATACGGTCGACCCAGCCACCGAAATAACCGGCGGCCACGCCGATCACCAGGCCGGCGGGGGCTGCGAGCACTGCAACCAGCGTGACGATGGCCAGCGTGATGCGTGAACCGTAGACAACGCGGGACCAGATGTCGCGGCCGAGTTCGTCGGTTCCCATCCAGTGGGCAGCACTCGGCGGCAGCAGGCGTTCGCTCAGCGACTGGCGCAGCGGATCATGGGTGGCGAGCCACGGCGCAAAGAGCGCGGTCAGCACCAGAACGAGGATGATGACGGCGCCGACAACGGCGAGCGGATTGCGCATCAGCGCGCCGAAGATGCGATAGAAGCGCCCGAGGCGCGCCTGCATCGGCGAGGCGGGGCTGTCGTCGATCAGCCAGTCGCGAAGTGTGGTCATGGTCGCTCCTCCCTTAGCGTGCACGCGGATCGAGCACGCGGTAGAGCACGTCCGAAATCTTGTTGATGCCGATGAAGACCGCGCCGATGACGAGGGTCGAGCCGAGCACGGCCGACATGTCGGCATTGAGCAGAGCGACGGTCAGGTAGTTGCCGATGCCGGGCCAGGAGAAGATCGTCTCGATCATCACGGAGCCTTCGAGCAGGCCGGCATAGGACAGGCCGATAACGGTGATCAGCGGCACGCGGATCGGCCGGAAGGCATGGCGCCAGATGACCAGGCGCTCCGGCACGCCTTTGACCCGGGCGGTCGTCACATATTCCTGGCTCAGCTGGTCGAGCATGAAGGAGCGCGTCATGCGGGCGATATAGGCGAGCGAGAAGAAGCCGAGGCAGGACGCCGGCAGGATCAGGTGCCAGACGGCGTTGCGGAAGATCTCCCATTCGCCAGCAATGATGCTGTCGACAAGGATCAGGCCCGTGACCGGCGACACCATGCCGTCGTAAAAGATGTCGACACGGCCGGGGCCGCCGACCCATTTCAGCTTCGCGTAGAAAATCGCCAGGCCGACGAGACCGAGCCAGAAGGCAGGCACCGAATAACCGAGCAGACCGATGACGCGGATGCCCTGATCGAGCCAGGAGCCACGGCGGGCGGCGGCAAAAACACCGAGCGGCACGCCGATCAGCACGCCGAGGATGATGCCGAGCGTCGCCATTTCGAGTGTTGCCGGGAAGACGCGAGCGAGGTCCTCGATAACCGGCTTGCCCGTCGAAACCGATGTTCCGAAATTGAAGGTGGCGACGTCACGTACGTAGCTGACGAACTGGGTGATGAGCGGCTGGTCGAGCCCCATTTCCTGGCGCACGCGCTCATAGACGGCGACGGGTGCGCGGTCGCCGACGACAGCCAGAACCGGGTCGATCGGCACGATGCGGCCGATGAAGAAGGTGATTGCGAGCAGGCCGAGGAAGGTTATCGCAAGCGTTACCAGAAAGCCTGCCAGTGAAAGAAGGCGCTGCCGTGCCCGACTGGGTCTGGCGGCGCGGCGCGCCGGCGCTGCTGCTGTCGTGCTGTCGTTTGCCACGTGGCGTCACCATCCCTCTTCGCTTGCGGTCTCACTTGTCGATACCGCAAAAATTTGCTTGGAGTATATAAATAAGTTTGCTTAAATCAAAAAAATTTTACTGGGGCGGAAACGGGAGGAATAACCGCTGTGAGCGATCCGTCAGAGGATACGCAGGCCGCTTCGGGCAAATCGGCCGGGGCAGGGCAGCCGAAGGTGGGCGCGCTGGTGCGTGCGCGCCGCCGGCAGATGCATATGACCCTGCAGACGCTCAGCGACGCAGCGGGCGTTTCGGTCGGCTATTTGAGCCAGATCGAGCGCGATCTTGCCATGCCCTCGCTCGGCACACTGGCCCAGATTGCGCAAGGCCTGGGCGCCGAACTCAACCATTTCATCCTGGCACCGGCGATCGACACCGGGCTTTCGCGCGCCGAGGGGCGCATGGTGTTTTCGGTCGGCGGCTCGCCTGTTTCCTATGAGCGCATTGGCGCGGATTTCGCCGGCAATCAGCTTTCGAGTTTCGTCATCACCATTCCGCCGGGGCATCGCTCCGAGGTCTTCAGCCATGAGGGCGAAGAGCTCGTCTACATGCTCGAAGGCGAGATCCTCTTCGGGCTCGATGGCGACGACACCATGCTTTCGCCTGGCGACGGCCTGCACTTCCGCGGCATCCAGCCTCACTACTGGTGGAACAAGACAGACGCACCCGTGCGGTTGATCTGGACCGGCACTCTGCCGCTCTTCCGGCCCCGCGCTTCCCAATCCAACGAGACCGGTCAGCCGCAATCGGCGCTGAAGCCGGCACCGACAAAAACCAAGCCTCATCGAAAATAGGAGAATGATGATGAGAATGTTCAAGGCCGCGGTCTTCGCGGCGTCCCTGATGATGAGCGTGGCGCCGGCCGCACTCGCCGAAACGCCAGCCGATGTGTTGGTCGTTGCCCAGAATATCGACGACATCGTCAGCATCGACCCGGCCGAGGCCTACGAGTTCTCCTCGGGCGAATACGTCACCCAGACCTATGACCGCCTGGTGCAGTACGATGCGCCCGACGTGAAGAAGCTGGCGCCGGGTCTTGCCTCCGAATGGACGGTCGACGATGCGGCAAAGACGATCACCTTCACGCTGCGTGATGGCGTTACCTTTTCCTCCGGCAATCCGCTGCGTGGCGAAGACATCGTCTACTCCTTCAAGCGCGTCGTCGTTCTCAACAAGGCGCCGGCCTTCATCCTGACGCAGCTCGGCTGGACGCCCGAAAACATCGACAAGATGGTGACCGCCGAAGGTAACAAGGTCACGGTCAAGTATGACGGCGACTTCTCGTCGGCCTTCGTTCTCAACGTTCTCGCCGCTCGCCCGGCTTCGGTGATCGACGCGGAAACCGTCAAGGCCAACGAGGCCGATGGCGACTTCGGCAATGCGTGGCTCAAGGCCAATTCGGCCGGCACCGGCCCGTTCGTGCTCAAGGCCTTCCGCGCCGGCGAGCTGCTCAACCTTGCGAGCAACCCGAACTACTTCGGCGGCGCTCCTGTTATCAAGGGCGTCATCATCCGTCACGTGGCCGAAGCCGCAACCCAGCAGCTGATGCTGCAGACCGGCGACGTCGACATGGCGAAGAACCTGACCCCGGACCAGGTTTCGGGTCTTGAAGGCAAGGACGGCGTGAAGGTCGAATCCTATCCGCAGGCCGCCGTACACTTCCTGTCGTTCAACCAGAAGGACGCGGCACTGCAGCCGGAAGCCGTCTGGGAAGCCGCCCGCTACCTGGTCGACTACAAGGGCATGACCGACAGCTTCCTCAAGGGCCAGATGGAAGTTCACCAGGCTTTCTGGCCGAAGGGCTTCCCGGGCTCGCTCGACGAGACCCCCTACAGCTACGACGTCGAAAAGGCGAAGAAGATTCTCGCCGATGCCGGCATCAAGACGCCGATCAAGGTGACCCTCGACGTCATCAACTCGACGCCGTTCACCGACATGGCGCAGTCACTGCAGGCGTCGTTCGCCGAAGCCGGGATCAACTTCGAGATCATCCCGGGCACCGGTAGCCAGGTCATCACCAAGTACCGCGCGCGCACCCACGAAGCGATGCTGCTCTATTGGGGCCCGGACTTCATGGACCCGCATTCGAACGCCAAGGCCTTCGCCTATAACGAAGACAACGCCGACGACAAGTATCAGTCGACGACCACCTGGCGTAACGGCTGGGCGGTTCCGGCGGAACTCAACGAAGCGACCAAGGCAGCCCTCAAGGAAGCCGATCCGGCCAAGCGCGACGCGCTTTATGTCGACCTGCAGCGCAAGGTGCAGGAAAAGTCGCCGATCGTGATCATGTTCCAGGCAGCGACCCAGGTCGCGATGAAGGACAAGGTCGAAGGCTACGTCAATGGCGCCATCTCGGACTATGTCTTCTACCGCCTGGTGAAGAAGAACTGATCCGCTAGCGATCGCCCTTGCGCCGATGAGAAAAAGGCGCACATATCAAAACGCCCTGGGCCTTCCGGCCCGGGGCGACGTGTTTCTACCGATCGGTTTGATAAGTTCTGGGAAGGTTTTACGACATGGCGGATGTGAAGGTGAGAACGCGGGAAACCGGTGCGACGGCTGTGGTCGGCAAGACCGGCTTTCCGCATGTGACCTCGGTCACCGGTGGTGAACTCGATATCGTCACCGGCCCGTCGCAGGCGGGCTACGGCCCGCTCGATCTGCTCTATGCGTCGCTCGCAAGCTGCCTGGTGCTGAGCGCCCGCATCGCCGCCAGCCGTTTTGGCGTGCTCGACCGGCTGACGGAAGTGAGTGCCAAGGTGACGGGCGAGAAAGCCCATGACGAGCCGTCCCGCGTCGCAAAATTCAACATCGTCTTCGACATCAAGGGTGATTTTGACGACACGGTCCGCCATGCGATCGCGGAAGCCGCCGAAAACGAGATCTGCACCGTTAGCAATACGATCCGCGGCAATCCGGAATTCGTGACCGAGTTTGCCCACTGACGTTCATTGGGTCTCAGCGTCCAACAAAAGGGCGGGCTGCCATTGGCAGCCCGCCCTTTTCGATGCAACTGGCAGAAGGACTCAGGCCGGTTGCGGCGTAAGCGCCTCCGGTTGACGCCGACCGATCGTCAGCACCAGCAGGGCCGCGACAATGCAGAGCATCCCGGCGGCAATCAGCGCCGGCGTATAGGTTTCAAGCGACGTCCGGCTGGCGCCTGCGAGGAAGGTCGCACTGGCCGCACCCAGCTGGTGACCGGTGAAGACCCAGCCGAAGACGAGGGCGGCGTGTTCCGGACCGAAGCGTTCGGCCGAAAGTTTCACCGTCGGCGGTACCGTCGCGACCCAATCCAGGCCGTAGAAGATCGCAAAGATCGACAGCGTGTAGATGTTGAAGCCGCTGAACGGCAGGAACATCAGCGACAGGCCGCGAAGGCCGTAGAACCAGAAGAGCAGCCAGCGGTTGTCATAACGGTCCGAGAGCCAGCCGGAACCGATGGTGCCGATCAGATCGAATACGCCGATCAGCGCCAGCAGGCTGGCTGCTGCGACGGGGGCAATACCAACATCGCCGCAGATCGAAACCCAATGGGTCTGGATCAGCCCGTTGGTGCTGAAGCCGCAGACGAAGAAGGTCGCAAACAGCACCCAGAAGGTGTTGGTCTTGGCGGCGTCGGAAAGCGCCCGGATCGGTGCCATCAGCAGTTCCCCGAAGCTCTTCGCCTTCGGCGGCGCCGCCACCATTTGCTTGCCGCCGAAGGGCGCAAGGCCAAGGTCCCCAGGGCGATCCTGCATCAGAAGCAGGACCAGGGTGAAGGCCGCAAGCAGGATGACGATGATCAGCGTCAGCGCCGAGCGCCAGCCGATCGTTTCGGTGAGAGAAGCGAGCAACGGCAGGAAGACCAGCTGGCCGGTGGCGTTGCTGGCGGTCATCAGCCCGACGACGAGCCCGCGCCGTTTGTCGAACCAGCGCGTTGCGACCGTCGCGCCGAGCACCAGCGCCGTCATGCCGGTACCCACGCCGAGCACGACGCCCCAGATCGCCACCAGGTGCCAGAGTTCCGTCATGTAGAACGAGGCGGCGATGCCGGAGATGATCAGGATCAGCGCCGTAGACACGACCGGGCGCACGCCGAAATGGTTCATGAACGAGGCTGCGAACGGACCGAGCAGACCGAAAAGGCAAAGCCGGATGGCGAGCGCCAGCGAGATTTGCGCATTGGTCCAGCCGAATTCGGTCTCGAGCGGTTTGATGAGCACGCCGGCCGAGCCCATGGCGCCCGCTGTCGAAAGCATGACCAGGAAGGTGACGGCGGCGACAGCCCAGCCGTAGTGGATATTGCGTCTGGCAAGATAACGCGCAAGCGCCGGACCGAGCATCGTCGACTTCCTTTCGTCGGTGTTTTTAGGGCGTGCGACAGCGCTGCGCGGGCTTTCGGAGCGCAGGTCGCAGATTGAACGGTTGTTTGGCAGTTTTCTGCCGGTTCCTGGCAGCTTAGGCTGCCCGGATTCTTCTGGCCTCAAGTCGCAGACTGCGACCAGAAAGTTGGTCTGGAAACGAGGCGCTAGAGCGCCAGCAGCAGGTCCTCCAGCTGGGTGGCGGCGTCGGCTCCCAGCCGCGCCTCGATCTTGTCCTGAGCGGCCTGCCAGAGCGGCGCGCCGTCAGCCAGTATCCGGTGGCCGCTCTCCGTAAGTTCGACAATGGCCTCCCGCTGATCCTTTCCGCTTCCAGTTGCGGCCAATCCCATTCCCTCCAGCACCTTGACGTTGCGGCTGACCGTCGATCGCTCGAGTTCGATCTTGCGGCCAAGTTCGGTCATCGAGATCGGTTCATCGCGCGCGATGTGTCGAAGCAGGCTGAACTGGGCAAGGTTAAGACCAATCGGCTGCAGCGCGTCGTCATAGACTGACGTCACTCGCCGGGTGGCTTTGCGTAAGAGGGCACAATAGCAACGAGACATAATGTGTGTATATACACGCAAGCGATCGACGTCAACCGTTTCTTGGTGTGAAGGCGCTGTTCGAAGCGATCAGCGGTCCAAGCGAAACTGAAGAACGTGGTTGGGGTAAGCCTTGTCGCCGATCGTGAAATGGGTTTGTCCCGCCATCTCAAAGCCACTCGCGAGGTAGAAGGCCATGGCTTTTTCGTTTTCGGCGTTCACCGCCAGCCAGGTGCCTGGCTGGCCCGTGTCCAGGCAGAATTGCAGGCCGGTCTTCAGGAGTGCCTTGCCGAGGCCGCGACCATGGTGGTGGGGCTGGACATAGAGCGTCGTGATTTCCAGGTTGGAGGCGATATCGACCGGTGCCGGCGAATTCGCCGACATGCGCAAGAAGCCGTCGATACCGACAACGTTCTGCGAAACCCAGACGGTCTCGTTGCGGTCGCCCAGAATTTCTTCGAAGCGCGCGGTGGTAAACTGCTCCAGCGCATAATCGGCAAAGAATGCGTTGACGCCATCCCTGATATACGTGTTGAGCCAGACTTCCAGGCTGATCGCCGCAAGGCTTGACGCATCCGCGACGGTCGCGCGCCTGATCGTCATATCGTTTGTCACGCTGCTCTTCACTGTCTCAATCGACGAAGGGTTCCAGTTCCTTGTCGAACTCCACTTCGACGACATTGTTGAAAAGCGCCGTCGCCACCATGATGCCGGAGAAAGCGACGAGGTCGACCAGCGCCTTGGCGTCGTAGCGTGCCTTGAGGCCAACCCAGATTTCCTCCGGAACGGCATTGCTGTCGGCGACGATGGCGCGGCCGAAGGCGATCAGGCGCTGTTCGTCCTCGGTCGGTTGAACGGTGTGAAAGTCGAGGCCGGCGTTGGCGAAGGCGCGTCGAAAGAAGCCCATGGCGATTGGGGATTTCATGGCCTCCGAAATGGAATGGGAGAGGAACCAGATCGCCCTATCGTCGAGGGTAGGGCGTAGTTCCTCGCGGAGCGTGAACCATTCCGCATAGATCCGGTGCGCGACCGGCGAATGTAAAAGCGTGCGCTTCATGTTGGTCATGCGGCCACGCACGCGCACCTCCTCGTCGTGGGCGGCGCGGATTTCATCCGAGGCGGTGTCGTAGTCGATCTGGGGGATATGGCTCATGGTCATGCCTGTCTTGGTCGTGCGCGAGCTGCGCAGATGATGGGTAGGAGCGTCAGACGGTGCTGAGCAGAATGCTCGTTTCGCTGTTCGACACGCCCTCGACGTCGCGCACTTCGCGCAGGATGCGGTCGAAATCGCTGAGGCTGTTGGCGCGGATTTCGGCGACTAGGTCCCAACCGCCGTTGGTGGTGTGCAGGGCATAAAGTTCCGGCAGGCCGCGCAGGTATTTGATCACCTTGGTGGTGTTTCGGCCGCTCACCTCGATCATCATGATCGCACGGATGGCGCGATCGTCATAATCCTGCCGCACGCGCAGCGTGAAGCCCAGGACCGCGCCGCTTTCGAGCAGCCGGTCGATGCGAGTCTGCACGGTCGCCCTCGATATGCCGAGCACCGCAGCGATCTTGGAGTAGGGCGCGCGCCCGTCTTCTCGCAGGAGCGAGATGAGCTGGTGGTCGAGGTCATCGAAGATATGCATGAAAGGTGTATATTACGATTGTGCAAATTGCTCAATATGCCCTGTAATTTTGCGCAGGTTTAAAATTTCAACTCACTTCTTGCAAGCCTAGGCTGACTTCATCGAATTTCTCCGATGGAGTTTTAAACGTGGTTCAGTATGTCGGTGTCGGCAACGTAATCGAGCTGGTCAAATCGATCGGCATTGAGACGTTTCTTGTGGGTCTTGCGGAATACATCGAAGACGATTTCCGCCGGTGGAACGTTTTCGAAAAAACTCCGCGGCTGGCCAGCCACTCGAAGACCGGCGTCATCGAGTTGATGCCGACCTCGGACGGCGAGCACTACGGCTTCAAATACGTCAACGGCCATCCGAAGAACCCCAATGTCGGCCTGCAGACGGTGACCGCCTTCGGCGTTCTTTCCGACGTCAGCACCGGCTACCCCTGTCTCGTTTCCGAAATGACGATCATGACGGGCCTGCGTACGGCGGCGACATCGGCGCTTGCCGCGAAGTACCTCGCACGTCCTGATGCCCGCTCGATGGCGATCATCGGTCTCGGCGCCCAGTCCGAATTCCAGGCGCTCGCCTTCCGCGCCCTTCTTGGCGTCAAGCGCCTTCAGGTCTTCGATATCGATGCGGAAGCCGCCGCCAAGTTCTGCAACAACCTCTCGGATATGGACTTCGACATCGTCGTCGCAACCACGGCGGAAGAAGCGGTTGCTGGCGCGGACATCATCACGACCGTCACGGCCGACAAGCGCAATGCCACGATCCTCTCCGACAACATGGTGGGCGCCGGCGTTCACATCAACGCCGTTGGCGGCGATTGCCCCGGCAAGACGGAGTTGCAGGGGGACATCCTGCGCCGCGCCGACGTCTTCGTCGAATATCCGGAACAGACCCGCATCGAGGGCGAGATCCAGCAGATGGCGCCGGACTTCCCGGTCACCGAACTCTGGCAGGTGATTGCCGGCGAGGCCGAAGGCCGTCGCTCGAGCGCCCAGATCACCATCTTCGATTCCGTCGGTTTTGCTACCGAAGACTTCTCGGCCCTGCGCTTCCTGCGCGACAAGATCCAGGGTACCGCATTCTACACCGAGCTCGACCTGACGACCCAGCCGGACCATCCGCGCGATCTCTACGGCCTGTTCCGGCAGCAGCCGGCGGTCCCTGCCGAGCGGAGTGCCGCATAACATGAAGAGACTGTCCGTACAGGCGCCGAAGGGCGTCGTGATGATCCGCCCGCACCACTTCGGCCCCAACCCGATGACGGCCAAGGACAATGCCTTCCAGGCGACCGACGCGGCGCGCCAGCCGACTGCGATCGCCAAGGCCGCCTATGACGAAGTGAGCCGCATGGCCGACGGGCTTTCGAACGCCGGCGTCGCAGTCCATCTCTTCGAAGACGAGACGACGACGCGGCCGGACTCGGTGTTCCCCAACAACTGGTTCTCGACCCATTCGGGTGGCCATGTCGCGATCTATCCGATGTATTCGGAAAGCCGCCAAAGCGAGCGCCGCTCCGACATCATCGAGATGCTGAAGAACGAGTACCGCGTTCAGGACGTGATCGATTACTCCGGCCTTGAAAAGGACGGCGTCTATCTCGAAGGCACGGGCGCCATGGTGCTCGACCATATCGGTCGTGTCGCCTATGCCGCACGTTCCAACCGCACCAATGAAGTGGCGCTAGAACGCTTCTGCACCCACTTCAATTTCGAGCCGATGATCTTCGGCGCGGTCGATCGCCAGGGCAACTCGATCTACCACACCAACGTGCTGATGTGCATCGGCACCGAGTTTGCACTGATCGGCACGAGCATGATCCCGGATCTCGCCCGTCGCCAGGAGATCTGCTTGCGGCTTGAGGAAACCGGCCGCCAGGTCATCGATCTGACGCTGGAGCAAATCGAGAACTTCGCCGGCAATGCTATCGAACTCGACGGTGCCGATGGCCGCGTCGTGGTCATGTCGGCTCGCGCGCTCGCCTCGCTCCGCGCCGACCAGATCAAGGCGCTCGAAGTCTCTGCCCGTGTTCTCGCCTTCGACGTTCCGACCATCGAGCTCGCGGGCGGCTCCGTGCGCTGCATGCTCGCTGGCGTTCACCTGTCACGTCGGGAAAACGTGAACAAGCAACCGCTTTACGCCGCCATGTCCGATCGATAGAAGCACCTCATCCAAGCCAAAGGTACTACAAATGTCGCAGTCACGCCCCGTCTACCAGTTCAACAACATCATCGTCCGCACCCCGTCGAAGTCGGTCGTCAACGGCCTTCGCGCCGATGACCGCGGCAACCCCACCTTCGAAGGTGTAAAGGCAGAACACGATGCCTATATCGCGGCGATGAAGGACGCGGGCGTGAAGGTGACGGTGCTGCCGGCGCTCGAAGCCTTCCCGGACTCGATCTTCGTCGAAGATCCGGCGCTGGTCTTCACCGAAGGCGCGATCCTCTTGCGTCCGGGTGCCGAAACCCGCGTCAAGGAAACGCCGGAGATCGAGCCGACGCTTCGCGCCATGTTCGAAACGGTTCTCGATCTGCCAGGCACCGGCTTTGCCGATGGCGGCGACGTTCTGACCACCCGCGAAAGCGTGATGATCGGCCTTTCGGCCCGTACCAACAAGGTTGGCGCCGAAGCACTTCAGGCCTGCCTGACCAAGCTCGGTCGCAAAAGCGAGATCGTCGCGACGCCTGAAGGCGTGCTGCACTTCAAGACCGATTGCTCGCTGCTCGACGACGAGACCGTGCTTTCGACCGCGCGCCTCGCCAAGTCCGGCGCCTTCGAGCGCTTCAAGCAGGTGATCATTCCCGAAGGCGAAGAGCCGGCAGCGAATGCGCTGCGCGTCAACGACGTCGTCATGGTCGGCTCGGACTTCCCGCGCACGATCGAGATGCTCGACAAGCTCGGCTACAAGGTCGTGCCGATGAAGACGACGGAGATCGGCAAGATCGACGCAGGTCTTTCCTGCATGTCGCTACGCTGGTTCAGCAACACGCTCTGATCCGACGCAATCCCCGAGGAGGAACATATGAAGACGTTGAAGACCGCCCTGTTCGCAGGGATCGCCCTTTCCATGGCTGCCGGCAGCGCGTTTGCCGAGGAGACGCTGCGCCTCGGCATGACGCCGGAGCCCTACATGCCCTTCACCCAGGTGAACGCCGGCGGCGAGTGGGAGGGCCTTGAAGCCGATCTCTCCCGCGCGCTCTGCGAGAAGATGGCCGTCAAGTGCGACATCAACCAGATGGCCTGGGACGGTCTCATCCCGTCGCTGAAGGAAAACAAGGTCGATTTCATCATCGGCGCCTTCTCGATCACCGACGAGCGCCGCCAGGTCGTCGATTTCTCGACGCCCTATTACACCGAAGGCACGTCCTTCGTTGGCTCCAAGGGTGACACGAGCGAGATCAAGACGGCCGACGCCGCCGACGGTTCTGGCAAGATCATCGACCCGGCAAGCGTCGAGGGCAAGATCATCGGCGTGCAGACGTCGAGCGTGCAGTCGGCCTATGTCGCCAAGTACCTGACCGGCGCCGAAGCCAAGAGCTACGACACCGCCGACAACTCGGTCGCCGACCTCATCGCCGGTCGCGTCGACTACGTCCTAATCCCCGACCTCTACATCCAGACCTTCCTGAAGACGCCTGAAGGCGCCGACTACGAGGTCAAGGTCGAAGTGCCGAAGAACGTCACGCTCGGCGAAGGCGTCGCCTATGCCGTCCGCAAGGGTGACGCTGCGACCCTCGACAAGGTCAATGCCGGCCTTGCCGCGCTCGAAAAGGACGGCACGACGCAGAAGCTCGTCGACAAGTGGATCTTCGGCAAGAAGTAAACCGAATTTCGGAGGGCGGCGGCCAGCCTCGCCGCCCTCATTCGCCAGAACCGGCCGCAGCGCCGGGGCACCATCGCAGCAACCGCTACAGCCACCTTGCCCGCACCGATCGGGCAGCGGCGTAGGGGCTGACGAGACAATCGGGAACAGGTAACGACGGATGGACTATTACTGGCAATTGCTTGCCTGGGGCGGCGAGGGCTGGGGCGACGATTTCGCCTGGGGCCTGGTGATGACCCTTCAGGTCTCCGTGGTCGCCTATGCGGTTGCGGTTCTCTTCGGCTTCCTGGGCGCTGCCGGCAAACTATCGAAGCACCGGATCCCGCGTTTCCTTGCCGATATCTACACGACGGTCGTGCGCTCGCTGCCTGAGCTGCTCGTCATCCTGCTTCTCTATTTCTCGGTCGCGAGCGGGGCGGAACGGCTGTTGAAGCACTTCGGGCTCGTTGCCGAAACCTTTCAGTTCAGCTCGTTCTGGGCGGCGATCATCGCGCTCGCCTTCGTCTCCGGCGCCTTCATGACCGAGGTGCTGCGCTCGGCCTTCCTCTCCGTGCCGCCGGGCCAGATCGAGGCGGCGGTTTCGATCGGCATGAATAGGCGCAAGGTCTTCACCCGCATCATCTTCCCGCAGATGATGCGCCACGCGGTCCCCGGCATGGGCAATCTCTGGCTGTCTATCACCAAGGAAAGCGCCATCATCAGCGTGCTCGGCTCCTTCAGCGAGCTGCTCTACACGGGCTATCGCGCGGCGGCAGGCACCAAGCAGTACATCTTCTTCTACGGGCTGACGGCCATTCTGTTTCTGGCAATTACGCTCGTTTCCGTCCTGGTGATCGCCCAGATCGAGCGCCGCCTCAATCGGGGGCACAACTGATGGAAACGATCTCCAACGTCGTCGGCTTCCTGCCGGCGCTGATCAAGGCGACACCGCTCACGCTGCTTCTGACGGCGGTCGCCGGCGTCTTCGGCCTCGTCATCGGCACGCTCGTGGCGCTCGCCCGGCTTTCCGGTCGCCGCGTGCTTTCGGTTCCGGCCTATGTCTTCACCTTCGCCTTCCGCGGCACGCCGCTTCTGGTGCAGATCTACCTGATCTATTACGGCCTCGGGCAAATCCTACCCGGCACCTGGGTGCGCCATAGCTTCCTCTGGCCCTATCTGCGTGACGGCCTGTGGTATGCGATCTTTGCACTCAGCCTCAACCAGGCTTCCTACAATGCCGAGGTCATCCGCGGCGCGATCAAGGCGATCCCGCGCGGCCAGATCGAGGCGGCAAAATCGATCGGCATGCGCTCGTCGATGGTCCTGCGCCGCATCACCCTGCCGCAGGCGTTCCGCTCGTGCCTGCCGGTTTTGACGGGTGACCTGATCATCCTGCTGAAGACGACGTCGCTTGCCTCGACCATCACCATTCTTGAGGTCATGGGCACCGCCCGCATGCTGCAGCGCCAGTCGCTGCTGATCTTCGAACCGCTGATTGCCGCCGGCATCATCTATTTCACCGTCGTGTTCATCCTGACGCGCATCATGGGCGTCGTCGAGAAGCGGCTCACGCGCTACCGCACGGCGAAGGCATAAAGAGGAGACGCGCCACGGCGCGCGAGAGGAATGAACATGGTCGCATCAGCGCTTTCGGTGAAGAACATTCACAAGAGCTTCGGGTCCGTCGAGGTGCTGAAAGGCGTCTCCTTCGAGGCGAAGTCCGGCGACGTCATCTCGCTGATCGGCAGCAGCGGCTCGGGCAAGAGCACGCTTCTGCGCTGCATCAACTATCTGGAGACGCCGGACGAGGGCGAGATCTCCGTCTCGGGCGAGGTGATCCGCACCGTCAAGGGCAAGGACGGCAAGTTCCATGCAGCCGACAAGCGGCAGCTCGAACATATCCGCACGCGCCTCGGCATGGTGTTCCAGAGCTTCAACCTCTGGTCCCACAAGACCATTCTCGAAAACATCATCGAAGGGCCGATCCACGTGCTCGGCATGACCAAGAAGGATGCGATCGGCGAAGCCGAACTGCTGATGGAGAAGGTCGGCATCACGCCCAAGCGCGACCATTATCCCAATCAGCTCTCGGGCGGTCAGCAGCAGCGCGCGGCAATCGCCCGCGCGTTGGCAATGAAGCCGGAAGTGATGCTCTTCGACGAGCCGACCTCGGCGCTCGATCCGGAACTCGTCAACGAGGTGCTGCTCGTCATCAAGAAGCTTGCCGAAGAGGGCCGCACCATGGTGATGGTCACCCACGAAATGTCACTCGCCCGTGATATCTCCAGCGAAGTGATCTTCCTGCACAAGGGTTTGGTCGAAGAACGCGGCGCCCCCCAGCAGATGATGCGTGACCCGCAATCGGCGCGCCTGCGCCAGTTCCTGCAGATGGCTTGAGGAAACCCCGATGCGCGACACCAATTTTTCCGAGTTCCTGCCCGAACTCGTCGATATCCGCCACAAGCTGCACGAAATGCCCGAGATCGGCCTTTCCGAGGTGAAGACCTCCGAGTTCGTTGCGGAACTGCTGCAGTCCTGGGGCTTCGAGGTCACCCGCGGTCTTGCGACAACCGGCATCGTTGCAACGCTGAAGCGTGGCAACAGCAACCGCGCCATCGGCTTTCGCGCCGACATGGACGCGCTGCCGATGCAGGAGGAAACCGGTCTTGCCTATCAGAGCAAGCATCCGGGCGCGATGCATGCCTGCGGCCATGACGGTCATACCAGCATGTTGCTCGGGGCTGCCTGGGCGCTGTCGAAGGACGAAAGCTTCAACGGTACGGTTCATCTGATCTTCCAGCCGGCCGAGGAAAACTTCGGCGGCGGCAAGCTGATGATCGAAGACGGCCTTTTCGAGCGCTTCCCTTGCGAGCGGGTCTATGCGCTTCACAACTGGCCGGGTCTTCCAGTCGGCCAGTTCTCCAGCCGCGCCGGTGCCATGGCGGCATCGATCGACGTGCTGACGCTGACGATCAAGGGTAAGGGCGGCCACGGCGCCCAGCCGGAACTGACGGTCGATCCGGTCGTCATCGGTTCCAGCGTGGT
The DNA here is from genome assembly GCF_014852195.1 of Ensifer sp. ENS08. Classification (NCBI taxonomy): domain Bacteria; kingdom Pseudomonadati; phylum Pseudomonadota; class Alphaproteobacteria; order Hyphomicrobiales; family Rhizobiaceae; genus Ensifer; species Ensifer sp. ENS08. Next base: position 122,641 of record NZ_JACVBF010000009.1, read on the forward strand.
GATGGCGCTGCAGACGCTGGTGTCGCGCAATGTGTCGCCGCACCAGCCGTCCGTGTTGACGGTCGGCTCGTTCCAGGCGGGTTCGGCCTCGAATATCATTCCGGATACCGCAGTGCTGGAAATCAGCATGCGCGCGATGGATCCTGTCGTCCGCAAGCAGTTGCAGGAGCGCGTCGAGCAGATCGCCCGCCTGCAGGCGGAAAGCTACAACGCCGAAGCCGTCTTTGACTGGCAGGTCGGTTATCCCGCGACGATCAACGATGCCGAGGCGGTCGAGGATGCGCGTGCGGTGATCGCCGACACATTCGGCGCGGATGCCTATGTCGAACTGCCCGAGCCGCTGATGGGCAGCGAGGACTTCTCCTTCCTGCTGGAAAAGGTGCCGGGCGCCTATGTGCTGATCGGTAATGGCGACAGCAGCGGGCTGCACACAACCCGCTACGATTTCAACGACGACATCCTTGAGCGCGGCGCGACCTATTTCTACCAGCTCGCACGCGCAGCGCTCGTTTAAGCGCGCGGCATCAATTGCCCGGCCGCTCAGGTCGCCGGGTGCATGTCTCCAAAGACCGTCGGGATCAGTTCCGACACGGTTGGGTGGATATGAACCGCGTGCGTGATCGTCGTGTAGGGCTTGCCCGCATACATCACGTCGAGGATGCTCTGCACTGCCTCGTCGCCGCTCGTTCCGAGGATCGATGCACCGAGGATCTCCTTGCTGTCGGCGTCGACGATCACCTTCATGAAGCCTTCGGTCTCGCCCTTTTCCACGGCGCGGCCGACGCGGGTCATCGGCCTCGTGCCGATGAGCAGCTTGCGTCCCGACTTGCGCGCCTCGGTCTCGGTCATGCCGGCGCGGCCGAGCGGCGGATCGATAAATAGGCCGTAGGTTGAAATGCGATCGCTGACCTTCCGCGCCTCTCCGTCGAGCAGATTGGCGGCGATAATCTCGAAGTCGTTATAGGCCGTATGGGTGAAGGCGCCGCGGCCATTGCAGTCGCCCATCGCGAAGATGTGCGGCACGTTGGTCTTAAGCGTCTCGTCGACTTCAACATAGCCGCGGGCGTCAGTCTTGACGCCGCTCCGGCCGAGATCGAGGTCGTCCGTGTTCGGCCGGCGGCCGGTTGCCAGCAGCAGGTGAGAGCCGACGATCTCGGGTGCGCCCGCCGTGCAATCCACGCCGGCGACCACATCGTCGCCGCTCCTGGCAAAGCGGATGCATTCGGCATTGAGGCGAAACTGGATGCCCTCTTTTTCGAGGATCGCGAGAATGGCGTCGGAAACGTCCGCATCCTCCCGGCCGATCAGCCGCGGCCCCTTCTCGATTACGGTGACCTCGGAGCCGAAGCGACGGAACATCTGCGCAAACTCGAGTCCGATATAGCTGCCGCCGACGACGATCAGGTGGCGGGGCAGGGTGTCGAGATCCATGATCGAGACGTTGGTGAGATAGGGCACCTCGGCGACACCAGGGAAATCCGGGGTTGCGGCGCGTCCGCCGACATTCAGAAAGATCTGGTCGGCCGAGAGCAGCGCGTCGCCGACTCGGATCTCATGCGGGCTTTCGAAGCGCGCATGGCCTTCGAAGACGGTGCAGTTCTCCATGCCTTTCAGCCAGTTTTCGATGTTTCCCCGGGACGTGAACCGCACCGTGTCCTTGCGCGCCATGACGCGGGTAAAGTCGATGGTGACGGGACCGGTCGTCACGCCATAGTCCGCGCCCCGTCGCGCCAGATGCGCGGCATAGGCGCTCGCGACCATCGCCTTGGTCGGCATGCAGCCGGTGTTGACGCAGGTGCCGCCGAAGTGCTTGCGCTCGATCAGCGCGACGGTTTTGCCCGCTGCCGTCAACCGGCCGGCAAGCGATGGGCCGGCCTGGCCGGCACCGATGATGATTGCGTCGAAATGTTTCGTCATGAGACCGAGGACACCACCCAGAGTGCGAGGAGAACGGCAACAGCATCCTCGAGAAGGGCGATCGGCAGGTCCTTGCCGCCGATGGCCGCGACGAGGCGCTTGCGGGCTTCATAGCCGCCGAGCGTGCCGATGACGGCACCGATGATGCCGGCGACCAATCCTTGGAGCATAGCATGTCCGGTCAATCCGAGCGCGGCCCCGCAGAACGCGCCGCTGACGATGCGGGCGCCGAACTGTTGCGGCACCTTTCGGCTCGGTGTGCTCGGCAATTGGTCGGTGACGAATTCCACCAGGGCCAGAAGGCCGAAGATGTAAGGTGTGAAGCGAAAGCCCATGAAGGCCGCCCAGGTACCGCTGAGCGGCAGCCATCCGGCGGCTGCGCCAATACTGACGGCGGCGGGTGCGGTCATGGTGCGCAGGCCAGCGACCACGCCGATAATGAGCGTCAGAAAATAGATCGACATCGTGTCCCCGAACGTTCGCCGGGCGAACCCAAGCCACCAGCCCCCAAGCGGTTCGGGTCGAGCGGCATCGCAACCAAGAGTGAAAGCGGATTTTTCTGGCGGGCCGCGATCAGAGTGGCCGACAACGCCGGCGATTGCAACGCCCAATCAGCTACCGCCATAAACGGTAATCTATGCTTTCAATCGTGTTTATCAATGTAGGAAAATATTCGCCTGCCACAGTCTCTGGATGCAACCCTATTTTTTGCCGGGGGCTGACATATATGGAATGGCTTGCCCCGACGGAGCGGACGTTCCGTGATCAAACTTGCGCATCGAAATCCGAGGAGAAACCTATGCGCCTGACCAGACTGCTTATCGGAACTGCCCTTGCCTTGACCTTGACTGCCGCCGCGGCGAGCGCCGATGTGGTCGTATCCTCGAAGATCGACACGGAGGGCGGGGTGCTCGGCAACATCATCCTTGCCGTGCTCAACGCCAACAACATCAAGACGGTCGATCGCGTCCAGCTTGGGGCGACGCCGGTCGTACGCAAGGCGATCACCGCCGGCGAGATCGACATCTATCCGGAGTATACCGGCAATGCCGCCTTCTTCTTCGAAAAGGCCGACGATCCGGTCTGGAAGGATGCTGCCAAGGGCTACGAGACGGCCAAGAAGCTAGACTACGATGCCAACAAGATCGTCTGGCTGACGCCATCGCCGGCCAACAACACTTGGGCGATCGGCCTGCGCAAGGAAGTCGCTGACGAAAACAAGCTGAAGACGCTGAGCGATTTCGGCAAGTACATCGCTGGCGGCGGCAAGGTCGTGCTTGCGGCGTCGTCGGAATTCGTGAATTCGGCCGCCGCACTGCCGGCGTTCCAAACCACCTACGGCTTCACCTTGAAGCAGGACCAACTGATCACGCTTTCCGGCGGTGATACCGCGGCAACGATCGCGGCCGCGGCGAACCAGACCAACGGTGCGAACGCAGCCATGGTCTATGGCACCGACGGCGGCATCGCCCCGTCCGGCCTCGTGGTCCTGGAAGACGACAAGGCCGTCCAGCCCGTCTATCAGCCGGCCCCGATCATTCGCGAAGCGGTGCTCAAGGAAAACCCGCAGATCGAGGAACTCTTGAAGCCCGTGTTCGAGAAACTGGACCTGGTGACGCTGCAAGACCTGAACGGTCGCGTGCAGGTCGGCGGCGAACCGGCCAAGGCGGTCGCCGAGGACTTCCTGAAGAAGAACGGCTTTCTGAAATAAGTTGACGGAGATCCGGGACGCTGGTCGGATGGCTGGCGTTCCGGGGATAGGCCTGCAGGTGCCGGAGATGCGCCGGCACAGGCGGGGAGGGAATGTGGTTTGAAAGCACTCCGCTTTGACAAGCTCGGAGCGATCATTGCGGCCCTGGCGCTCGGCGGCGCCTTCATAGCGCCTTTTGCAACGTTTCGTGCCAACCGTATCGTCGCCGGTGAGGTCAAGTCGGTGGCCGACGCCCTGCCTGCGGGGTGGAGTGCCGTGCTGCTGGGCATCGTGGTCTGCGCGGTCATCGTCGCGCTGGTCCGATCGCCCGCTTACCTGCGTCTCGCTGCCGCCTTTGTCGCGCTCGCCGCGCTGGCGCTCGGCATCGGCGTTGCCGCCACGCATCTGACACCCGAAGCCAACACCTATGCCCGCGTCTCGCCGGCTTCGGGCTTCTGGATCGTGCTCTTTGCCTTCGGGTTGCTCGCCGCCGACGCCTTGACGCGACTGCGCCCGGCGCCCTTCGTGCGCATCGTCGTTCTCGCCGTCGTGCTGGCCTTTGCTTCGGCCATCCTTCTCGCCGGCGCCTGGGACGGCCTGTCGATTCTCAAGGAATATGCAAGCCGGGTGGACACGTTTTGGGCGGAGGGCCGCAAGCATGTGACCCTGGCGCTCGGTTCGCTCGTGGCTGCGACCCTCGTCGGCATCCCGCTCGGCATCCTCTGCCACCGCGTCACGCGGCTGCGCGATGGGTTGCTCGGCGTCCTGAACGCGATCCAGACGATCCCGTCGATTGCGCTCTTCGGCATTCTCATCGCGCCGCTCGGCTGGATCGCCCTCCATGTGCCGGGTGCGGCTGCCATCGGCATTCGTGGCATCGGTGTTGCCCCGGCCTTTGTTGCGCTCTTTCTCTATTCGCTGCTGCCTGTCGTCGCCAACACCGTCGTCGGTCTGGCAGGCGTTCCGCGGGACGCGAATGATGCCGCGCGTGGCATCGGCATGACCGATTGGCAGCGGCTGGTCGGCATCGAATTTCCGCTGGCCTTCCCGGTGATCCTCACCGGCATCCGCATCGTGCTCGTCCAGAATATCGGCCTTGCGACCATTGCCGCGTTGATCGGCGGCGGCGGCTTCGGCGTCTTCGTCTTTCAGGGCGTCGGTCAGACCGCGATGGACCTCGTGCTGCTCGGCGCCGTCCCGACGGTCGTGCTGGCGTTCGCCGCGGCGATCGTGCTCGACGCGGTGATCGAGATGGCCACACCCAACACCAGGCAGGCAGAGGCCGCATGATCGAGATCGAGAACATCACCAAGCGCTATGGCGAAAGCACCGTTGTCGACGACGTCAGCCTGACGATCGCGCCGCGCACCGTCACCGTCGTCGTCGGCACCTCCGGCTCCGGCAAGACCACGCTCTTGCGCATGGTCAACCGGCTGGTTGAGCCGACCTCGGGCGCGATCCGTCTCGATGGCGAGGACAATCGTTCGCTGCCCGGTTATGAGTTGCGCCGGCGGATCGGCTATGCAATCCAGGGGCACGGTCTGTTTCCCCATCGCACCGTAGCCCAGAACATCGCGACCGTGCCGACCTTGCTCGGATGGGAACGGGCGCGCATCGATGCGAAGGTGGAAGAACTCCTGCGCCTTTTCCAACTCGATCCCGCCGATTTCGGTCCACGCTTCCCACACGAGCTTTCCGGCGGCCAGCAGCAGCGTGTGGGCGTTGCCCGGGCGCTTGCCGCCGAGCCGAAGGTGCTCTTGATGGACGAGCCCTTCGGGGCGCTCGATCCGATCATCCGCGCCAAGGCGCAGGACGACCTGCTTGCCATCCAGAAACACTTCCAGACGACGATCATTCTCGTCACCCACGATATGGAAGAGGCCTTTCACCTCGCCGATCGCATTGCCGTCATGGACAAGGGCAAAGTGGTGCAGTACGCGACCCCCGCCGAAATGCTGCTGAAACCGGCCACGCCCTTCGTCGAAAGCCTGATCGGGGCGGGCGAACGGCCCTACCGCCTGCTCGCGATCGCGCCGGTCTCGAGCGCGGTTGAGCCCGGGGCCGCCGAAGGCGCGCCGATATCGAGCGATGCCAGCCAAAGGGAAGCCCTGGCCGAACTCCTCTGGTCCGGACGAGATGCGTTGCCGGTGGCAGGTCCCGACGGCGCCGTAATCGGCAGGGTCAGCCTGGAGGGGTTGGCCAAACGCGCGGCCGGTCCAGCCTGATGCCGAAGCTCGCCACTCTCATTCGCATCGCGGTTTTCCTGGTTCTCGTCGCGTTCCTGCTGCAGCCCCATTGGTTCGAGCCGCTGCTGCGGCCGCTGGTGCAGGACAACGCCCCTGTCATCTACAACCAGGGAAGCCTGCTGCAGCTGACGTTCTTGCATCTGCGCACGGTGGCGCTGGCGGTGGCAGCGGCCGCGTTGGTTGCGCTTGCGCTTGCCATTCTCGTCACGCGCACGTCCGGAGCAGAATTCCTGCCGCTGTCGCGCAGCCTGGTGAATATCGGTCAGACCTTTCCGCCCGTCGCGGTTCTGGCGCTCGCTGTTCCGATCTTCGGCTTCGGCGAAAAGCCGACGCTGATAGCGCTTTTTCTCTACGGCTTGCTGCCGATTTTCGAGAATGCGCTGACGGGGCTGACGACCTTGCCTTTCTCGGTCATGGAGGCGGCGCGCGGCGCCGGCATGACCAGCGGCCAGCGGCTTCTCAAGGTGGAGTTGCCGCTGGCGATGCCGGTGATCCTGGCGGGCATCCGGCTTTCGGTCGTCATCAGCCTGGCAACCGCCACGATCGGATCGACGGTCGCCGCAAAAACACTCGGCGAAGTAATCATCGCCGGGCTGCAATCGAACAACCTTTCCTTCGTCGTTCAGGGCGGCCTGATCGTCGCGACGCTTGCGGTGCTTTTGCACGATGGGTTGCAGGCGGCGGAGCGCAAGCTTGCCGCGCGGATGGGGCGCTAGGCGCAGGCGGTGGAGATGCGCGGCCGGGCAATCGGCCGGCTGTCGCAGCAAACTGCGGTCACCCGTGTTAGGATGGCCGATGCTCTACCGCGGCGCCAAAAGTCCTGTTGTCAGGGACATGGGTGGATTCAAGGTCAGGCTCAACATGCCCGGCTGGCTGTTGCCCTGGCCGCGCGATCATGGCTACGGACCGCTCGCGATGGTCGCTGAAACGATATTGGATCCTGGCAGGCTGGTCGCCATGCACGAGCACAGGAACGACGAGATCCTGTCATGGGTGCCGGAAGGGGTCATGCGCCACGACGACCGGGCGACCGGCAGACTGGTCACCGATCGCGCGCACCTGATGGTGATGAACGCCGGTCAAAGCTTCTGGCATTCGGAGGAAACCTTGTCTGGTGATCCTCCGCTGCGCATGCTGCAAATTCTCGTGCGCCCCCACAGCGTCGATCTCCCGCCAAACATTCAGTACGGTCCGATCGAGCCGGCGCCCCTCAATTGCTGGCGGCATCTCGTTGGGGCCGAGGGGGAGGGAGCGCCATTCTACTTCCGCAACGCCATCGATTTCTTCGATCTCAGGCTCGAGGCGACGGCAAAGGTGGCGTTTCCCCGGAAGGAGGGGAGGCACCTTTACTTCTATGTGTTCTCCGGTTCGGTGGAAGTCGGCGGCGTCCGGTTTGACGAGGGAGATCAGGGTCTCCACCAGTCGGACGGACCATTGGACCTCGTCGGCATCGGCAACGCGCTGATCGTCGCGTTCCTGATCGATCCGCGGGCGCCGGCAGCGCGCAAGGGGACGGTCGGCGATCATCCCAAGATCCCGTCACCCGTTCTGGCGCGGACCTTGCTGACACTGCTACGCTTGCGCGATCGTCTCCGACGGAGGAGCTAAGTGGATCAGCGACCCCTCACGCAACGTGCAGTGGTCTGGACCGCTTTCCTCCTGCCGTAGAGTTGCGATGCGTGCACCCTTCTTGGTTGTCTGTAGAATGCCTGCTTTGTCGGCATTTGCCTGAGATATGAAAATGAATTTCACAATTTTACAAAATATGCGGATTTGAGTTGACGGCCTGAAAAAACTGTCCCAGTCTGCGAAAATAAATTACGCCAAAAGGCAGGGGAACAGGACGAGCATGAAAGTTGGCATCATCGGACTCGGATTCCGTTTGGGTTATCTCGGCTATGTCTTCAAGGCCATGGACGAGAGCTTCGAAATCGCCGGATACGTCGATCCGAACCCGGCCGGTCTGGCCACGCTCACAGAAAAAGGCATCTCGCCTGGCAAGGCCTACGCGACGCCCGAAGAGTTGATCGCCAACGAGAAGCTCGATCTCCTGATGATCGGCTCCCCCAACCACATGCACCTCGACCACATCCGGATCGGCCTTGAGGCCGGCCTGAAGGTCTTCAGCGAAAAACCGATCGTCACCACGATCCAGGAAAGCCTGGAACTCGCAGCGCTGATGGCGAAGTTTGGCCATGAGCGGCTGATGGTCGGTCTCGTGCTGCGCTACGCGCCGATGTACCGCGACCTCCGCCAGGCGCTTGCCGAAGGCAAGCTAGGGCAGGTGGTCTCGATCGAGGCTTCCGAGCACATCGAGCCCTACCATGGCGCCTTCTTCATGCGCGACTGGCGCCGCTACGAGCGCTATTCCGGCAGCTTCATGCTGGAGAAATGCTGCCACGACCTCGACCTCTACAACGGCGTCGTCGGAGCCCGGCCGGAACGCGTCGCAAGCTTTGGCGGCCGCAAGAGCTTCATCCCTGCCAACGACCCGGCCCGCGAAGGCATCAACGACCTCGAACTCTTCCATCGCAAGCCGAGCGGATGGATGGGGTCCGACAAGGTCTTCGACAGCGACGGCGACATCATCGACTACCAGGTGGCGATCGTCGAATACGCCAACGGCGTCGGCATGAACTTCCACACCAATCTCAACGTGCCGGATCAGTTCCGCCGCTTCTGCATCATGGGCTCGCGCGGCATGGCCGAGGGCGATTTCATCCGCGGTTACTTCGACGTGCACGAGATGCTGACCGGCAAGAAGGTCATAGAGAACAAGTATAGGGCCACCGAACTGTCGCAGCACTATGGTGCCGACGAGCAGATGGCGACCGACATCATCGGCCACGTCCGCGACGGCCGACCTCTGCCGGTTTCGACGCGCGATGCGCTGGAAGCCGGCATTCTGGCGCTCTCCATGGACGAGGCTCGGCGCAAGAAGAGCGTCATAGACCTCCGGCCCATATGGGACCGTTTCGACGAAGCCCTGCATTCCCGCGCGGCGTAAGGGGAGGCGACGGATGAGTGTTCAACGCAGCACAGTCATCTTCGCCTGGATCCTGCTTCTTCCTGCTGTTCTTTACGTCACGGTGATCGTCGCCTATCCGCTGGTCGACACCTTCATCCTGTCGTTTACGGACGCGTCGCTGAAGAAGACGACCAATTGGGTCGGCTGGACCAACTATGACAAGATCTTCAACGAGACCTTCGCCGAGGTCATCTTCCGGACCTTCATCTGGACGTTTTTTTCGGTGTCGATCAAGATGATCATCGGCGTTTTCGGCGCAACGATGCTGAACGCGGCCGTGCCCGGCCGGGCGCTTTTCCGCCTGCTCACCATGCCGCCATGGATCGTGCCGATGGCCATCGGCATCTTCATGTGGGGCTGGATGTACAACGGCCAGTTCGGGATGATCTCCGGCGTGCTGCAGAACATGGGGTTGTCGAACGGGCCGATCGCCTTCCTCGCCCGCGGAGAGACTGCCTTCTGGGCGACGATCATCACGGACGTGTGGATCGGCGTGCCGCTAGTGACGCTCTATATGCTGGCAGCCATGCAGGCGATCCCGCAGGATCTCTATGAGGCCGCGTGGACCGATGGGGCAGGGCGTTTCTATCGCTTCCGCCGCATCACGTTGCCTCTGCTCGTGCCGTCGCTGATCACCATGTCGATGCTGTCGCTGATCGCGACCTTCAACTCGTTCGATATCATCTGGATCCTCACCCAGGGTGGACCCAACGGTGAGACGACGACGATGATCATCGACACCTATCGCACCGCGATCGGGTCGAAGAAGTATGGCGAAGGGGCAGCGCGCGCCGTGCTGATCTGCATCTTCCTGTCGATCTTCTGCTTTGCCTATTTCCGGGTGACGAGCCGCCTTTCTCAGGGGGAACAGAAATGAGCCAGCCTGCCCTGATCAATCGCTACCGCTGGTACGAGCTTGTCGGAATCTATGCCGGTAACTTCGTGTTCCTGTGCTTTATCCTGGCGCCCTTCGTCGAGGGCTTTCTGGTGTCGCTGAAGCCGCTCGGGCTGCTGTTCTCGTCACCCTATCGCTTCTGGCCGGAAAACGGCTCGTTCGCCGCCTACTTTACGATGTGGGAGAGCGTGCCGGGCTTTGCCCGCTACATCTTCAATTCCTTCTTCATCTCCACCATCGTCACGGCCATCGTGCTGGTGCTGGTCATACCCGCTGCCTATGCCTTCGCCCGCTTCAACTTCCGTGGCGCCGGCGTGCTTTTGGGGGCATTCCTTGCCGTCAACATGTTTTCGGGGGCGGTGCTGCTGATCCCGCTCTTCCGGCTGATGCGCACCTTCGGCGTCCTCAACACCTATCTGGCCATGATCGTGCCGGGCGTTGCCTTCCTGATCCCGTCGGCGATCTGGCTGTTGCGCACCTACATGATGCGCATCCCGCGTGAACTGGACGAGGCCGCCTTCGTCGACGGCGCCAGCCACTTCTATACGCTGCGCCGGGTGATCCTGCCGATCGCCATGCCCGGCATCACCGTGGTGGCGATCACCACCTTCATCGGCGCCTATGCCCAGCAGTTCATCTACGCGCTGACCTTCAATTCCAAGAGCGAATACATGCCGCTTCCCGTCGGGCTGTTTGCCTATTTCGGACGCCAGGAAGTGGTCTGGAACGAACTGATGGCGGCAAGCTTCGTCGGCATCGCGCCGGCTGTCGTCGTGATCTTCCTCTTGCAACGCTATCTCGTCAGCGGGCTCACCGCGGGCGCGGTGAAACAATAAGACTTAAGTCAACCACCAGAGAACGGGAGCATAAAAACGTGTCTATTCAATTCAAGACGGGGGTGCTCGCCCTTGCCCTGCTCGGCTCGACCGCGCTGGGCGCCGTGACCGCCAAGGCGGCCGACCAGGAGATCAGCTGGATCTACTGCGGCGACACCATGGATGCGGTCCACCAGAAGTACATCAAGCAGTGGGAAGAGAAGAACCCGGGCTGGAAGGTAACGCCTGAAGTCGTCGGCTGGGCCCAGTGCCAGGACAAGGCAACGACCCTTGCCGCCGCCGGCACACCGGTCGCCATGGCCTATGTCGGGTCGCGCACGCTGAAGGAATTTGCACAGAACGACCTCATCGTTCCGGTGCCGATGACGGATGACGAAAAGAAGACCTACTACCCCAACATCGTCGATACCGTGACCTTCGACGACAACCAGTGGGGCGTTCCGATCGCCTTCTCGACCAAGGCGCTCTACTGGAACAAGGACCTGTTCAAGCAGGCCGGCCTCGATCCGGAAACGCCGCCGAAGACCTGGGCTGAAGAGATCGAATTCGCCAAGACGATCAAGGAAAAGACCGGCATTGCCGGTTACGGCCTGCCGGCCAAGACCTTCGACAACACCATGCACCAGTTCATGCACTGGGTGTACACCAACAACGGCAAGGTCATCGACGGCGACAAGATCGTCATCGACAGCCCGCAGGTGCTCGCAGCGCTGCAGGCCTACAAGGACATCACGCCTTTCTCTGTTGAAGGCGCCACCGCCTACGAACAGAACGAAATCCGCGCCATCTTCCTTGACGGCAAGGTCGGCATGATCCAGGCGGGCTCGGGTGCCGCAACGCGCCTGAAGGAAACCAAGGTCAACTGGGGCGTAGCACCGCTGCCGCTCGGCCCGGAAGCAAAGGGCGAGGGCACCTTGCTCATCACCGACAGCCTGGCGATCTTCAAGGGCTCGGGCGTTGAGGAGAAGGCGATCGAATTCGCCAAGTTCATCACCTCGCCAGGACCGCAGGGCGAATACGAGCTTCAGGGCGGCGCTGGCCTGACGCCGCTGCGTCCGTCGCCGATGGTCGATGAGTTCGTCAAGAAGGATCCCTATTGGAAGCCGTTCATCGACGGCATCACCTATGGTGGTCCCGAGCCGCTCTTTACCGACTACAAGGGCTTCCAGAACGTCATCATCGAGATGGTTCAGTCGGTCGTGACCGGAAAGGCTGAGCCGGCCGACGCCTTGAAGAAGGCGGCTTCCAGCCTCGAAGAATACAAGTAAGGCCACCGGGGCCGCGCGCCGACAAGATCGGTTCGCGGCCCCACCTAACTCTGCTATAAATGAGCCGCTTCTCGCCGGTGGCCGGAGACAGTTTTTTGGGACAGCTCAATCTCAATCGGGTTCAGAAATTCTACGGGACGTTCGAGGTGCTGAAAAGCATCGATCTCGAAGTCAGGAACGGTGAGTTCGTCGTTTTCGTCGGGCCCTCCGGTTGCGGCAAATCGACCTTGCTCAGGATGATCGCTGGTCTCGACGAGACCAGCTCGGGGGACATCCTGATCGAGAACAAGCGCGTCAACGATCTGCCGCCGGTCAAGCGCGGGATCGCCATGGTCTTCCAGTCCTACGCGCTCTATCCGCACATGTCGGTCTTCGAGAACATCGCCTTTCCGCTTCGCGTGGAAAAGATGGCCGAGGAGAAATTGAAAGCCAAGGTGGAGCATGCCGCGCGCATCCTGCACCTGGACCAGCGGCTGCAGCAGAAGCCGGGCATGCTTTCGGGTGGCCAGCGCCAACGTGTCGCGATCGGGCGGGCGATCGTGCGCGAGCCGAAGATCTTCCTCTTTGACGAGCCGCTCTCAAACCTCGATGCGGCCCTTCGGGCCGACATGCGCATCGAACTGGCGAAACTGCACCGGCAACTGAAAGCAACGATGATCTACGTCACGCACGACCAGGTCGAGGCGATGACGATGGCGGACCGGATCGTCGTTCTCAATGCCGGTGAGATTGCCCAGACGGGCGCGCCGCTGGAGCTCTACCACAAGCCTGCCAACACCTTCGTTGCCGGCTTCATCGGCAACCCGAAGATGAACTTCCTGCCGGTCACCTGCAAGGGCGTCAGCGATGCCGGCGTCGAGGTCGACTACAAGGGGCAGACGGCGGTCATCCCCGTCACCCCGCAAAGCGGCCTTGCCGGGCGCACGCTGACGCTTGGCGTGCGGCCGGAGCACATCATGCTCGGGTCCGGCGACCTGACCCTCAAGGTGACGCCAACGGTCATCGAACGGCTCGGCGCCCATACGGTTGCCTATGCGGCGGTCGGTGGTGAGGGCGAGAACTTCTGTGCCATGCTGCCGGGAACAGCAGCTGTGCGACCGGAGGAGACCATCCAGACAGGTATCAAGGCAGCCGATTGCCACCTGTTCGACGAGGCTGGCCTCGCGCTCGAACGTCGCGTCGAGTTGACCGACATCGATATGGGCGTGCTCGACCCCGCGGCTGCCTGACGTCGTCGAAGGCAGGATCATGGTCTCGGCCAATCAGGGCGCGGCCAGTGCTTGGCCGTTGTGGCTGGATATCCGGCAGCTCTACCTGTAAGGATTGCCGGTCGCCGACGCCCTCTATTCAAAGGCGATCAAGCGGACTTGGATAGAGCATCATGACGCTTGGCCGTTATACGGAACTTCCCCATCTGGCCGACGCCAATGCCGGGATCGAAGCCGTCTGGGCGTCTGTCAGTCGCAACGAGGGCAGCTACCGGGTCCTGCCGGATGGGCGATGCGACATCATCCTCCGATTTACGCTGAACGCCCTGCCACTCTGCGAGCTGACGCCGATCGTGACCGGTCCAACCACGGGCTATTACGATGTTCCGCTGGAACCCGGCGCCGCCTTCGTCGGCGTGCGCCTGCGGCCTGGCCATTTCCAGAGAATTCTGGGCCTGGAGCCGATCCGGTTGCACGGTGACGCCCTGATCGGCGCAGCGGCTCTGGGTCAATGGCCCGACATGGCCGCCCTTTGCGTGCCGGCATCGGACCAGCAGGAGCTTGCCGGCCGCCTGGTGCGGTTTGTCCGCAAGCGTGATGCCGAGAGCGACTTTGAGGTGGCGCCGCTCGGCCGTAACATCATAAGCGCGCTGCACGCCTCCGGCGGGCGGCTGCGCATCGCCGAGCTTGCCGCGATGCACGGTGTCTCCGAGCGCACCGCAAGGCGCATTCTCCTTCGCGCAACTGGGCTCACGCCGAAGGCGTTTGCCGCCATCATCCAGTTTCATCGTGCATTGCGGCTGTTGCGGGATCACCATCTCAGTCCTGCGGATGCCGCGTTCGAAGCCGGTTTCGCCGACCAATCCCACATGACCCGCGTCTTCCGGCGCCTGGGCGGGTTCTCGCCGGCGCGCTTGCCCGAAGTCACACTGGTGACGATCTCGGACTGATGTCCGAATTGTTCAAGATCAGAGCCTGGCAATGAATGATGATCGCCCGTAACCGTTCGCGCTGCTTGGGGTAGCGCGCTTAGCGCGTTGCCGACTTCGGCGGCGAGCAACCCTTGGAGACGAACCATGGCCGTCCGTTTCGGATACACAATCCTCTATGTTCCCGATGTGCCGGCAACGGTCTCGTTTTATGAGGCTGCCTTTGGTCTGAAGCGCAGGTTCGTACACGAAAGCAGCCTCTATGCGGAGATGGAGACGGGTGAGACGGCTCTGGCCTTTGCCAGCGAAACCATGGCGGAGCTGAATGGTTTTGCTGTTCGCGCGAACCGCAGGAGCGATCTTGCCGCCGGGTTCGAAATCGCGCTGGTCTGCTCGGCGCCGCACGAGGCCTATGAAAAGGCTGTTTCGGCCGGAGCATCGCCGGTGAAGCCGCCGGAAGAAAAGCCGTGGGGGCAAGTGGTGGGCTATGTTCGCGATCTCAACGGCTGCCTTGTCGAACTCTGTTCCGCCACGCCCGCTTAGCCGCCCGGCCCGACCACGCAACCCACGAACGCCATGACTCAGGAGGAGCCCGCCTGTGCGCCCGACCACTGCCTCGCCCTGCATCACGACCAACCAGATCGGCGCGTCGCGAGACTTCTATCAGACATATTTCGCCGCACGGCTGACGTTTGACTGCAGCTGGTACATCAGCCTGGAACTCGGCCAAGGCCTGTCCCTCCAGTTCATGGAACCGCAACAGGGGCAGCCTGTGTGCAACACCGAAGGCCTCACCTACAATTTCTGCGTCGCAGACGTCGACGGCGAGTATAGCCGGATCAGGGCAGCAGGCCTTGCCCCGGCGTTGCCGATCGAGGATCACCCATGGGGAGATCGTGGCTTCGCCGTAAAGGATCCGAACGGTGTCCTGCTCTATATCTACTCGAATCGCGAACCCGCGCCGGAGTTCAAGCCGTTTGTCATCGCTTCGGGTGCGGCATGATGGATGACCGGATCCAGACCCTTCTGCGGGAGATCGAGCTTCATCGCGGCGATCAGTTCGTGATCGTAACCCGACTACGGGAAATCGCGCTTGCCTCGGGCCCTGCAGTCACCGAAGAGGTAAAGTATGGCGGCATCCTGTTTTCGTCCAAGGACAGCTTCTGCGGCGTCTTTTCCTACGCCCAACACGTGACGCTGGAGTTTAGCCGGGGCGCCGCTTTGCCCGATCCACATGCCGTCCTGGAGGGTTCAGGCAAGCTTCGCCGCCACATCAAGCTCCTGGGCCCGGCGGATATAGATGAGAAACAAGTCGCGCTATACATCAAGATGGCTCGCCAGGCTGCCGATCGCTGAAGGGTCGGTTGCGCCCGGCGACGGTGCCGCAAACCTCAGGCCGCGCCCTTCTCGGTTCCGTGCGGGTTGTCGACCTTCGGCCAGATGTTCTTCGGCGCGCGCTTGTAGTCGGTCTTGGCGGGATTGTTCGGGTAAGGCGTGCCGGCCGAACAATAGAGGATTTCGGACGCGATCTTGGAGAACGAGGCGTAGAAGTGGTTGGTCGACTTGATGACCAGGATCTTCTTGCTTGTCGGGTCGATGCCCATCACCGAAAACAGGCTTGGATCGAAGCTCTGCGCGCGGGTCGAGTTGAGGATGATGTCGATGCCTTTGAAGCGAATGTGGGCCGCATCGCCGAAGGGGGCGAAGCTCTCGCCGAAGCGCATCTCGGCGTCGCGCACCAGCTTGACCACCTTGACCGTGCCATCGACCGGATTGCCGGTTCCCGGCGCCGACTTGGCGCCGAAGCGCAAGGGGATGTCGGCGCCTTCGCCGGCCGCCATGCAGATCTGCACCGCCATCGGGTCCCAGATCGTGCCGACCGCAACGTCGGTTGCGCCGCGAGCCAGCAGTTCTTCGAGCAGAACTGTCGCGTCGCCGGCCGTACCACCGCCCGGGTTGTCCCAGACATCGGCGATGACGACGGGACCTTTGGTTGCTGCGAGTGCCTCATCGACCGCCTGCCTCTCGTCGATCTGCGGCATGATGAAGGTGCCGCGGTGGGAGAAGAGTTCCAGACCCAATTCCCGTGCGAGGCTCGCGCCTTTCTCCGGCTTGCCGTCGGTGACGGCGAGCAGCTTCGTTCCCATTTCCGGGACGTCGCCGGCCATGAAGCCGTGGATCACGGAGAGCGAAAGCACGTCTGCGTCTTCCTTCTCGATCCGCATCAGCTTGTCGACGAAGGAGCGCATCGGATCGCGAGATGTCGGGTAGACGTCGATCATCCGACAGTCGAAGATCGACATGACGGGCGTGATGCGGCCTTCGAGCGTGTCGACAGCGATCTTCCAGAGGTCCTCCGCGCGGTCGACGAAGTCGGTGTGCGGGAATTCCTTGAAGTAGACGAAGAAGTTCGATGCGGCGGCGCGGTTGGCCGTCAGGTGGCTGTGGGGATCAAGCTCGGCGCAGACGAGGATATCGGGACCGACGATCGCACGGACGCGTGTCAGCAGGTCGCCTTCGGGGTCTTCGTAGCCGTCGGCGACCATGGCGCCGTGCAGGCCGAGCACCACGGCATCGACGGGCATGGCGGCGCGCAACTGGCCGAGGATCTCGTCGCGCAGGCCCTCATAGGTCTCGCGGTTGACGAGGCCAGCCGGGTCCGCCCAGGTCGCGGTTCCCTCGATCAGTTCCCAGCCCTTCTCAACGCAGACGCGCCGGCCGACGGTGATCGGCGCCGTGCAAAGCGTCGGTGTTTCCGGGTGTTCTCCCGGCGGGGCGTAGAGCGAGGCTTCGAAGGCCCGGCGGTCGATGCAGATCGGGGAGAAGGTATTGGTCTCGGTCGCAAGCGCCGCTGTGAAGATCCGCAATGCCGTTGCCTTTTCTATTGCGTCACGCCTGCAGCGCCGCTCATCCGGCCGGATGTGCTAAGGTCGCTGCGGGCTCTAAGTCTGGCGCATGATTTTTCCCGGATGCATGGCGATCCAGGAAACTACGCGGAAGCCGCGCCCATCGGGTTCGGCAGGTAGCCGGTAAAGCCGGCAATCTTCCAGCGTCCTTCGTGCAGACGGCAGTAATAGACCGTCTGCCATTTCAGGATGTCGACGCTGCCGTCCGTCTTCTTCAGGCTGCCATCGAACTTCTTGCGCGCCAACGCCTGGTCACCGTTGATCTCGATGTCCTCGAGCGTCGTCGTGGTGAAGATCGCCGTGCGCGGGTCTTCGGCGAAGCTCTGTGTCGCGAAATCCTGCGCCTGGCGCAGCCACTCTTCGCGATAGGCGGCCAGCGACGGGAAGGTCAGCCGCCAATTGTCCGGATTGGTTTCGCGGCGGCCGTCGATGCCGATGAAGCTCTCCCCGACGAAATCGTCTGCAACCATCGACCAGTCAGCTGCCAGAAAGGCAGTGATGTCGCGGGAGACCAGCATCTCCCAGATCGAGTGGCGTGCAGCATCGGAAGAGGGGAATGGATTGAGAAAAGGATCCCGCATATTCGCGCCCTGGATTGAAATTCTTTTCATGAATGGCGTTTTTCGCTAGCCAAATTCGGCTTTCTATGGTCACTTGTCAACGATCAAAGAAAATAATTTGCAAGAAGGCTCATGATGACGATCAAGCGCTATGGTGCGGAACAGGTCGGCGCTGGCGGCAAACCTTTGCCCTTCGCGCGCGCTGTCGAGGCGGACGGCTGGCTCTATGTCTCTGGTCAGGTTGCCATGGAAAACGGCGAGATCATCGAGGGCGGGATCATCCCCCAGACCCACAAGACGATCGCCAATGTGATGGCCATCCTGACGGAAGCCGGCTACGGTCCGGAGCATGTGGTTCGTTGCGGCGTCTGGCTCGACGATCCCAGGGATTTCTGGACATTCAACAAGATCTACCAGGAGTATTTCGGTGCTCATCCGCCGGCGCGGGCCTGCGTCCAGTCGTCGATGATGGTCGATTGCAAGGTCGAGATCGACTGCGTCGCCTATAAGCCGAAAGAAGGCTGATCCTGGAGCGGGAGCGGTTTTCTGCCCGCATCCCGCTCTCACTCGTGATCCGAAGCAAGGCATAAGCGGGCGATGGACATCTTCGCGACATTGCAGGAAGAAAAGGGGCGGCTCTCCCAGTCGGAAAACCGCATCGCCGATATTCTCCTGAACGATTTCGAGTTCGCGGTAAACGCCTCCATCATCGAGCTCGCGAGCAAGGCGGACGTTTCGCCGCCGACCGTCACCCGCTTCTGTCGGCGGTTGGGTTGTGACAGCTTCTCCGACTTCAAGGTGCAGCTCGCGCGGACCGCCTATATCGGCATGCGCTACCTGAAGCCCGAGCCGAAGAGCCGGGAGACCGGCGATGTCGCCCAGGACATCATCACCAAGTCGCAGAACGCGCTGTTTCTTCTGCATCGCTCGCTCGATCTCGCCGCGATCGAGCAGGCGGTCGAGCGGATTGCCTCAGCGGAAATGATCTACGCCTTTGGTTCCGGCGGCAATTCGTCGATGATCGCCGGCGAGCTTCAAAACCGGCTCTTTCGTTTCGGCCTGCGCATCACATCGAGCTCGGATCACAGCATGCAGTTGATGATGACGGCGGCGGCCCGGCCGACGGACGTGCTGATCGGCTCCTCCTTTTCCGGCCGCAACGCCGAACTCGTGCGCGCCTTCACGCTTGCGCGCGAACTGAAAGTGCCGACCATCGCGCTGACGCAGAGCGGCAGCCCGGTGGCCACCGCTGCCAGCATCACCGTTCCGGTCGATCTGCCCGAGGGCAACAATATCTACCGCCCCACCTCCACCCGCATCGCCTATCTGGCGCTGCTCGACATCCTCTCCAGTCTCGTCGCTTATCGGGTTCAGCCGCAGGCGACAGCCACACTTCGGCGCATCAAACAGCAGCTGGTGACCCACCGCGACGGTGACGACCGCCAGTTGCTCGGAGACTGACGTGCCGCGAAAGGTCAACGCATGACGCAATCTCTCGCGATCGTCACCGGCGCCGCCGGCGATATCGGCCGTGCTATCGCCCGCAAGCTTGCCGACGACCATGACGTGGTTCTGCTCGTCGACATCGATGCGGAGGCCGCCGAAAAGGCAGCGCGGGCGCTTGGCGACGGCAAGCGCTTCGTCGCAGTCGCCTGTGACGTCACCAATGCCGAAAGCGTGGCGGCGATGGCAGCGAAGGCCGCAGAGAAGGGCGCTGTCCGCACCCTCGTCAACAATGCTGGTGCTGCCCGTGCCGTCAGCCTGCACGACACGACGCCGGAGATCTGGCGCATGGACAATGCGCTGAACCTCGAGGCGGCCTTCCTCACTTTTCGCGCCGTCGAGGACATGCTGAAAGAGACCCACGGCTCGGTCGTCAACATCGCCTCGGTCAACGGCATGAACGTCTTCGGCCATCCGGCCTATAGCGCCGCCAAGGCCGGGCTCCTGCACCTGACCCGGCTGATTGCGGTCGAATACGGCAAGTTCGGCATCCGCTCGAATGCGGTGGCACCCGGCACGGTTCGCACCCAGGCCTGGGAGGCGAGGGCGGCATCGAACCCGGATGTCTTCGAAGAGGCGCGCCGCTGGTATCCGCTGCAGCGCATCGTCAATCCGGATGACGTCGCCAATGCCGTGCATTTTCTCGCAGGCCCGCTCGCGGCCGCCATTTCGGGCGTCTGCCTGCCTGTCGATTGCGGCCTGACCGCCGGACAGGCTGAGTTGGCCCGCACGTTCTCGCAATCAAACCACTACTGACATAGAGCATTCTGGAGGAAGAGCATGCACCCGGTTTCCTACCGTCTCGAGGCGTCCTGGCAGCCGGATGGCGGGCCGTTCGGGCGGTTTACCTTCACGCTGTTCAATTTCTCCGGCGCGCCACTTTCCGGCTTCAGGATCGTCTACACCTCGCTCACCCGGGTGATCGATCCCAAGGCCTGCGACAATGCCGTGTTCCTGCGCCGTAACGCCAATTTTCACGAATTCGCGCCGCCTGCGGGGCTGACGATCGAAAACGGCGGGAGCTGGACCTTCACCGTCAGCGGCCTGCACCGCAACGCGCGCCACTGCACCGACGGTGCCAAGTCCGCCTATCTGACGCTTGCCGATGGTGGTCACGTGCCGGTCGCTGTCTCCGATCTGTTGCTTGAAAGTGCCGTCAGTGAACCGCCGCCGGTGCGGCTACCGGACGGCAAGCTCGATCAGCCCTATGCGTTGCAGCCCTGGCCAGCGAAGCTTGAGCTTCGTCCTGGAGACGGTTTTCCAGTGGTGCTCTATCCGGCGGTCGGCTCGACGGGCGAGGATGTCGCTGCCATCGATACGGTTCTGGCGATGTACCATCGGCTGTTCCCTGCGGGCCACGCCCCCTTCAGCCTGGCAGCCTCGAAGCAGGGGCGGGCGATTGTCTTTACCGCCGACGCTGGTCTTAAGGCTGAGGCCTATCGGCTCGACTTCTCTGAGACCGAAATCCGGCTTAGCTTTGGCGGCAGCGCCGGCCGGCAATATGGTTTGACCAGTCTGGCCCAGCTTCTGGATGGGGCACGCAACCATCCGGAAAAGTTCCGCTTTCCGGCGAGCGGCAAAATTTCGGATGCGCCGCGTTACAGCTGGCGCGGTTGCCATCTCGACGTCTCCCGCCAGTTCTACCCGACGGCGGATGTGGCGCGGCTGATTGACATTCTCGCCTGGTTCAAGCTCAACGTTTTCCACTGGCACCTGACCGACGACGAGGCCTGGCGCCTGGAGATCAAGGCCTACCCGCAGCTGACGACGCTTGGCGTCCTGCGCGGGCCGGATGAGCCGCTTCTGCCGCAGCTTGGTAATGGCGCTGAGCCTGTCGGCGGCTTCTACAGCCAAGCGGACGTGAGGGCGATCGTCGCGCAGGCGACGGCGCTGCATGTCGATGTCGTGCCGGAGATCGATATCCCTGGCCATAGCACGGCGACCTTGGTGGCGCTGCCGGATCTGACAGACGGTCAGGAGGCCCCGGAGAGCTACCATTCGGTTCAGGGCTATCCCAATAACGCGCTCAACCCGGCCGTTGCCTTTACCTACGAGTTTCTGGAGAAGGTCCTCGACGAAATGGTCGAGCTTTTCCCGAGCGCCTACATCCATATCGGCGGCGACGAAGTGGCGAACGGTTCTTGGCTCGCTTCGCCGCTGGCCAAGAAGCTGATGGAGCAGGAGGGCATCTCCGGCACCTTCGCGCTGCAGTCCTATTTCCTGAAGCGGGTGAAGCAGATGTTGACGGCGCGTGGCCGCAAGCTCGCCGGCTGGAACGAAGTGGCGCATGGCGGCGGTGTCTCGACCGAAGATACGCTGCTGATGGCCTGGGAGCGGCCGGAGGTCGGCATCGAGCTCGCCCGCGAAGGCTATGACGTGGTGATGACCCCCGGCCAGGCCTATTACCTCGACATGGCGCAGGCCGATGCCTGGCAGGAGCCAGGTGCAAGCTGGGCCGGCACGGCGACACCCGCCCACACCTACGGCTACGAGGCCGAGGGCGAATTCCCGGACGAGCTGAAGGCCCGCCTCAGAGGCGTGCAGGCGTGCATCTGGTCCGAGCATTATCTTTCGCGCGGCTACTTCAACCGGCTCGTCTTCCCGCGGCTTCCGGCGATCGCCGAGGCGGCATGGACACCGAAGTCGGCGAAGGACTGGCTGCGCTTTGCGGCCATCGCGCCGCTCAGCCCGAACCTCTGAGAGGAACGCTCATGCGCATCGCCGTTGGTGGCATCCATACCGAATGCAGCACCTATTCGCCTGTTCTGATGACAGAGGAAGATTTTCGCGTTCTGCGCGGCCAAACGCTGCTGGACGCCGAGTACTTCAGTTTCATGAAGGCCGAGGGTGTCGAGCATCTGCCGCTTTTGCATGCCCGCGCCGTGCCCGGCGGCCCCGTGTCGCGCCCAACCTACGACGCCTTCAAGGCCGAGTTCCTCGAAATGCTGCGTGACGCGCTGCCGATCGACGGGCTTTATCTCGCCATGCATGGCGCCATCAAGGTCGACGGGATGGACGACGCCGAAGGCGACTGGATCTCCGCCGCCCGCGCTGTCGTCGGTCCCAATTGCCCGGTGGCGGCGAGCTACGACCTGCATGGCAATGTCAGCCAGGAGATCATCGACCAGCTCGATATTTTTGCCGCCTACCGCACCGCGCCGCATATCGATACGCCGGAGACCATGACCCGTGCCTGGTCGATGCTGGTATCTGCGCTGAGAGACGGGACGCGCCCGGGCATCGCCTGGGCACCGGTCCCGGTCCTGCTTCCCGGCGAATGCACCTCGACCGAGGACGAGCCGGCAAAGTCGCTCTACGTGCAACTGCCCGAGATCGATAAGCGGCCGGGCGTTCTCGATGCCAACCTGATGGTGGGCTACGTCTGGGCCGACGAGCCGCGGGCGACCGCCTGTGCGGTCGTAACGGCCACCGACAGGGCGGCGGCCAAACGGGCAGCGGAAGAGATTGCCGCGGGCTACTGGTCGGAACGTCGAAACTTCCGCTTCGGTCCGGTCACCGGACCGCTCAACGAAATGCTGGATATCGCCGAGCGGGCGACGACGACGCCGATCATTCTTGCGGACTCCGGCGACAACCCGACCGGCGGCGGCGTTGGTGATCGCGCAGACGTGCTGAAGGCGCTGCTCGCCCGCGGCTGGCGGGGCGCGTTGATCGCCGGCATCACGGACCTGCCGGCGGTCGAAGCCTGCTTTGCCGCTGGGGTCGGCGAAACGTTGATGCTCAAGATCGGCGGCAGCCTCGATCCGGCAAGCCCCCGTGCGGAGATGCTGGCCGAGGTCGTCACGCTGGATGATCCCGGGCCTGCGAAAGAGCGGCAGGCGGTGGTGCGGGTCGGCGCGATCGATGTCGTTATCGCGGCACGGCGCAGGCCCTACCACAACATCGAGGACTTCCGGCGGCTGGGCCTCGACCCTGAGGCGGTGCGGCTGCTCGTCGTCAAATCGGGCTACCTGTCGCCCGAACTGGCGCCGATCGCCAACCCCAACCTGATGGCCCTGACCGAAGGGGTCGTCAATCAGGACATCCAAGGGCTCGCGAGCCTCCGCCGTCAGCGGCCGGCCTACCCCTTCGATCAGGACTTTTCCTTTGAACCCGTCGCCCGCTTTTCGGCGCGTTGGTCGAGCGGCGCCTGAGACATGCTTCGCACATTTCCTACCCGAGTTTCGGGTAGGGGCTTCCCTCAAAGCACCGCGCGTCGTTCGACGCGCATGGGCGCTGAAACGCCTTAGCCTTCCGCATAACACCGTCCTTAAATCGATCACAATTTAAGCGATTGTGCGATATCCTCCACCCGCTTCGCGGACACATTCTAGCATGACCTCCACCATTCTCAGCGCCATGCGCAACCCGGCCATGCGGATCAGCATGCTGGCAATCTTCCTGTTCGGGTTTGCCGGTGCGGCCACCTCGCCCTACCAGTCCGTCGTCGGCATCAACGAGCTGGGGCTCAGCGATGCCGTCTATTCGCTGCTGATCCTGCTTGCCTCGACGGTGAACGTCATCGTCAGTGTTTCGATCGGCATTCTGGCCGATCGCGTCGGCAACTGCCGGCTGCTGATGTCGACGGCGATCTTTTTCGGCGTTGTCGGCTACGGCATCGTCTATGTGCTCCCGCATCAGATGAGCTTCGTCGTTAGCGTCTTGTTGCTGTTGCCGATCTACGGCGCGGTCTACACGCTGCTCTTTGCCAATGTGCGCAGCATCGCCCGGCGGATGAGCGGCCATGACGCTGCCTCGCTCACGACGGGCGCCCGCGCGGCCATATCAGTGTCCTGGGTTCTGGTGCCAGGACTGGTCGGCTTTGCACTCGCCGGCGGCGACAGCATGCTGCCGGCCTATCTGCTCGCCTGTCTCGGCTGCCTCGCCAATCTGCTGATCGTCTATTTTAAACTGCCCAACGAAAATGGGGCCGACGCATCGCTCGGCAAGCGGCTTTCTTACTGGACGTCTTTTCGGGAGATCCTGGCGCCGGGGATTTTCCTGCGCGTCATCGCCGTTGCGATCATCACCTCGTCGCTGCACGTCAACGCCGCCGTGCTGCCCCTGATCATGACCGACGAGATCGGCGGCAGCGTCACCGATATCGGCATCATCGTTGGGATCGTCGCTTTCCTCGAAGTCGTGTTCATCTTCGTCTGGGCGCGCATCCAGCTGAGCCTTGTTCCATTCAAGGCGCTGGCGCTCGGAACCGCGATCTACATCGGCTACATGGTGCTGCTCGGCTTCTCGACGGCGACCTGGCAGATCTACGCGCTCACCGTGATCAGTGCCTTTGGTGCCGCCGCGTTGATCACGATCCCGATCAGCTACCTCCAGGACCTGATTGCCGACCGCCCGGGCCTCGGAAGCTCATTGCTCGCCGTGAACCTCTTCCTGAGCGGCGGCCTTTGCGCCGGGCTTTTTGCGCTCGGCACGCGGATCAGCGACTATTCGGGCACGGCGCTGCTTGGCGGCGCCGCAGGCCTTGCCGGGCTGGTGCTGCTGCTCGCGCTCGACGGCGATAAAACAGGGAAGAAAACAGTCCGCCGCTCGTGAATTAGTCCCAGGGCTCATCGACAAAACTGCAGGTGAACTTTGTCTGGTTGTCCTGGAGACATCTCTTCTTTTGATCGGCGAGGATCATGATCCTCGCGAAGAAGCGCGAAAAGTCGGTCTTGCTGGAGGTAAACGTGGCTATCCCCAAAGCGTGCGCCTGGGCCTGCGCCACGCAGGTCGCCAATTCCTGATCGGGGACATCGCTGTTTGCAACGATGACAGCGCGGTCAAATCGCCCTTCCGCGGAATAGTTCACGGCGGAAGCGCAATTTGGTACGCCAGTTGCTGCAGTATCGTTCAGCAACCGCTCGTAGTAGGGGTCGAAGCCGAAATCTTCAATTTTGCTGACGTCGACCCGGCCATTCTTGACGACGTCCTTTCTGAAGATCACGCCGATGGTGTTTCTTCCGAGGCCCGGTTGGGCCTTGGTCTCAATTCCGGCGGCCATGGCGATCATTTGAATTGTCGAGAAGACCACGTCCCTCTTCTTGGTCTCCCCTTGGCTCATTCCGACGCCGATAAATTCCGGGAAGGCGGTAAAGTGCCGTTCTCCATTGCGAACAGGGCCGAAGAAACTCACGTTTTGAGCGACCGCAGACGAGGCAACAAAGACGCTCGCAAGAAGCCCGGTGGCAAACATAAGATGTCTAATGGTTCTTCTCCCGTACCCGCCCTAGCGCATGAAGCCTTCTCATAAAAAACCAGCGCTCGCGTGAGCGAACAGAGATGTTCTGCAACGCGTCGCCAGCAATGCGATGGCATCTCGATTTTTCTAGCATTGCTATCAACAGCTGCAAGGCGCCGGAGCGAGGAAGACGCAGTCCTGACGCTAGTCTCATCAAAAAGTGATTGGGGCGCCTTTCGGCGCCCCAATCAGTACGTCCGTGAGTATGTCGGTCGAGAGCGGATCAGTTGCCGAGAATGCCCGGCAGGCGCAGGCCCTTTTCCTTGGCGCAATCGAGCGCAATGTCGTAGCCCGCATCGGCATGGCGCATGACGCCGGTTGCCGGGTCGTTCCAGAGCACGCGTTCGAGGCGCTTGGCCGCATCGTCGGTACCATCGGCGCAGATGACGACGCCCGAATGCTGCGAGAAGCCCATTCCGACGCCGCCGCCGTGGTGCAGCGACACCCAGGTGGCGCCCGATGCGGTGTTGAGCAGGGCGTTGAGCAGCGGCCAGTCCGAAACAGCGTCCGAGCCGTCCTTCATCGCTTCGGTCTCGCGGTTCGGCGAGGCGACCGAGCCGGAATCGAGGTGGTCGCGGCCGATGACGACCGGCGCCTTCAGTTCGCCGTTCTTGACCATTTCGTTGAAGGCGAGGCCGAGGCGGTGGCGATCGCCGAGTCCGACCCAGCAGATGCGCGCCGGCAGGCCCTGGAAGGCGATGCGCTCACGTGCCATGTCCAGCCAGTTGTGCAGGTGCTTGTTGTCGGGCAGCAGTTCCTTGACCTTGGCGTCGGTCTTGTAGATGTCTTCCGGATCGCCGGACAGGGCCGCCCAGCGGAACGGGCCAACGCCGCGGCAAAAGAGCGGGCGGATATAGGCCGGAACGAAGCCCGGGAAGGCAAAGGCGTTTTCGAGGCCTTCTTCCTTGGCCATCTGGCGGATGTTGTTGCCGTAGTCGAAGGTCGGGATGCCCATGTCCTGGAAGGCGATCATCGCTTCGACGTGGTCGCGCATCGAGGCGCGCGCGGCCTTTTCGACGGCCTTCGGATCGCTGACGCGCTTTTCCTTCCACTGGCCCATGGTCCAGCCCTTCGGCAGGTAACCGTTGACCGGGTCGTGCGCAGAGGTCTGGTCGGTGACCATGTCCGGGCGGATGCCGCGACGGACCATCTCCGGCAGGATTTCGGCGGTGTTGCCGAGCAGGCCGACGGACTTGGCTTCGCCGTTCTTCGTCCAGCGGGCGATCATCTCCATCGCTTCGTCCAGCGTCTCGGCCTTTTCGTCGAGGTAGCGGGTGCGCAGGCGGAAATCGATCGAGTCCGGGTTGCATTCGACGGCCAGGCACGAAGCGCCTGCCATGACGGCGGCGAGCGGCTGGGCGCCACCCATGCCGCCGAGGCCGCCGGTCAGCACCCACTTGCCCTTAAGGTTGTCGCCATAGTGCTGACGACCGGCTTCGACGAAGGTTTCGTAGGTGCCCTGAACGATGCCTTGCGTGCCGATATAGATCCACGAGCCGGCGGTCATCTGGCCGTACATGGCGAGACCCTTCTTATCCAGCTCGTTGAAGTGATCCCAGGTCGCCCAGTGCGGCACGAGGTTGGAGTTGGCGATGAGAACGCGGGGCGCATCCTTGTGGGTGCGGAACACGCCGACCGGCTTGCCCGACTGCACCATCAAGGTTTCGTCGTCGTTGAGGTCCTTCAGCGTCTCTACGATCTTGTCGAAATCGGCCCACGTGCGGGCGGCACGACCGATGCCGCCGTAGACGACCAGCTCGTGCGGGTTTTCCGCGACGTTCGGGTCCAGATTGTTCATCAGCATGCGCAGCGGCGCTTCGGTCAGCCAGCTCTTGGCATTGAGCGTGGTGCCCAGAGGGGCGCGCACGTCGCGAATATTGTGGCGCGGATTGTTGATGGTCATGCCTCGCTCCCTGTCAGTGTCTTGAGGTCAAATGCGATGGTTTCGATGCGGTTCAGGATCGCACCCAGCGGCTTTCGCAACAGGGCGGATCGTGTGGCGTCGAGCGCGAAAGGCAGCTCTTCGGCGGCGAGATGGGTCGATTGCGCGAGCTCCATCTGGATGGCATGCACGCCGGTTTCCGGGCGGCCATAGTGGCGGGTCGTCCAGCCGCCCTTGAAGCGGCCGTTGAGAATGCTGCTGTAACCTTCCGCAGCGGCAGCGATTTCGGCCGTCGCCTTCTCGATGTCAGGCGCGCAGGTCTTGCCCATGTCGGTGCCGATGTTGAGATCCGGCAGCTTGCCTTCGAACAGGAACGGAATGCGCGAGCGGATCGAGTGGCAGTCATAAAGCACGACCACGCCATGGATCGCCTTGACCCGCTCGATCTCGGCGGCAAGGGCCGCGTGATAGGGCGCATGGAATGACCGGAGCCGTTCGGCGATATCCGCTTCGGTCGGTGCCTCTCCGTCCTTCCAGATCGGCTTGCCGTCGAAATCCGTTTCCGGGATCAATCCGGTCGTGTTCTGGCCGGGATAGAGGCTGACGCCCTCGGGATCGCGGTTGGCGTCGATCACGTAGCGGTGGAAGGTGGCGCGAACGACGGTCACCTCCGGCAGCAGGCCATCATAAAGTTGATGGATATGCCAGTCGGCATCGGCGAGGATGCGACCGTTATTGTTCAGCCGATCCCAGATCGCAGCCGGCACGTCGGTGCCGGTATGCGGAAAGCCGAGAATGACCGGCGAGTTGCCTTGTCTGACTTCGACGACCGCCATTTCAGGCCTCCAGGCTTGGCAGGATGCCGGCGGAGACGGCGGCGTTCAGACGGCCCGAGGCGATGAGGTCGCCGGCGGCCTTGAGGTCGTTGGCCATGTAGCGGTCCTCTTCGATCGTCGGCGAGACGGCGCGAAGGGCGGCAGCGGCCTTCTGCAATTCAGGGCTCGTGGCGAGCGGCGCGCGGAATTCGACGCCTTGGACGGCGGTCAGTGCTTCGATGCCGACGATTGAGAACAGGTTCTCGGTCATCTGCAGCAGGCGGCGCGCGCCGTGGCAGGCCATGGAAACGTGGTCTTCCTGGTTCGCCGACGTCGGCGTCGAGTCGACAGACGCCGGATGCGAGAGCTGCTTGTTCTCCGACATCAGCGCCGCCGAGGTGACTTCCGCGATCATCAGACCAGAGTTCAGGCCCGGCTTCTTGGCGAGGAAGGCCGGCAGGCCGTAGGAGAGAGCCGGGTCTACGAGCAGCGCGATGCGGCGCTGCGAGATCGCGCCGATCTCGCAGACGGCAAGGGCGATCTGGTCGGCGGCAAAGGCAACCGGCTCGGCGTGGAAGTTGCCGCCGGAGACGACCGAGTTGTCAGAAAGAACGAGCGGGTTGTCGGTGACGGCGTTGGCTTCGGTTTCAAGCACGCGGGCGACCGAGCGCAGCAGATCGAGGCAGGCGCCGTCGACCTGCGGCTGGCAGCGGATGCAATAGGGATCCTGCACGCGCTCATCGCCTTCGATGTGGCTTTCGCGGATTGCCGAACCGGCAAGCAGCGCGCGGAGAGCCGCGGCCGTATCGATCTGGCCGCGATGACCGCGCAACGTATGGATATCCGGATGGAAGGGCGCTGACGAGCCCATGGCCGCATCGGTCGACATGGCCCCGGTGATGAGTGCCGCCTGTGCGGCACGATGGGCGCGGAAGAGACCGGCGAGTGCCAGCGCCGTCGACGTCTGGGTGCCGTTGATCAGCGCAAGGCCTTCCTTGGCCGCCAGCACCACCGGTTTGAGGCCGGCGGCGGACAGCGCTTCGCCGCCGGACATGCGACGGCCTTCGAAATAAGCTTCGCCGTGGCCCATCATGACTGCGGCCATATGGGCGAGCGGGGCGAGGTCGCCGGAGGCGCCGACCGAGCCCTTTTCGGGAATGACAGGGATGACGCCCTTTTCGAGCATGGCTTCGATCAGCCGCACGAGTTCGAGGCGGACGCCGGAGGCGCCGCGACCGAGCGAGACGAGCTTCAGCGACAGGATGAGGCGAACGACGTTCTCGGCGAGCGGCTCGCCGACGCCGCAGCAATGTGACAGGATCAGGTTGCGCTGCAGCGTTGCAACGTCGGCGCTGTCGATCTTGATCGAGGCGAGTTTGCCGAAGCCGGTGTTGATGCCGTAGACCGGCGCGTTACCGGCGACGATCTCGGCAATGCGGGCGGCAGCCTTGTTGATGCCGGCGTCAAAGGACGGATCGAGGCGGGCCGGCTCGCCGGTCCAGTAAATGGTTTCGAGATCGCGGAGGGGCACGGAGCCCGGGTGTAGAGTGATGGTCATTGACCGATCCTTTGCCCTCTAAAGATGCGTTCATGAAGCGGATTGAAGCCGATGCGGTAGACGAGCTCGGCCGGATCCTCGATGTTCCAGATTGCCAGATCGGCGGATTTTCCGACTTCGATCGTGCCG
Source organism: Ensifer sp. ENS08 (assembly GCF_014852195.1). Classification (NCBI taxonomy): domain Bacteria; kingdom Pseudomonadati; phylum Pseudomonadota; class Alphaproteobacteria; order Hyphomicrobiales; family Rhizobiaceae; genus Ensifer; species Ensifer sp. ENS08. Next base: position 152,252 of record NZ_JACVBF010000009.1, read on the forward strand.
GTTTCGGCCAGTAGGCCAAGCGCGCGGGCGGCTTCGCGCGTCGCACCGGCAAGGCATTCGGCAACCGTCAGCCGGAAGAACGTCGCCGACATGTTCATGGTGAGAAGCAGCGAGGTCAGCGGCGAGGTGCCGGGATTGCAGTCGGTGGCGATCGCGATACGCGCGCCGGCATCACGCAAAGCCTGGACCGGCGGCAGGCGCTCTTCGCGCAGCGCATAGAAGGCGCCGGGCAAAAGCACGGCGACCGTACCTGATTTGGCCAGGGCCGCAGCCCCTTCGGCGTCGAGATATTCGAGGTGGTCGGCCGAAAGCGCGCCGTAGGAGGCCGCGAGCTTTGCGCCGCCAAGGTTGGAGAGCTGTTCTGCGTGCAGCTTGACCGGCAGGCCGAGTGCCTTGGCGCGGTCAAAGACGCGGGCGATCTCGGCAGTCGAAAACGCGATGCCCTCGCAGAAACCGTCGACCGCATCGACCAGGCCTTCGGCATGGGCGGCGTCGAGGCCGGGCAGCACGACATCGGTGACGTAGTCATCGTTGCGGCCCTTGTAGTCCACAGGCGTTGCGTGTGCGGCGAGATAGCTCGTCACAACGCGCACTGGCCGCAGCGTTTCGAGTTTGCGGGCGGCCCGCAGCATGTTGAGCTCGGCCGTGACGTTCAGTCCGTAGCCGGATTTGATTTCGACGGTCGAGACGCCTTCGGCAAGAAGCGTGTCGAGCCGCGGCAGGGCGCTTTCGACAAGCTGGTCGACGGTCATCGCATTGGTCGCCTTGACCGAGGAAACGATGCCGCCACCGGCGCGCGCAATCTCTTCATAGGTGGCGCCTTCGAGGCGCATCTGGAATTCGCGGGCGCGGTTGCCGCCATGAACGAGATGGGTGTGGCAGTCGATGAGAGCGGGCGTCACTACGCGGCCCTCGTAGTCCGTCGCTTCGAGGCTGCGTGCGAGGTCGGCAGGCAGTCCGTTCTCCGGCCCGGCATAGGCGATACGCCCATCGACGACCGCAACGGCCGCATTCTCGACGGGGCCAAGACCGTCAACGGTTTCGCCAAGCGTCAAGAGACGCACATTGCGCCAGATGCCGGATGTCTGCCTGCGGGTCGAGAGTTCTTTCATTAGGTCGCCTCCACTGAATATAATGTATATACATATTAATCCGCTCCACAAGGGGAAATTTATGGAGCCTGCGGAAAAGGAAAGGGTGATCGGCCGAGTGAAACAGAGCGGGGGCTTTGAGGAGATGGCCGTAGAACTCTGATTTCTCCAGAATTTCTCCCCCCGGGTTCGTCAACACGGCAGGCAAAAAGAAAAGGCCCCGAGCCCTGAGGTTCGGAACCTTTGTCTGTGTCCTTGGAATGGGGATCGCGACGCGTGCCCGCGACCCGGAACCCTGCCGGGCCGCGAAAACAGATCACGCTAAACCGGGTGATCCGCCTTAGTGCGCAGCCGTTCAACCACCTCGACGAAGCGATTTCCGGCAATGTCGAGGCGACCGCTGTTGTCGATCACGCTGACATCCGGGCCTGAGGTCACGTCAGGAGCCTGGCGGCTGAGGCGCCGCAAAACTTCCTCTTCACTTTCGCGGCCGCGTTCGGCAAGCCGCTTTGCAAGCACCGGCGTCTCGGCTGTAACAACGACGACGGCGATCTCGCCGAAGGCTTCGCGGAACGCCGGCAGGGCACCACGGCTGCCATTGACGATCGCCGTCATGCCGTCCCTGACATTCCTGAGCACGACGGCGGGGATGCCGTATTTCAGCCCATGCGCATCCCAGAAAACGGCGAAGGCGCCGTCCTTCTGCATCTCGACGAACTCGTCTTCCGAGACGCTTTCATGCACCTCACTGCCGGCATCCGACGGACGGGTGATGACGCGGCGGACGAAATGCACGTCATGACAATCCGCAAAATGCCGGGCGGCAAAGCCCATGACGCTGTCCTTGCCGGCGCCGCTTGGTCCAACGACGACGACAAGCGCGCCGCCCTGGTTGTTCGCGCTCATGCGACACGCCGTCCTTCGCGCCAGACGGAGCGCACGACCGGGATGCCTTCCTTGCGATGGACGCGAGCGATATCGGCGCGAAGGCCGACGCCGATGCGGCCGCGGTCATCGAGACCGACGGTACGCGCCGGCGTCGACGTCACCATGGCGATTGCCTTTGGCAGGTCGACGGCGTCGAGTTCGTCGGAGAGCACGAAGGGGGCGTGGATCAGACTGAAGGGCACATAGTCCGACGACAGCACGTCGAGCACGCCGCGCTCGGCGAGATCGCGGGCGGCGATGTTGCCGGAGTGCGACTTGCCGCGCACGATGTTCGGCGCGCCCATCAGAACGCTGAGGCCCGCGCGGTGCGACGCCTCGGCGGCCTCGAAGCTCGTCGGGAACTCCGCAAGCTTGATGCCGAAGCCGATCGATTCCTCGACGTGGTCGACGGTCGCGTCGTCATGGCTGGCGATCGTGATGCCGCGGGCCGCACAGGCCTCGGCGAGCGCGGTGCGGTGCGGACCGGCATACTTGGCCGACAACGCCTGCTGCCGCTCGACGAAGCGCGCGAATTCTTCGTCCGAGAAGCCGCGCTTGGCTTTGTAGTAGAGCGTGTACTGGTCCATCGTCTGGAACTGGCGCTGGCCCGGCGCATGGTCCATCAGCGAGACGAGCTTGACCTGCGGATCGTTCTGGAAGTCCTCGTAGTGATCGAGCACGTCGGACGTTGAAACTTCGCAGCGCAGGTGGATCAGGTGATCGGCGCGAAGGCGACCCTCTTCCTTGGCCTGGGCCAGCGCGTCGGCCATGCTGCGCATCTCGCCCTTCTGGAAGCCGCCATCCTCGTCGGAGCCGAGACGCAGGCAGTCGAAGACCGTGGTGATGCCGGAGGTGACCACCTGTGCGTCATGGGCCTGGATTGCCGCGATCTTCAGCCAGCGCACGCCCGGGCGCGGCGAGTAGTGGGCTTCGAGGTGGTCGGTGTGCAGCTCGATGAGGCCGGGGATCAGATAGTCGCCTTCAAAGTCCTCGCCGCTGGCAACCGTGCCCTCGGAAATGTCGGCAATCTTGCCGTCGCGGATCAGCACCGAACCGTCGAGGATACTATCCTCGAGGACGATGCGGGCGTTGGTCAAAACCTGTTCTTTGCTCATCTCATGCGATCTTTCGTTGGGTGTCGCTGCCGAGCGGCAGCAGGGAGCGGACAGTAAAGGGTGCGCCGCGCTCCGGTTCGACGAAGAGCGCGACTGACGTGACGTGAAGTGGCTTGCCGATATGCTCGGCAAAGGTGGTTTCGAGCGCGGTACGCATCACGCCGCTGGTTTCCGTGGGCACCGGGCCAGTCAAGGTCAGGTGGAACTGGAACTCTTCGAAAACATAGGGATAGCCCCATTCTTTGAGGTAGCGCCTCTGGCGCTCAGGCAGGCTGTTTGGCTTGCGGCGGGCAAAGTCGGCGTCCGACAGCGGCGCGCGGAACGGGTCGAAGCGGTGAACGGCGTCTTCGGCCAAATCCAGCAGGTCGACGCAAGGCGCGGACGGCACGAGTGCGAAGAACGGGCCCAACTGGTGCAGCACGATTTCGGGGATCTCGAACGGGTCGAGGTCGGCGGCAAAGCACTCGAAAATACTTAGGAGCTCGTCTTCGTCCCGGCCTTCGGCAAGCTCGAAGGGAGCCTTCAGCGTACCGTGGAAACCGTAGCGCCGCGGGTCAGCCGTCAATGTGCGTTGCGTCTCTTCGTCAATCCCGGCGATCGTCGGAAGCGTGAGGTCCTCACCGGTAAAGGCGTCGCGCCCCAGCCAACGGGACGCGACCTGCGACAGCCGGTCGTCCGCCGGCGGCGCGAAATAGATGGCATAACGCACGGTCTTCACTTTCTTGTAGCGACCGGTCCGCCGGGCGGCGGATCGATTGTTTGCGGGATGCGATGCGCAGCTAGCCGATTTCCATGACAACATCATGATGGCGGACACGCAAATGCTTGGCTGTCGTCAATGTGCCTTGCTGCCCATCAGGCGCGAACGGCACGCGTTCGAGATGCTGTCGAAAATAAAGACAACCAGCAAGATCAGAAGCACCATATAGGCGACATTTTCCCAATCGGAATTGGTACGCATCGCTTCCCAGAGTTTGAGGCCGATACCGCCGGCGCCGACGGCGCCGATGATCGTCGCCGAGCGAGTGTTCGATTCCCAGAAGTAGAGCGCCTGGCTGGCAAAAACCGGCAGCACCTGCGGAAGCACGCCGAAGCGCTGCACGGCAAGCGGCGTCGCTCCGACCGACTTCACGCCCTCGCGCTGCTTGTCATCGATGTTTTCCAGCGCCTCGGAATAGAGTTTGCCGAGCGTACCGGTGTCGGTGAAGAAGATCGCGGAGATGCCGGCAAGCGGTCCGGGGCCGAAGGCGCGGGTGAAGAACAGTGCCCAGATGAACATGTCCACCGACCGCAGGAAGTCGAAGAAGCGCTTGACCACCTGGTTGGTCAGGAAGCTCGGCGTGATGTTTCTGGCGGCAAGGAAGCAGAGCGGGAAGGCGATCAGCGACGCAAAGAGCGTGCCGACGAAAGCCATGACAACCGTCTGCAACAGCTTCGTCCAGACGTCCAGATGCTGCCATTCGGCGTTATAGAGGATGTTGTTCCAGGCGAGCGAAAGGTTCGAACGCGTCGGGTCGATCTGTTCGCCGGATGTGATGAGCGCGACGACCTCGCCATAGCTTTTGCCGAAGAAGGGCGAGTTGGTGTCGAACAGGAAGTTCGCCCAACCGAAGAAGCGGTTGCGGACGGAAACCTCGTCGCCTTCCACTTCAGCCCACCCGGTGGCGCCAAAGGCAAGCACGATCTTTTCGCCTGGCCGCTTCTGTGTCGCCCAGGCGGGCAGTTGGCCCTGCGGCCTCACCGTGTCGACGCCGTCTACGGTCATCACAAACGTGTCACCGCCATGGGTAGCCTTCACCAGGCCATCGGCGATCTCGATCCTGGTCGAGCGGTCGTAGGTTACGACGACGCGCGTCAGCACGTCTTCCGTCCGGGTTTCGATACGGTTCTGCGTTTCGGCAGCGGCTGTGCCACCGAGCGCGGAGCCGGGCGCCATGAAGCTGAACGACGAGCTTGCCTTCGGCTTGACCGCCTGCGCGGTGGAGGCCGGTATCTCGACCTGGCGCGTCACCGTCTGCCTGTCGAGCTCCACCCAATCCGGATTGGGATTGGGCCCGAGCGGCGAATTGCGCTGATAGTTGAGACGCATCGTACGGTCGGGGGCGACGTGGATTTCCGGGCGTACCTCATAGGAAACCCAGTCGGCGAGGTAGGTGCCAGCGATGCCCCAGTTGGCATTGCCGAGCACGTGGCCGATCGAGAAGAACCACCAGCTGAAGATGAGGTAGGCGACGACGCCGCCGGCGATGGCTGCGGTGCGCACGCGGCTGGAGGTCGAGGATTTGAGGAGGTCGGGATGGCGGCTCGCGATCGCGTCCATTTCCATCGGGTTCAATCGTGTGGTCGTGGTCATGGTACGCACCTACTGGGCAAGCTGGAAGGCCTGCTCGCCAACGAGGCGGCGGCGAAGCCAGGCGGAAAACTGGTCGACGGCAAAAATGGTCGCAAACAGCAGGAGGACGATTGCAAGGGTCTTGGCCTGGTGTCCCTGGCCGATCGAAAGGCGCAGCAATTCGCCGATGCCGCCGCCACCGACGGCGCCGATGATCGTCGAGGCGCGCACGTTGATCTCGAGGCGCAGCAGGAAATAGCTGGTGAAATTGGGCAGCACCTGCGGCACCATGCCAAACCAGACGCGCTCGATCCAGTTGCCGCCGGCAGCCCGCAGGCCCTCGTCCGGCTTCATGTCGGCGTTTTCGACCACTTCATAAAAGAGCTTGCCGAGCGCGCCGATCGTGTGGATCGAGACAGCGGCGATCGCCGGAATGGGGCCGAGCGAGAGGATCGCGAGGAAGAAGCCGGCGATCACCACCTCCGGAAAGGCCCGGAGAACTTCCATGATGCGGCGAACGATGCCGCGGATCCACGGATTGGGCATCAGGTTGCGCGCGGCAAGGAAGCAGAGCACGAAGCCGAAGGCCGTACCGATCACCGTCGAAAAGATCGCGATGTTCACGGTCTCCAGCATCTTGTGCACGTATTCGGGGATGTAGAAGCTTTCGGTCAGGTACAGCCGGCCCTCGGGGTAGTTGTACTTGAAGCTGCCATCGTCATAGGGCGAGGGCAGGTCGAACATGGCGCGGAAAATTTCTAGCCCGTCGCGCGGCGCGAGATCGCCGACGAAATCGAAGAAATGCGGCAAACGGTCGAAGAACTTGCCGGCATTGGAATCGTTGGCGAACCAGAGCGAGCCCGATAGCGCCAGGAGGAGAACGCCGAAGCCAAGCCAGGAATAGAGCCGGCGGCGGGAACTGAGTTCCTGCCAGTGACGCTCGATGACGGCGCCGTTGTCGCTCAGATGTCGCGGGAGCAGGGAAGTTGCCATGACCGTTCCGGCTTTCGCCGGCCTCTTGAGCATTTCCAGGTAAAGTGCGAAGCGGTTTTCCGCCCCGAAAATGCGTGAAAACAATGCGGCGAAGGATGCGAAAGCACCCCTTCAAACAGTGAAACGCTGGCCGTTTGGGCGGCCAGCGTTCCCGAGTGGTGCGGGTCTATCAGCCGCCGATCGTCGCCTTGCGGGCGTCGATGATCGGCTTGTAGAAGTCGGCGTTGACTTCGGTGTAGCCGGTGAAGTCACCGCCCTGGATGGCCGAGAAGCAGGCCGCGTCGGTCTTCGGCAGGTCCAGCATGAACTGCTTGAACTTCGCCTTCATGTCGTCGTTCATCGTGTTGCGCACGACGATCGGGCCGTTCGGGATCAGCGGCGACTTCCAGAGCTCGACCAGGTCGTTCATGTCGAGGATGCCCTTGTCGACCATCTTCTTCAGGTTGCCCGAGGTGTAGCCGTCCTTGAATTCGCCGACGCCCGAGCCGAAGGTCGTGCCGGCATCGAAGGTGCCCTTGACGACTTCGAGAACGAGGTTTTCGTGACCGCCGCCGAAGCCGGTTTCACCGAAGAATTCCTTGACCGGGGCGCCGATCGCTTCCGGGAGCGTGACGAGCGGGACGAGGTAGCCCGAGGTCGAGTCCGGGTCGGCGAAGCCGAGCTTCTTGCCCTTCAGGTCTTCGATCTTGGTGATGCCGGAATCCTTGCGGGCAACCATGATCGAGTGGTAGCCGGTCGAACCGTCGGTCTGAACGGTCGTCAGGATCGGCTCGACGGCGTCAGCCTTGGCGAGGTAGATCTTGGCGTAGCCGGAAGCGCCGAGTTCGGCGTAGTCGAGCGTGCCGCCGAGCAGGCCCTGGATGACGCCGTCATAGTCGGCGGCCGGGAACAGCGAGACCTTCTCGACGCCAATGGCGGCCGGCAGCTTGTCGACCAGGCACTGGAAGTTGCGCAGGCGGTCGGCTTCGTTTTCGCCGCCGAGGATGCCGATGCGGAATTCCTTCAGGTCTTCAGCCTGGGCGTGGCCGACGAGGGCGAGGAGCGCTACGGCGCCCAGAAGAGCTTTCTTCAGCATAAGGTTCTCCCGTGTCCGGCTTGGCCGGATCCTATTGGGTTTCAAAGAGGTGCCCTTGACGCGGGCTTTCGATCATGGCGGGCGTCAGATGCCGGCCAGTGCCAGCGGCTTGAGGCCGGCCGATGCCGTTTCTTCCTGCGGTACTGCCGCCGGAATGTTGATGCTGGTGGAGGTCATCGATTCCTCGATGCCTGTGTCGGCGCCGTAGATCTCGGCAACCGCTGCCGCGGTCAGATCCTTGGGTTGGCCGTCGAAGACGACGCGGCCATGCGCCATGCCGATGATGCGTTCGCAATAGTTGCGGGCGGTATCGAGCGTGTGGAGGTTGGTGATCACCGTGATGCCATCGCGCTCGTTGATATCGCGCAGCGCATCCATGACGATCTTGGCGTTCAGCGGGTCGAGCGAGGCGATCGGCTCGTCGGCAAGCAGAACCTTCGGCTGCTGCATCAGCGCGCGGGCGATCGCGACGCGCTGCTGCTGGCCGCCGGAAAGCGTGCCGGCCGGCTGGAGCGCGGTCTGCTCGATGCCGAGGCGCTCAAGTGCGCCGATCGCCATGATGCGTTCTTCACGGGTAAACATGTTGAGGATGCTCAAAACGGTCGAGCGGTGGTTGAGACGCCCGAGCAGCACGTTGGTGAGCACGTCGAGGCGCGGCACCAGGTTGAACTGCTGGAAGATCATCGCGCAGTCGCGCTGCCAGGTGCGAAGGGCAGCACCGCGCAGCGACGAAACTTCCGTGCCGTCGAAGACGATCGAGCCGGATGACAGATCGACGAGGCGGTTGATCATACGCAGAAGCGTCGACTTGCCGGCGCCCGAGCGGCCGATCACGCCGACCATCTGGCCTTGCGGTATGTCGAAGGTAACCGAACTCACGGCTGTCTTCTTGCCGAACTGGCGGGTTACATTCTTCAACTGAAACATGTCTAGCAGGTCCTCTTCCGGGGAGACCGGTCATCGGTATGACCCTGCCATATCGGCGCTTCATGAAGCCGGAATGTCAGTTTGTTGTAAGTTCTGTTACAGTTCACAGCCCCGCATGTTTGGTTAACAAAATTTGAATGGCTTCGCGCAGGCGCCTGCGCTCCCCGTCAACTTCAAGGGGGGCGCATCAACATCGAGCGGATATCTGTGGTCGGAGCCGCCGTCGCGGCGCAGTCGCTAGCTCTGTGGACCGGGGTCCAGCGTCGCGCCGGGAACATAGAGCGCAATCGGCCGGATCTCGTAGATCGCGGTCGGATTGGAGCGGCGCAATTCGCGCGCGGCGTCAACTGCCGCGTCGATGGCCGGGAAGTCGACGACGTAGAGGCCGAGCAATTGCTCCTTGGTTTCGGCGAAGGGGCCATCGGTGACAATGCCTTCGCCCTTGCCCCTCAGCGTCACAGCACCTTCTGTAGGCCCGAGCCGTGCGGCCGGGCCAAAGGCCTTCTGCTGGACGAACCGGTCATGAACTTCAAGCAGGTCGGACATCAGCGCTGCGTCCTCCTCCTCGGTCCAGGATTCGACGACGCCTGCTGTATGGTAGGCCAAGATTGCGTAATACATGAACCGTCCTCCCGCGCGTATTCGTGTCAGGTTTTGCCGGCCGCATCAACGCCTCGTCGTGCGGACGGCGTCACCGAGCGTGCCGCCGGAGTGGGGCGCGTGTTCAGCGGATCAGCCCCAGGCCGCCGCTGCCTAGCGACAGGCCTGCCTGGCAATCCGAGAACCGCGCTTGATCTCGCCGCGGGCTGCTGCGTCGCGGGCCCTCCAGACGGGGCCGCGCGCGAGCGAGCGGGCAACTTCGCGCCCGGGTATCTTCGGCTGAGCGCGCGCAGGCCTTCATCGATCGCGGCGTTGCCGAAGACCTCGTCACAGTCGTATTTCGACCCCGTCGCGGCCCGCAGTATCGTGCTGGGCGTGGCCTTCCTCGCCTGCGGCCAACTCTGCTCGGGCTAGCGTTCCAATCGAGCCGGGCTGAACTTTGCGGCATCGAGGCCGATCGCTTCGAAGGCCTCGGGCGCTGGTGCACCGACGAGGAGGCTTGCGGCGAATGCGCCGAGCGCCGGTGAGGTGAGGATGCCGTAGCCGCCCTGGCCGGCGAGCCAGAAGAAATCCGGTCGCTCGCGGGCAAAGCCGATCACCGGAAGCTTGTCCGGCGAGAAGCTGCGCATGCCGGCCCAGCTCTTGAAGATGCGGCGCACCGGCACGGTCGTTGCCTCCTCGACGTAGTGCGCAGCCCAGGCGATGTCGATCTCCTCCGGCTGGACGTCGGCCGGCTCGCACGGCGTTGCGTCAGCGGGCGAGGAAAGCAGCCGCCCGCCTTCGGGCTTCATGTAGAAGTCTTCATCGATCTCGTTGATTTCGGGCAGCGTCAGCGCGTCGATGCCTTCGGGCAGGTCGACGGTGATTGCGGTGCGGCGATGCGGCACGATGCCGATGGGGGCGACGCCGAACGATTGTGCGACGGGATCGGCCCAGCCGCCGGCAGCATTGACGATCGTCTTTGCACTGACTTCGCCGGCACTCGTCGCCAGCACCCAGCGGTCGCCGTTCCGGCGCGGCGCCAGCACGTCCGAGCGCTCGATAATTACCGCGCCATGGCGACGCGCGCCCCGGACGTAACCCTGCAGCAGGTTCTCGACTTCGATGTCCCAGAATTGCGGATCGTAATAGGCCGCAGCCACATAGTCGCGGCGCAGGATCGGCACACGCGCGATCGCCTCGTCGACGGTCAGCCGTTCAATTTCGGCGTTGGCACGGCTCTCCGCGGCAAACACCTCTTCGAACCGGGCAACTTTCTCGGCATTGGCGATCATGACGCCACCGCGCTGCTTGAGCAGCGCGACGTCCGAGAAGCCTTCGGGTGGATTATCGAAAAAGCCCTTGGATATCGCCGCCAGCGCACAGACCTCCGGCGCGTTATAGCGCAGCACGAACTCTGCCGCCGAGCGGCCGGTGCTGTGATAGCCGAGCCCTTCTTCCCGCTCGATCACCACGACGGAGCGATGCGGTGCCAGGAAATAGGCAAGCGACAGGCCGGCGATTCCAGCGCCAATGATCGCCACGTCGTAGTCTTGCATGTCCCGCCTCCGTTGGTTGTCGGCCGGACCATAGGCAAGGCGTCATCTGTGTTCAAATTTATAACTGGAAAGGTGGCTATCAATCCTGATGATGGTCGGCCCGATCGTCGAGGCAGTGGTCCAGCGGCTCCGTATCGGCCACATGGGCAAGAAATGCGGCCTCTGCCGGATTGAGGATCGCATTCGGATTGGAGATGCGGAAGACATCGGTGCTGGGCAGATCGCTATAGGGCGGCAGCTGCCACAGTTGGCCCGCCGCGACGGCTGGCGATGCCAAGTGATCCGGCAGCATGCCGATGCCGACATTGGAGGCGATCAGCCGCATCACCTCCTCGACATTGCAGGAGACGGCGCGGACCTGCTGGCCAAAAGACCCGATCGCGCGCACGGCGGTTACCGAGTTCATGTGCTGGCCGCCCAAAACGTCGGCGATGAAAGCGATATAGGGATTGCCCCTGAGGTCGTTGAAGTCGACGCCTTCGACCCCAAAAAGCGGATGGCTTCTGCCGCAATAGAGCGCATAGCGCTCGCGCACGTGAAACCGCCTGTTCAGCCAGTCAGGAATGTTGCCGTCGCATAGGCCCATGGTCGCAACATTGCGCTCGACGGCGCTCAACACATCCACGGTAGTTGCGACCGTGACCGACAGCGTGACCTTGGGGTGCAGGCGAAAGAAGCTTTCGAGCTTGCGGTCCCAGGCGGGATTATGCGCGTGGCTGACCGAGTGGATGTTGAGATGGCCGGTGATCTCCTCGCCGGCGGTTTCAAGAACATTCGGCAGGCGGATGACGGCTGCGAAGATATCGCGGCACTGCGCATGCAGGCGCGCACCGGCGTCGGTCAGGTTGAAACGCCCGGGACGCCGGTCGATGAGTTTCTGGCCGACGGTTTGCTCCAACCGCTTCAACGCCATGCTGACGGCCGGCTGTTGCAGGAGCAACCGGTTGGCGGCGGCCGTGATGCTGCCTTCCTCGACGAGCACGACGAAGGTGCGCAGCAGATTCCAGTCGAGATTGTGGGCGAAGCGTTCGAGGCGGTCATTGGCCATGGTCGTGGCTTGCTTCTGATCTCTGGCGTTGAACTGGCCCTTTGTTCTGCAAGGAGGGAAGCGGAGCGAAGGACGTCCGTTCTTGTCGTCATATTCCAGCGAATTTGCAACATGGGCTGCTCGATGGCGAGGGAGGGGCCATTCCCCGGACGCATGAGGCGGTGCCTCAATTTCGTTTGAAACGGCATGCACCCCTTGCGATAACGTGAGCCGAATAATCCGATGGGAGAGAAACATGGCCGGCAAGACGCAATTTCAATGGGATGATCCGTTCCTCCTCGACGATCAGTTGACCGAGGACGAGCGTATGATCCGCGACACCGCGCGGGCCTATGCGCAGGACCGGCTGCAGCCGCGCGTCATCGACGCCTACCGCGAAGAATCGACCGATCCGGAGATCTTCCGCGAAATGGGCGAGCTCGGTCTGCTCGGCGTCACCGTTTCCGAAACCTATGGCGGCGTCGGCGCTTCCTACGTTGCCTACGGCCTCGTTGCCCGCGAAGTCGAGCGCGTCGATTCGGGCTACCGCTCGATGATGAGCGTGCAGTCGTCGCTGGTGATCTATCCGATCTATGCCTATGGTTCTGAGGAGCAGAAGCAGAAGTACCTGCCGAAGCTCATCAGCGGCGAGTGGATCGGCTGCTTCGGCCTGACCGAGCCGGACGCCGGTTCTGACCCGGCCGGCATGAAGACGCGCGCGATCAAGACCGAGAGCGGCTACCGCCTCGTCGGCTCGAAGATGTGGATCTCTAACGCACCGATCGCCGATGTCTTCGTTGTCTGGGCAAAGTCGGAAGCGCATGGAGGCGCCATCCGCGGTTTCGTGCTCGAAAAGGGCATGAAGGGTCTGTCCGCCCCGAAGATCGCCGGCAAGCTGTCGCTGCGGGCGTCGATCACCGGCGAAATCGTCATGGACAATGTCGAGGTCGGCGAAGAAGCGCTGCTGCCGAACGTCGAGGGTCTCAAGGGCCCGTTCGGCTGCCTTAACCGTGCCCGCTACGGCATCTCCTGGGGTGCGCTCGGCGCTGCCGAGTTCTGCTGGCATGCGGCGCGTCAGTACGGTCTCGATCGCAAGCAGTTCAACCGGCCGCTGGCGCAGACGCAGCTCTTCCAGAAGAAGCTGGCCGATATGCAGACGGAGATCACGCTCGGCCTGCAGGGGTCGCTGCGCGTCGGCCGCCTGATGGACGAAGGCCGCATGGCCCCGGAAATGATCTCGATCGTCAAGCGCAACAATTGCGGCAAGGCGCTCGACATCGCCCGCATGGCCCGCGACATGCACGGCGGCAACGGCATCTCGGAGGAATACCAGGTCATGCGCCACATGGTGAACCTCGAGACCGTCAACACCTACGAGGGCACGCATGACGTCCATGCGCTGATCCTCGGTCGCGCCCAGACCGGCCTTCAGGCCTTCTTCTGAGCGGTGCCGTCATGGAAACGCCGCTGAAGGGCATTCGTGTCCTGGAACTGGCCCGCATTCTGGCGGGCCCATGGATCGGCCAGACGCTGGCCGATCTCGGTGCCGACGTCATCAAGGTGGAAAGCCCGGCCGGCGACGACACCCGCACCTGGGGCCCGCCCTTCGTTGCGGGCGAGGAAGGCGAGAAGCTCGATGCCGCCTATTTCCACGCCTGCAACCGCGGCAAGCGCTCGGTGGTGCTCGACTTCACGACCGAGGAGGGGCAGGAGGCCGTGCGCCGCCTTGCCGCCCAGTCGGACGTGCTGCTTGAGAACTTCAAGGTCGGCGGGCTTACGAAATACGGGCTCGACTACGAGAGTCTGAAGAAGATCAATCCGCGGCTGATCTACTGCTCGGTCACTGGCTTCGGCCAGGATGGTCCCTATGCGCACCGCGCCGGCTACGACTACATCGTCCAGGGCATGAGCGGCATCATGGACCTGACCGGTGAGCCCGATCGCGAGCCACAGAAAATCGGCGTCGCCTTCGCCGATATCTTCACCGGTCTTTACGGCGTGATTGCCGTGCAGGCAGCCCTTGCCCAGCGCGAGCGCACCGGCGAGGGGCAGCAGATCGATATGGCGCTGCTCGACTGCATGACGGGCGTGCTTGCCAACCAGGCGCTCAACTTCCTCGTCTCGGGCAAGGCGCCGCGCCGGCTCGGCAATGCGCACCCGAACATCGCGCCCTATCAGGTCTTCCCGACTTCGGACGGTCACCTGATCGTCGCTGTTGGTAACGACCGGCAGTTCGTGAAGTTCTGCACCTTGCTCGGGCGTTCGGATCTTGCGACCGACGAGCGTTATCTGACCAACGCGCTTCGCGTGCAGAACCGGGACACGTTGACGCCGGAACTCGCCGCCGAAACCGCGAAGATCGAGCGCGACACGCTGTTGAAGTTGCTGGAAGATGCAGGCGTGCCCGGCGGACCGATCAACACCGTTGCCGACGTCTTTGCCGATCCGCAGATCGAGCATCGGCAAATGCGGGTGGATACGCCGCATTCGGGGGCCGCTGCCGGTACGTCGCCCGGGGTCCGGACGCCGATCCGGTTTTCGGCCGCCGAGCTTGCGCTCGAGCGTGGCGTGCCGCGGCTTGGAGAGCATACGGCCGAGGTGTTGGCCGAAATCGGGATGGACGCGTCGAAGAGCGATTAACGCAACGTGAGACGCTGAGTGTCTCGTTGAGGCGTGACCTGAAGAAAATAGCGAAAGCCCTGGAAATCGGCGAGATTTCCAGGGCTTCCTTGTTAAGCCTTGAGGGCGCGATCAAAGACGCGCGACAGCCGTTCGGCGAAGCCGCGTGGGTCCTGCGGCTTGTCGCCATCGAGCACGCGCGCCTGGTCGAGCAGGAGCTGGACGGCGTCCGTGCGGAACGCCGTATCGCCGGCGGGGCTCGCGGCCATGGCGGTGATCAGAGCGTGGCTCGGGTTGATCTCAAGGATCGGCTTGGGGGCGTCGTCGAGACGGCCAGCACCTTGCAGCATCTTTTCGAGCTGGCGGTCGGGGCCGTGTTCGGGTGCCACCAGGCAAACGGCGCTTTCCGTCAGGCGGTCGGAGGTGCGCACGTCCGAGACGGACGCACCGAGCGTCTCCTTGGCGAACGCGACGAAGTCGATGACCAGCTGGCTGGCCTGCGGCGCTTCTTCCTTGGCCCCCTCGGCCTTGGCGATGGCGCTGAGATCGGCCGCACCCTGCGTGATCGACTTCCACGGTTTTCCGTCGAAATCGGGCGCGGATGTCACCCAGAAGCTGTCGACCGGATCGGTCAACAGCAACACCTCGATCCCGCGGGCGCGAAAACCTTCGAGCTGTGGTGAGGCCTTGAGCTGGGCGAGGTTGTCACCGGTCAAGTAATAGATCGCCGACTGGCCGTCCTTCATGTCCTTGACGTAATCGGCAAGGCTGCGCTGGCTCGCATCCGAAGTAGTGGTGCGGAAGCGCGACAGCGCCACCAGCTGCTCGCGGCGCTCGTAATCCTCATAGATGCCTTCCTTCAGCACGCTGCCGAAGTTTTCCCAGAGCTTGTCGAAGGTCTCTGTCTCGTTTTCCGCAAGCTTCTCGATCGCCGTCAGCACGCGATTGGTGACGCCCTTGCGGATGCTGGCGAGCAGCGGGCTTTCCTGGATCATCTCGCGCGAAACGTTGAGCGGTAGGTCCGACGTGTCGACGAGGCCGCGCACGAAACGCAGGTAACGCGGCAGCAATTCCGCTTCGTCGGTGATGAAGACGCGCTTGACGTAGAGCTTCATCCGGCCCTTGCGGTCCGGGTCGAACAGATCGAATGGCTTGGAGCCGGGCACGAAGGCAAGGGCCGTATATTCATGGCGGCCTTCGGCGCGGAAATGCACGGTCAGCGCTGGGTCGTCATACTGGCCGGCGACGCCGCGGTAGAAATCGGCATAGTCTTCCTTGCTGATCTCGCTCTTCTGCTTGGTCCAGAGCGCGGTGCCGTCCCCGACCTGGACAGGCTCGGCATCGGGCTTTTCGAGAATCGAGATAGGCACCGGCACGTGGCCGGATTGGTCCTTGACGATGCGCTCGACGGTCCAGCGCGACGTGTAGGTCTTGGCGTCTTCCATCAGGTGCAGCGTGATGCGTGTGCCGCGCGCCGGGGCGTCCGCAAGTTCGGCTGCGGAAACGGTGTAGCTGCCCTTGCCGTCGGACGACCACAGGAAGGCGTGCTCCGAGCCGGCGCGGCGCGAGACCACATCGACCTTGTCGGCGACCATGAAGGCGGAATAGAAGCCGACGCCGAACTGGCCGATGAGCTGCGCGCCCTCCTTGCCCTGGGCGGCTTCAATGCGCTCCATGAAGGCGCGTGTGCCCGAGCGGGCGATGGTGCCGAGCGCTTCGACAAGCTCGTCGCGACCCATGCCGATGCCGTTGTCCTCGACGATGAGCCGGTTGTTTTCCTCGTCCAGCGTCAGGGTGATGCGCGGGGTCGGGTCGCCCGCCAGAAGCTCCGGCGAGACGATCGCCTCATAACGCAGCTTCTCGCAGGCATCCGCCGCGTTCGAAATCAGTTCGCGGAGGAAGACGTTCTTGTCGGAATAGACCGAATGCACCATCAAATGGAGCAGTCGCGCCACATCGGCTTCGAAGACATGTTTCTCTACGGACATTTCGGTTTCGCTCATTGCCTGGCAACTCCTTTGGGTTTCGCCCCAATTGGCAAGCTGTGTCCTGAATTTCAAGGCCCGACTTGCGCACTCCCCATTTCTGGACAATGCTGCACTGCGAAAGATCACTCAACACCAGCGAAACGATGCTTCTTCAACGGGGTCGAAGGCGAGGAATTCGCAAGGGCGACAAGTCGCCGTAACACTCCGCTGTTATGTTCCTGCGACCCGGACAGATGGTCCTGGGTCATCATGCCGAGTTCATATCGCGCTCTGCCGCCAGTCGATTTGACTAAGGTCAATGCGCGACAAATTGCGTTGCTCTATTGGCCTTGGCGACGGGGCTGACCTTCAATCGCACCGAGGAGTGGACATCATGCCCAAGCATTCCACGAGCCCGACAATCCCGACTTTCGCAGATGCCTATTCCTTTTCGCTCGATGCTTGGCAACGTTCGATCCTTTTTCTCGATGTCATGCGTCAGCGCGGCGCGCAATACGAGGAACATCGCACGCAGACCGCGCCGAACGTGCTGGAGTTCGAGGCCCAGCTTGTTACCGATGGGCGCACGCTCGCCCGGCCGGTGAACTATGCGCTGGTCAGCATCGTTCCGCCCGAGGGCGTCACGGTCGATCCGACCAAGCGTCCCTTCGTCGTCGTCGACCCCCGGGCCGGCCACGGCCCCGGCATTGGCGGCTTCAAGGCCGACAGTGAAATCGGTGTCGCGCTGAAAGCGGGCCATCCCTGCTACTTCATCGGCTTCTTGCCGGATCCGGTTCCTGGACAGACGATCGAGGACATCGCACTGGCCGAAGCCGGCTTTCTCGAAACCGTCATCGCCCGCCATCCGCAAGCGGACGGAAAGCCCTGTGTGATCGGAAACTGCCAGGCGGGTTGGGCGGTCACGATCGTCGCCGCGCTGCGTCCCGAACTCTTCGGCCCGATCATCATTGCCGGCGCGCCGCTGTCCTATTGGGCAGGCGTGCACGGGCAGAACCCGATGCGCTATTCCGGCGGGCTTCTCGGCGGCAGCTGGCTGACGGCGCTGACCGGCGACCTCGGCGGCGGCATATTCGACGGTGCCTGGCTGGTGCAGAATTTCGAGAACCAGAATCCGGCCAACACCCTCTGGACCAAGCAATACAATCTCTATTCGAAGATCGACACGGAAGCCGCGCGCTACCTCGGGTTCGAACGCTGGTGGGGTGGCCACGTCACGCTCAATGCCGAGGAGATGCAGTTCATCGTCGACGAACTCTTCGTGGGCAACAAGCTTGCCGCGGGCGAAATCCGAACATCGGACGGCACGGCGATCGACCTTCGCAACATCCGCTCGCCGATCGTGGTCTTCTGCTCCAAGGGCGATAACATCACCCCGCCGCAGCAGGCGCTCGACTGGATCCTCGACCTCTATGACAGCGTCGACGAAATCCGGGCCTACGGCCAGACGATCGTCTACACCGTCCACGAAACCGTGGGACATCTCGGCATTTTCGTCTCCGCCGGCGTCGCGCGGAAGGAACATGACGAATTCGCCTCCAACATCGAGTTGATCGACGTGCTGCCGCCTGGGCTTTACGAGGCGGTGCTGACGCCGGCGAACGAGGCGGCCGAGGGCAGGGCGCTCGTCTCCGGAGAATGGCTGATGCGCTGCGAGCCGCGCACCCTCGAGGACATCCGCGCGCTTGGCGGCAACGACATCGAGGATGACAGGCGTTTCGCCACCGCGGCGAAGCTTTCGGAGATCAATCTGGCGCTCTATCGCACCTATCTGCAGCCGATGGTCAAGGCAGCGGCAACGCCGCCCGTGGCGGAGGCGATGCGCAACATGCACCCGCTGCGTCTGCAATACGCGCTTTTCGGGCCCGACAACCCCTTCATGGCCTGGACGTCGGCGCTCGCGGACTATGTCCGTGAAAACCGCGAACCTGCTGCCGCCGGCAACCCGTTCATCGGCTGGCAGGAGGCGCTGTCGCAGCAGATCGTGGACGGGTTAGAGACCTGGCGACGGACGGCTGAATATCTTTCGGAGCAAAGCTTCCACGCCATCTACGGCGCTCCGACCCTGCAAGCGGCACTCGGCATCGACACGAACTCAGACCAGCCGCCGCGCAAAGCGGAGAAGAGCCTCTTGCACCGCGAACTCGTCAAGGCGCGGATCGCCGAACTCAAGGCCAGAATGGCCGTGGGCGGAACCTGTGAAGGTCTTGCCAGAGCCCTGACCTTCGTCGGCATGGCGCGCGGAGGCGCGGACGAACGCGGCTTCGAGGCTGTGCGCCGGCTCCGGCTTTCCCATCCGGAAGCAAAGCAACTGAGCCTGGCCGACTTCAAGACCGTTATGCGGGAGCAGTATTTCATGCTGCTGATCGACGAGGCTGCGGCGCTCGCCGCTCTTCCGAAGCTGCTACCGGAGGCGGTCAAGGAGCGTCGCAGTGCCTTTACGGCCCTTCGTGAGGTACTGGAGGCATCCGGAGCCGTGACGGGCGTGGCTGCCGAGCGGTTGCAGCAGGTTGCCGCGCTCTTCCGCCTGGACAGCGAGCCGCCGGTTCCGATCGCGGCGGGCAAGATCATTCGCAATCGCACCGCTACCTGATGGGGGAGTATCGACGTGTCCGAGGTAACCGAACTGCCGATTGAGCAGTCCAAATACGATCTCCTGATTGCCACCGCGCGAGACGAAACGCCGGCGGTCACCATTGTCGCGCATCCCTGCGACGAGACCTCTCTGCGCGGTGCGTTGGAGGCCGCGCAAATGGGGCTGATCGCGCCCGTTCTCGTCGGGCCAGAGGCAAAGATCCGCAGCGTGGCCGCCGAACATGGCCTCGACCTCGGTCGGTGCGAGATCGTCGACGCGCCGCATAGCCATGCGGCCGCAGCGAAAGCGGTGGCGATGATCCGCGAGGGTCGTGGCGAGTTGCTGATGAAAGGCAGCCTGCATACCGACGAACTGATGAAGGAGGTCGCGGCGTCGGCGACCGGGCTCAGGACCGATCGAAGGATCAGCCACGTCTTCATCATGGACGTACCGGGGCATTCAGAGACGCTCTTCATCACGGACGCCGCCATCAACATCTTTCCCGACCTCGAAGCCAAGCGCGACATCGTGCAGAATGCCATCGATCTCTGGGTGACGATCGGCCTCGGCGAGCCGCGCGTCGCCATTCTTTCTGCGGTCGAAACGGTAACGACGAAGATCCCGTCAACGATCGAGGCGGCAGCACTCTGCAAGATGGCCGAACGCGGCCAGATCACCGGCGGCCTGCTCGATGGTCCGCTTGCCTTCGACAACGCGATCGACCCGGAGGCAGCAAGGATCAAGGGCATCACGTCGCCCGTGGCCGGCCGCGCCCAGATTCTGGTGGTGCCGGACCTTGAGGCGGGCAACATGCTCGCCAAGAACCTGACGTTCCTGTCCCATGCCGACGCTGCCGGCATCGTGCTTGGAGCGCGCGTGCCCATCGTGCTGACGTCGCGGGCGGACTCCGTGCGCACGCGCCTCGCCTCCTGCGCGGTCGCCGCGCTCTATGCGGCGCGCCGGCGGACCTCGCAAGTTGCGGCGGTATGACCATGGATGCGCTTCTCGTCGTCAACGCCGGCTCATCGAGCTTGAAGTTCCAGGTTTTCGGGATCACGGATCAAGGGCTCGAACGCCAGATCAAGGGCCAGATCGGTGGCATCGGCACGCGTCCCCGCCTGCAGGCGAAAGCGGCCGACGGCACCATTCTGATCGACAAGAGCTATGATGCCGACGTCGTTGGCGATCTGCCGGCGGCGATCGCGGCGGCACGCGACTGGTTGATGACGCTCGAAGGCTTCACCTTACGGGCGGTCGGCCATCGCGTAGTACATGGTGGCCCCGATTATGCGGCGCCGGTGCTGATCGATGCGACCGTCCTTGATCGCCTCGCGAGCTACCAGGATCTGGCACCGCTGCACCAGCCCAACAATCTTGCTCCGATCCGTCAGGCGATGGCGATCAATCCGGATGTACCGCAGGTCGCCTGTTTCGATACCGCCTTCCATCATGGCCACCCGGAAGAGGTGAACTGCTACGCCATGCCGCGCAGCTTCTATGAGGACGGTGTGCGGCGCTACGGCTTCCACGGCCTTTCCTATGAGTACATTTCAGAGCGTCTGCGGGATGTGGCGCCTGCGGTCGCAGGTGGTCGCGTCATCGTCGCCCATCTCGGCAGCGGCGCCTCTATGTGCGCCTTGCGCGATGGTCACAGCATCGAGAGCACCATGGGCTTCACCGCGCTCGACGGCCTGCCGATGGGAACGCGGCCCGGTCAGCTCGATCCGGGCGTCGTGCTCTATCTGATCCTGCAACGCGGCATGAGCGCTCAGGCCGTTTCTGACCTGCTCTATCACGAGGCCGGCCTCAAGGGGCTCTCTGGCGTCTCGAATGACATGCGCGACCTGCTCGCAAGCGCAGATCCCCATGCCAAGCTCGCGATCGACCACTTCGTCTATCGCGCAGGGCTCAATGTCGGGATGCTTGCAGCCGCGCTCCGTGGCATCGACGCCTTGGTTTTCACGGCGGGCGTCGGGGAGAACTCCGCACAGATCCGCGCCCGCATCGCCGAGAACATCGCCTGGCTCGGGGCCGAACTCGACCCAGCCGCCAACGAGGCCGGCGCGACGCTGATTTCGACGCCTTCGAGCCGCGTTGCG
This sequence comes from Ensifer sp. ENS08, assembly GCF_014852195.1. NCBI lineage: Bacteria > Pseudomonadati > Pseudomonadota > Alphaproteobacteria > Hyphomicrobiales > Rhizobiaceae > Ensifer > Ensifer sp. ENS08. The sequence goes on from NZ_JACVBF010000009.1 coordinate 173,155, forward strand.
CTTTACGTCATCCCGACCGACGAGGAACTGATGATCGCCCGCCACACGCTTGCACTGCTTAAAATCCGCGCAGACTGATCCATCGGAGACAATTGATGTCCATTCCTGTCGCAAAGGCCAAACTTCTGGACGGCCGCAAGGGCCTGATCGTCGGCATTGCCAATGATCGATCGATCGCCTGGGGCTGCGCCCGTGCCTTCCGCGCCTTCGGGGCGGAGGTGGCGGTCACCTATCTGAACGACAAGGCGAAACCTCACGTCGAACCCCTGGCGCGTGAAATCGAAGCGCCGATCTTCCTGCCGCTCGACGTGGCCGTGCCAGGGCAAATGGAAGCGGTGTTCGAGGAGATCGAGAAGACCTGGGGTGAACTCGACTTTGTCGTCCATTCGATCGCCTTTTCGCCGAAGGATACGCTCGGCGGCCGCGTCGTCGATGTCCCGCGCGAGGGCTTCCTGAAGACTATGGACATTTCCTGCTGGTCCTTCATCCGCATGGCGCATCTCGCCGAGCCGCTGATGAAGAACGGCGGCACGCTCTTCACCATGACCTATCATGGCTCACAGGTGGTGGTGGAAAACTACAACATCATGGGTGTCGCCAAGGCCGCACTCGAAAGTGCCGTCCGATACCTCGCCTCCGAACTCGGCCCGAAGGGGATCCGCGTGCACGCCATTTCGCCTGGCGCGCTGGCGACGCGCGCCGCTTCCGGCATTCCGGAATTTGACGCGCTGCTCGAAAAGACCAAGGTCAAATCGCCGAGCCGCGAGCTGATTGACATCGACGACGTCGGCGCGGCCACCGCCTTCCTTGCGCATGACGCCGCCCGCCTGATCACGGGCCAGGTGCTTTATGTCGACGGCGGCTACCACATCATCGACTAACCGCCGGGTCTCCGCATGGGTCAGATATTGCCCATGCAGAGATACTTCATCTCGAGATAGTCTTCGAGCCCGTGGCGGGAGCCTTCGCGGCCGATGCCCGATTGCTTGATGCCGCCGAAGGGCGCGGCTTCGGAGGACATGCGGCCGGTGTTGATGCCGACCATCCCGTATTCGAGCGCCTCAGCCACATGCCAGACGCGCTTCAGATTTTCGGCGTAGAAATAGGCGGCAAGACCGTAGATCGTGTCGTTGGCTTCGGCGATCACCTGCTCGGCGGTCTCGAAGCGGATGATCGGGGCGATCGGACCGAAGGTCTCTTCCTGGGCGACGCGCATGTCTGTCGAAATGCCTGTTAGCACCGTCGGCTCGAAGAAGGTGCCGGACGTGCCGATCCGGTGGCCGCCGGCGCGCACCTTGGCACCCTTCGAAACGGCGTCGGCGACATGGGCCTCGATCTTTTCGATCGCGTGTTTGTCGATCATCGGGCCGATGGTGATATCAGGCGTGAAACCGTCGCCGACAGTCAGCTCGGCGACGCGCCTGACGAACTTTTCGGCAAAGGCGTCATGCACGCCCGCTTGCACATAGATGCGGTTGGCCGAGACGCAGGTCTGGCCGGCATTGCGGAACTTCGCCTGGATGGCGCCATCGACCGCCTCGTCGATGTCGGCGTCGTCAAAGACGATGAAGGGGGCGTTGCCGCCAAGCTCCAGGCTGACCTTCTTGATCTGGTCGGAGCATTGTCGCATCAACAGCCGCCCGACCTCGGTCGAACCGGTGAAGCTGATCTTGCGCACCTTCGGGTTGCTGCAAAGTTCGCGGCCGATTGCAGCGCCTTCTGCGGCATAGAGCAGGTTGACGACACCAGTCGGGAAGCCTGCCTTTTCGGCGAGCAAGAACATCGCGCCGGCAACGAGCGGTGTCTGTTCGGCGGGTTTCAGCACGATGGTGCAGCCGGCGGCTAGCGCCGGCGAGATCTTGCGGGCGACCATCGAGGCCGGGAAATTCCATGGCGTGATCGTGCCGACGACGCCGACGGGCTGCTTGATCACAAGCATGCGGCGGTCGTTGGCCGGGGCGGGGAAGGTTTCGCCATAGATGCGTTTCGCCTCTTCCGCATACCACTCGACATAGGCCGCGGCATGCAGCACTTCACCCTTCGATTCGCCGATGGGTTTCCCCATCTCGGCCGTCAGGATGGCTGCAAGGTCGTCGGCATGCGCGACGATCAGGTCGTACCAGCGGCGAAGCACGGCACTGCGGTCTTTGGCAGGCTTTGCCGCCCAGAGAACTTGCGCCTTGGCCGCAGCTTCGATTGCCGCATGGGCTTCGTCGATGCCCATATCCGGCAGCGTCGCCAGCTTTTCGCCGGTCGATGGATTGAAGACGTCGAAGGTTGCGCCAGCCCAATTCTTGCCGGCCGCGGGGATGGAATGAAGCGAAGCGAACAGGTCGGCGTCGCGCAAGTGCTTGGTCAAGGCGGGGGTCAAGGTCATGGCGGGCATCCTCCGGCGATGGCCTGCCGCGAGACGGCAGGCCCGCTTTTGCTTGTTCTTGCGGGTGCCGATCAATCCCGGCACCCGAGAATTGCGCGTCTGAATTGGCGCGCAGCACCTACAGCGCCGCGCATCCCTCAGGATGCGCTAAGGCCGCCATAGCACTTTGAATTGCTGCATAATTTTGCCCTCAAGTCGATCCTGAATTGAGGAATTATGCACCGGGCAACCCACGTTGCTGGTCGCCCGGTCGAGGATCAAGCACGCGCTGCGAGGATCGACGCTTCGAGAATGTCGAGCGCTTCGGCGAAGACTTCGTCCTGGATGGTGATCGGCGCCAGGAAGCGGATGACGTTGCCGTGCACACCGCAGGTAAGCAGGATCAGGCCCTTTTCCAGAGCGATCAGGCGCACCTTGTTGGCAAAGTCAGCGCTCGGCAGGTTGGTCTTCACGTCGTTGAACTCGACGGCGTTCATGAAGCCGGGGCCGCGGATGTCGGCGATTTCGGGCGCCTGCTCGCGGATTGCGGCAAGCCGCTGCTTCAGTCGGCCGCCAAGCTGCTCGGCGCGCTCGCAGAGCTTCTCCTCAGCGATAACGTCAAGGACGGCGTGCGCTGCGGCGATGCCGAGTGGGTTGCCGCCATAGGTGCCGCCAAGGCCGCCCGGCGCTGGAGCATCCATGACTTCGGCGCGGCCGGTGACGGCGGCAAGCGGGAAGCCGCCGGCGAGGCTTTTCGCCATGGTGATGAGATCGGGCGCGACATCATGGTGGTCCATGGCAAACATCTTGCCGGTACGGGCAAAGCCGGTCTGAACTTCGTCGGCGATCAAGAGAATGCCGTGCTGGTCGCAAATTTCGCGCAGCGCCTTCATGAAGGCGGCAGGCGCCGGATAGAAGCCGCCTTCGCCCTGCACGGGCTCGAGAATGATCGCGGCGACGCGACCCGGATCGACGTCGGCGGCAAAGAGCTTCTTCAGCGCAGCGAGCGACTGTTCGGTGGTGACGCCGTGCAATTCGATCGGGAAGGGGGCGTGGAAGACGTCGCCCGGCATCGCGCCGAAGCCGACCTTATAGGGAACGACCTTGCCGGTGAGCGCCATGCCCATGAAGGTCCGGCCGTGGAAGCCGCCACTGAAGGCGATAACCGCCTGACGGCCTGTCGAGGCGCGGGCGATCTTGACGGCGTTTTCGACGGCTTCGGCGCCGGTGGTCACGAAGATGGTCTTCTTGGCGAAGTCGCCGGGCGTCAGTGCATTGAGGCGCTCGGCGAGATGCACGTAGGATTCGTAGGGAACGACCTGGTGGCAGGTGTGGGTGAAGCGATCGATCTGCGCCTTGACCGCCTCGATCACCTTCGGGTGGCGATGGCCGGTATTGACGACCGCGATGCCGGAGGCGAAGTCGATGTAGCGATTGCCTTCCTTGTCCCAGATTTCCGAATTTTCCGCGCGGTCGGCGTAGATCTGGGTGGTCATGCCGACGCCGCGCGAGATGGCGGCGTTCTTGCGGTCGGGGAGGCTGGTCATGGCGCGTTCCTGTCGTCTGGAGTTAATATATTGCATTTTTTCTGCAAGTTTATTGTGGAAGTGGTACACCTTTCACTGTCGATTGCAAATCAAATTTGGTGATCGAGACACCACGGTTGCTGATGCGCCGTTCTTGTCAGATCTCGATCGCGGCGGCTAAGGTTGCGGACACGCCGGAATTGCAAGGATTCGGGCAGCGCCGCTGGGCGGTAAAGGGAAATTGGAATGGGCGCAGTGCGCTACAAGGTCGCTGAAGCGGCGCGACTGGCGGGGGTTTCCGCCTCGACGCTGAGGCTATGGGAGACGCAAGGTCTCGTCGTGCCCGAGCGCTCGCCGACGGGGCATAGGCAGTATACCGAGAACGATCTTGCCCGGTTGAAGCGCATCTCCTGGTTCCGGGCCGAGCGTGGTCTCAATCCGGCTGCGATCCGTGAGGCGCTGGACGCCGAAGCGGCTGCGGATGACCAGCCCCCATCGGCGACGAGCGACGGGCCTGAAAACCAGATCGGGCGCAAGCTACGCAGCCTCAGGCACGCCGCCGGCAAGACGCTGGAGCAGGTCGCCGGCGAGATCGGCATCGCCGCCTCGGTGCTCTCGACGCTGGAGCGCACGTCGCAGGGCGTCTCGGTCGCTGTGCTGCACAACATCGCGGAATTCTTCGGAACCACCGTTTCCAGCCTTGCTGGTGAAGAGGAGGCGGATACGCGCGCCGTCGTTCGGGCCGGCGAATGGCGGACATGGCCGCGCACGACCCCCGGCGTCACGGTGCAACTGCTTGCCGATGGCCGCAACCAGATGGATTGCCACCGCTTCGTGCTGGAGCCAGGCGCGTCCAGCGAAGGCGCCTACGGGCACGAGGGCGAGGAGTTTGTCTATGTGCTTTCCGGCCGTGTCGAGTTCATTCTCGACAGCGACCAGTTCTACGACCTCGGTGTCGGCGACTCGCTCTATTTCGAGAGCAAGAGGCGGCACGCCTGGACGAACCGGCATGACGGCGAAACCGTGCTGCTCTGGGTCAACACGCCGCCGACGTTCTAATCGTCGGACGGTCACGCGGCATTCCCAATTGAAACGAAATCGGCGCGCGGTCCGAATAGAACCGCGCGCCGATCGGTGTTGTGAGCCCAGACAAGCCGTCTGCTCCCCGATCCGGTGACCCGGAGCGGGGAGGGATTGTCGGATCAGCCGGCCGCGTAGCGCTTTGCCATTTCCGGCAGGCGCAGCGTGCGGATCTTCGAGGCCTTGCCAGCGGTGCGGAAGGCTTCGAAGCGCTCCTTGCAGACTTCGGTCATCAGCGCGGTTGCCGGCTTCAGGTAGGTGCGCGGGTCGAAGTTTTCCGGGTTCTCGGCGAAGTTCTTGCGGATCGTGCCGGTCATGGCGAGGCGCAGGTCGGTGTCGATGTTGACCTTGCGAACGCCGAGCGGGATCGCCTTCTGGATTTCCGAGACCGGCACGCCCCAGGTCGGCTTCATCTTGCCGCCATAGGTGTTGAAGAGATCCTGCAGATCCTTCGGCACCGACGACGAGCCGTGCATGACGAGGTGGGTGTTCGGCAGCTTCTTGTTGATCTTGGCGATCGTTTCGATCGACAGGATGTCGCCATCGGGCTCGCGGGTGAACTTGTAGGCGCCGTGGCTGGTGCCGATGGCGACGGCCAGTGCGTCGACGCCGGTCTTGGTGACGAAGTCGAGCGCCTGCTCCGGATCGGTCAGCAGTTCTTCACGCGACAGCTTGCCGTCGAAGCCGTGGCCGTCTTCCTTGTCGCCGGCGCCAGTTTCGAGGTTGCCGAGGCAGCCGAGTTCGCCTTCAACCGAAACGCCGGCCGCATGCGCGATCTTCACGACTTCTGCGGTGACGGCGACATTGTATTCATAGCTGGCAACGGTCTTGCCGTCCTTCTCCAGCGAGCCGTCCATCATGACGGAGGTGAAGCCGTTGGTGATGGCCGAAATGCAGGTCGACGGCTGGTCGCCGTGGTCGAGGTGCAAACAGACCGGGATATGCGGGTATTCTTCCGCCGCGCCAAGGATGAGGTGGCGCAGGAACGCGTCACCGGCGTAGGAGCGGGCGCCACGGCTTGCCTGAAGGATGACCGGACTGTCGGTCGCATCGGCGGCGCGCATGACGGCCTGAATGTATTCCAGATTGTTCACATTGAACGCCGGCAGCGCGTAGTCGTTCTCCGCCGCATGGTCGAGCAGTTGCCGCAATGTGATCAATGCCATTCGCTATCTCCCTTTGGATACTCGGTGCAACCTATGCGGCGCACCACAAAAACAATCCGGCCGTTGAACCGCACGAAATGCATCGATGGCAAAGTCGATGGCCGGCTTTTTCGTGCGGCGTGACGGCGCGCGCGAATTGGTCGCGCCCACCGAAGTCAGGCGCACAATAGTTCATCGAAGTGGTTTGACAACCGGGCAAAAGGCAGGTTGCCAGAGGTCGAAACTCGCTTCAATCGATTTTACTGTGGACTGGATGCAACACCTTCAGTGTGAAGTGTTTTCACTTTCTGGTGGTGCCTGAGAGGAGGGGGAGTCGAGGGCAGTGGATGCAACCATTGGGCGCTGATTTTGTCTGTTACACCATCGTGGTGGATGCCCTGTCGGAGACAGTCTGTCGACAGGAGGTGAACGTCCCGCAAGAAGATTGCGGCAACGCCCCTCTTTCTTTGCGCAGATTACGTAAACTGCCGCTAAAATTCACAAACTTTGCATCGCGGATGATTCGAGGCCCAATCCGGCCGACAAAAAGCGCGGACCTAAAACGTTGCAGTAGATTTCGCAAAAATGCCCTGTTCACGTCATATGCCCGTCGCAAAGGCGACGAAAAGAATCGCAAACAAAATACAACCTATGGGATAGGCCGATTCCCCTCCTATAGATAAAGATGCAGACAGCCGCAGAATCCGCCTTGCGTTCGCGAACGATTTGCACTTCTCTCCTGCGATCACAAACCCAAAACAAGGGGAAGGAGAGAAACAAAATGGCATCACTGAAACTCAACCTCCGCGCTGCCGCGCTGATTGGCTCGCTGCTCATCGGAGCAAGCCCGGCACTTGCCGAAGCTGTCCTGCATCGCGGCAACGCAGGTGAGCCGCAGACGCTCGACCAGCACCACACCTCGATCAACATTGAAGCGTTCATCCTCAAGGACCTCTACGAAGGCCTGACGATCTATGACGCCTCTGCCAAGATCGTCCCCGGTGTTGCTGAGACGTGGGAGCTTTCGGACGATGGCACGGTCTACACCTTCAAGTTGCGCGCCGATGCAAAGTGGTCGGACGGTTCGCCGGTAACGGCTGAAGACTTCGTCTTCTCCTTCCGCCGCGTCGAGGATCCGAAGACGGCTGCCGGCTACGCCAACATTCTCTTCCCGATCAAGAACGCCGAGAAGGTCAACAAGGGCGACCTGCCGACCGATCAGCTCGGCATCAAGGCGATCGACGAAAAGACCGTCGAAATCACGCTCGAGCGTCCGACCCCGTTCTTCCTGGAGCTGCTCGCACACCAGACGGCACTTCCGGTCAGCAAGGCCAGCGTCGAAAAGAACGGCGCAGACTTCGTCAAGCCGGGCGTCATGGTATCGAACGGCGCCTTCACGCTGCAGGCCCACGTTCCGAACGACAGCCTGACAGTCGTCAAGAACGCCAACTACTGGGATGCGGCCAACGTCAAGCTCGACAAGGTCATCTTCTACCCGATCGACGACCAGGCTGCTTCGGTTCGTCGTTTCGAAGCCAAGGAAATGGACCTCGTCTACAACTTCTCGGCTGACCAGATCGACCGTCTGCGCACGTCCTATGGCGAGCAGGTCCATGTCTCGCCGTCGCTTGCGACCTATTACTACGCCTTCGACACCCGCCAGGAGCCCTATAGCGACGTTCGCGTCCGCCAGGCTCTCTCCATGGCCGTCGACCGCGACTTCCTCGCCAAGGAAATCTACGCCGGTTCGCAGCTCCCCGCCTATTCGATGGTTCCTCCGGGCATCGAGAGCTACGGTGAGCCGTCCAAGGCCGAGTTCGGCACGCTGTCGCAGCTCGACCGCGAAGACAAGGCCATCGCCCTGATGAAGGAAGCCGGCTACGGCGAAGGTGGCAAGCCGCTCGACATCGAGCTGCGCTACAACACCAACCCGAACCACGAGCGCGTCGCAACGGCTGTCGCCGACATGTGGAAGAACACCTTCGGCGCCAAGGTGTCGCTGGTGAACCTCGACGTGTCCTCGCACTACGCCTACCTGCAGGAAGGCGGCAAGTTCAACGTTGCCCGCGCCGGCTGGCAGGCTGACTACGCGGATGCCGAGAACTTCCTGGCGCTCAGCGTCGGCTCCAACAAGACCTTCAACTACGGCCATTTCGAAAACGCCGAGTTCGACGGCCTGATGAAGAAGTCCTACGACGAGCAGGATCCGGCCGCTCGCTCGAAGCTGATGCATGAAGCCGAAGCGCTGCTGATGAAGGAACAGCCGATCGCTCCGCTTCTGACCCAGGCCGACCTGTGGCTGGTTGCCAGCCGCGTCAAGGGCTGGGCGGACAATGCTCCGAACGAGCACCTCAGCAAGTTCCTGAGCATCGCCGAATAACGAACAGAGACGACGCGCGGTCATAAGGTCGCGCGTCGCCTCCGGAGCACGTCCATGATTTCCTTCATCCTTCGCCGATTGGCGAGTGCGGTGCCGACCTTGTTTATCGTCGTCACCATTTCGTTTTTCTTGATGCGGTTCGCCCCTGGTGGCCCCTTCAACCTCGAGCGTCCTCTTCCGCCACAAACGATGGCGAACCTGATGAAGACGTACCAGCTCGACCAGCCTCTTTGGCGCCAATACACGCACTATCTCAGCAATGCGGTGACCGGCGACTTCGGCCCGAGCTATGTCTACAAGGACAACAACGTCGCTGAACTGATCGGCAAGGGTCTGCCCTATTCGATGGAACTCGGCTTCTACGCGTTGCTTATTGCGCTGATCGGCGGCGTCACCGCCGGAACGATCGCCGCGCTTCGGCAAAACAGCGTCCTCGATTTCACCATCATGTCGTTTTCGACGATAGGGGTCACCGTGCCCAACTTCGTCGTCGGCCCGGTGCTGACACTGGTCTTTGCGATCGTGCTCGCATGGCTGCCGGCCGGTGGTTGGGGGGATGGATCGCTGCGCTTCCTGATCCTGCCGATGATCGCGCTGGCATTGCCGCAGCTTGCGGTTTTTGCGCGGCTCACGCGCGGCTCGATGATCGAGGCGCTGCATACCGACCATATCCGAACAGCCAAGGCCTATGGCCTGCCATCGCGAACGGTCGTCGTTACCCATGCGATGCGTGGTGCGATGCTGCCGGTCGTGTCCTATCTCGCGCCCTGTGCTGCGGCCCTTCTGACCGGCTCGGCCGTCGTTGAGACGATCTTCACCATCCCGGGCGTCGGTCGCTACTTCGTCCTTGGCGCCATCAACCGTGACTACACGCTGGTGATGGGCACAGTTATCCTCGTTGCCATCTTTGTCATCGTTTTCAATCTCCTGGTCGACATTCTCTACGGCCTGCTCGATCCGAGGGTTCGCCATGACTGATATCGCCCAGACCCCGGCGGCGACGCCGGAAACAAAGGGGCGCAGCCTCTTCCAGCTCGCCGCCATGCGTTTCAAGCGCAACCGCGCCGCCATGGCCGGCTGCTTCATGCTGGCGCTTATCGCGCTGTTCTCGTTCCTCGGCCCGTTCTTCGTCCCGCACACCTATGATCAGGTGTTTCCGTCCTACGTCTCGATCAGCCCGAGCCTGGAGCCGCGTCCAGATACGTCGACGCTTCAGGACGTGATGGAAGGCGTCGCCACACGGGCACGCGTCACGCTCAAGGAGTTCAATCTCGAGGGGGAAACCTTCACCGCGACGATTACCTCCGAACAGCCGATCGATTCCCGTGCCACGCGCTACTTCGACCGCGCCAACGAATTCCGTGACACCCAGGTGGTGGCAACGGAAAACGACGGTAAGACGCTGAAGGTGACCGGTCAGGTCGACCGGGAATACTTCCCCTTCGGCACGGATTCCAACGGCCGCGACCTCCTGGTTCGCGTCATGCTCGGCGGCCAGATCTCGATCGCCGTCGGCCTGCTTGCGAGCCTCGTGTCTCTCGGGATCGGCGTGGTCTACGGCGCGACATCGGGCTACATCGGCGGTCGCGTCGACAACGTCATGATGCGTCTGGTTGAGATCATGTATTCTCTGCCCTTCGTGTTTCTGGTCGTCGTTCTCGTCGTGTTCTTCGGGCGCTCGTTCATCCTGATCTTCCTGGTGATCGGGGCAGTGGAATGGCTCGACATGGCCCGTATCGTGCGCGGTCAGACATTGGCGTTGAAACGTCGAGAATTCGTCGGCGCCGCGCAGGCGCTCGGCCTGACAGACTGGCAGATCATCCGCCGGCACATCATCCCCAACACGATTGGCCCGGTCATCGTTTTCGTGACCGTCGTCGTGCCCAAGGTGATCCTGCTCGAGAGCTTCCTCTCCTTCCTCGGCCTCGGCGTTCAGGCGCCGCTGACGAGCTGGGGGGCGCTGATCTCGGAAGGCGCAAACAACATCCAGTCGGCGCCATGGCTTCTGATCTTCCCGGCCATCTTCTTCGTCCTGACGCTGTTCTCGCTGAACTTCGTCGGCGACGGCCTGCGCGACGCGCTCGACCCGAAGGATCGCTGACATGGCAGATACCAAGGAAACCATCCTGGCCGTTCGCGGTCTCAAGGTGAACTTCTCGACGCCTGACGGCACGGTCGAAGCGGTCAAGGGCATCGACCTCGATGTGCGCACCGGCGAAACGCTCGCGGTCGTCGGCGAGTCCGGCTCCGGCAAGAGTCAGACGATGATGGGCATCATGGGCCTGCTTGCCAAGAACGGCACCGTGACCGGCTCGGCAACCTACCGCGGGCAGGAGCTCGTCGGACTGCCGGCTAAGGCCTTGAACCAGGTCCGCGGCGCGAAGGTCACCATGATCTTCCAGGAGCCGATGACCTCGCTCGATCCGCTCTATCCAGTCGGTCGCCAGATCGCCGAGCCGATCGTTCACCACCGCGGCGGCACGTTCAAGCAGGCGCGGGCGCGCGTGCTCGAACTGCTGGAGCTCGTCGGCATTCCGGAACCGGCGCGCCGCATCGACAGCTATCCGCACGAGCTATCGGGCGGCCAGCGCCAGCGCGTGATGATCGCGATGGCACTTGCGAACGACCCGGATCTGCTGATTGCGGACGAGCCGACGACGGCGCTCGACGTGACGATCCAGGCGCAGATCCTCGATCTCCTGAAATCGCTGCAGAAGCGATTCGGCATGGCGATCGTGCTGATCACCCACGACCTCGGCATCGTCAAACACTTCGCCGACCGTGTCGCCGTGATGCGTCGCGGCGAAGTGGTTGAAAAGGGCACGACGGCCGACATCTTCGAACGGCCGCAGGCCGACTATACGAAGATGCTGCTTGCCGCCGAACCGAGCGGCCGCAAGGCGTCTCCGCCCGACAGTGCGCCGATCATTCTTGAAGGTCGCGACGTCTGCGTCGACTACCAGATCGGTGGCGGTCTCTTCCGCGGCGGAAAGTCCGTCTTCCGTGCGGTCGACAGCGTCAATCTGCGCTTGAAGGAAGGGCAGACGATCGGTGTCGTCGGCGAGTCCGGTTCGGGCAAGTCGACGCTCGGCCGCGCGCTTCTTCGACTCCTGCCGAGCAGCGGCCACTACCGCTTCGGCACGACGGATATCTCCGGCTTCGACCGAGGGCAGATGCGGCCGTTGCGGCGCACCCTGCAGCTCGTCTTCCAGGATCCCTACGGCTCGCTTTCGCCACGGCGCACCGTCGGCGAAATCATCACCGAAGGCCTGCACGTGCACGAGCCCGAGCTCACCCGCGCCGACCGCGACCGCCGGGCGTCGGAAGCGTTGAAGGAAGTGGGGCTTGATCCCGCCTCCCGCAACCGCTATCCGCACGAGTTCTCGGGCGGCCAGCGCCAGCGCATCGCCATTGCTCGTGCCATGATCCTGAAGCCCAAGGTCGTCATCCTCGATGAGCCGACGTCGGCGCTCGACCGTTCGGTCCAGGGGCAGGTGATCGAGCTGTTGCGCGACCTGCAGCGCTCACACGGGCTCTCCTACATCTTCATCAGCCACGACCTTTCGGTGGTGAAGGCGATGTCGGACTATGTGATCGTCATGAAGAACGGCAAGATTGTCGAGGAAGGCGAGACCGATGCGATCTTCGAGGCGCCGAAGCAGCCCTATACCAAGACGCTGATCGGCGCTGCCTTCAACGTTTGAGCAGGCACAGGCCTTCAAAATTTGGCGGGGACGCGAGCGATCGCGTCCCCGTTTCCGTTCTCGGGCTCGGAAACGTCAGGTCTCGTTCTCTGCGGAGAAATCGGAAGCGACGAGTTTCTTGTCGAGCCCGAACTTCTGCATCTTTTCGTAGAGCGTCTTGCGCGAGATGCCGAGGGTCTCGTAGACCGGCTTCAGCGCGCCGCCATGGGCGGCGATTGCGCTGGCGATGAGGCCTTTTTCATAGGCCGCCACCTTGTCGGCAAGGCGGTTGCCGTTTTCCGATCGCGCGCTGTCGTCGGGAGCCGCATCGAGCCCGAGCACCAGCCGCTCGGCGGCATTGCGCAACTCGCGCACGTTGCCCGGCCAGTCGCGCTCGGCGATTTCGGCCAGCATCGATTGGGAGATCTCCACCTCATCCCGGCCGTAGCGAGCGGCCGACTCCCTGACCAGTTGCAGAAAGAGCAGCGGAATGTCGGCGCGCCGCTGGGCAAGCGAGGGGACGCGGAGCGTCGCGACGTTGAGGCGATAGAGGAGGTCCGCCCGGAAGCGCCCGGCGGCGACTTCCTTTTCGAGATCGACCTTGCTGGTGGCGATGAAACGGACGTCGAGCGGGACCTGCTCGTTCGATCCCAGACGGGTGATGACGCGTTCCTGCAGCACCCGCAGAAACTTTGCCTGGAGGTCGAAGGGCATCGAGCCAATCTCGTCGAGCAGGATCGTACCGCCGCGACCATGTTCGAACTTGCCGTAGCGTGGACGGATGGCGCCGGGAAAGGCGCCGGGCTCATGGCCGAAGAGCTCGCTTTCGATCAGGTTTTCGGGCAGTGCGGCGCAGTTGATAGCGATGAACGGGCTGTTGGCGCGGGTGCTCAGATCATGCAGCGTGCGGGCCAGCACCTCCTTGCCGACGCCGGTATCGCCGATGATCAACGTATCGGCATCGGCCGCGCCGAGCGCGCGGATGCGGTAGCGCAGGTCGACCATGACCTGGCTTCGACCGGGCAGCCGCTGTTCGATGTCGTCGCGCTTGCCGGCAACCGCCTTCAGCCGGCGGTTTTCAAGAACGAGCGCGCGCCAGTCCAGTGCCCGGCGGATCGTGCCGGCGAGCATCTGTGCTGCAAAGGGCTTCTCGACGAAGTCATAGGCGCCTTCGCGCATGGCCCGGACCGCGAGTTGCACATCGCCATGGCCGGTGACGAGGATAACCGGTACCTCCGCATCGATTTCGCGGATGCGCTGCAGGAGGGTCATGCCGTCCATGCCCGGCATGCGGATATCGCTGATCACCACGCCAGCAAAACTGTAGCTGATGAATTCGAGCGCGTGTTCGGCGGCCGAGAAGGCTTCAACGCGGAAACCGGCCAGCTCCAGCGCCTGGGCGCTCGAATGGCGCACATCCTCTTCGTCATCGACGAGCAGGATCCGGCTCTCGATCATTCGGCGGCCTCCCGGGCATTGCTGTTTTCGGCAGCGAGTTCGATGCGGAACTCGGCGCCGCCTTCCGCGAGGTTAGTCGCGACAAGGCTTCCGCCGAAATCCTTGATAATGTTATAGGAAATCGAAAGGCCAAGGCCCAGTCCCTTGCCGACGCCCTTTGTGGAAAAGAACGGGTCGAAGATACGTTCGGCAATCGCCGGCGCAATGCCGGGGCCGCGGTCGCTGACGGTCAGCACGACTTTGCCGTCTTCCTGCTTCGCACGCAGGCGGATGGTGCGGTCGTCAAGGCCCTCGACGGCATCGGCGGCATTGGAAATGATGTTGACGAGCACCTGCTGCAGGCGGACCGAGCCGGCCCGGACGACGAGCGGTTCGTTGCCGAGATCGATGTCGATGGTCGCCGCCGCCGCCTTCAGCCGAACCGACACGATCTCCATCGTGTCGCGCACCACTTCCTCGACCGGGACCGGCCCGAGTTTCTCGTTCGGTTTGCGGGCGAAATTGCGCAGGTGCTTGCTGATCGCCGCCATCCGGTCGACAAGCCCGGAGATGCGGCGGATATTGTCCGTCGCCTCGTCGGACCGACCCCGCTCGATCAGCAGTGCGGCGCTGTCAGCATAGGTCTTGGCGGCGGCGAGCGGCTGGTTGAATTCGTGCGAGAGGGCGGCGGACATCTGCCCGAGCCCTGCCAGTTTTCCGGCCTGGATCAGATCGGCCTGCGTCCGTCGCAGTTGCTTCTCCGTCAGCCGCCGTTCGGCGATCTCTTCCTCGATCTGGCCGTTGACGCGGGCAAGATCGGCGGTGCGTTCGTCTACGCGGCGTTCCAGCTCGGCCTGTGCTTCCGCCTGCATCGACAGGCGCTCGTTGAGCCGCGCGCGCCGCTGGAGAATGATGGCGACGCCGAGACCGGCAAGGCAGAGCAGAAGCAGAGCGGCGATAACAGTCGTCAGCGCCTGTGTTCGCACCGACGCGGTGTCGACCAGCACATTTACCGTCCAGTCGGCGTCGGGCATCCGCTGCGAAAGCATAAGGTATTCGCGGCTTGAGTTTTCGGCCGAGACGGTGAGGAAATGACGGTCGGACGAAACGCGCTCCGACACGGGAAGGGCATGTACGGTCGCATCGGCGTAGCGCCTGGAGGCCTCGGTTCGTGCAAGCCGGTCCGACGTCAGCGGCAGGATCGACGCGTAGCGCCATTCCGGATCGCCGGACATGAAGACGATGCCTTCCGGGTCGGAGACGAAGATCTTGTACTCGCCGCCCTGCCAGGACGCTTCGATGCGCTCGACATCGACCTTGAACACCATGACGCCGCGGATCTCGTTGCCGACCCGGATCGGGGATCCGAAAAAGTAGCCGCGTTTCAACGACGTGGTTCCGAGTGCATAGAACCGCGATTGCTCGCCGCGAAGCGCTTCCTGGAAGTAGGGCCGGTAGCTGAAATTCTGCCCAACGAAGCTCGTCGGCCCGTCATAGTTGCTGGCGGCGATGGTGTTGCCATCCGGCGTGATCACGTAGATGTCCGAGGACTGCAACAGGCCGTTGATGTCCTTGAGGTAGCTGTCGACGGCCTCCCGCAGTCGCCGGTCCCGTGGGCGGGTGACGAGCTCGCGGACATCGTCATGATCCGCGATCAGTGCCGGCAACGCCTGGTAGCGGTTGAGGTGGCCGTCGAGCGCGGTGACGGCGAGGCGCAGCGCCGTGGTCGCCTGAGCACCTGCCTCGCGCAAATAGCTGTCGGTCGTGACCGCATAGCCTTTCCATGCCAGCATGGCTGCAAGCAGCGGCAACAGCAGGAACGCAAGGACCAAGCGATGTTTCACAGATATGCGCGCCCCTCCTCGCGTCGTTGCAGCAAATGCCGCCCGCCGATCTTAAGCATCGGGGCGAGGGCTCACAAGTCGCCGCTGGAACTCGCTTCTGTTGACGAGTTTTAGGTGTCGTCAACGATCTGTTGACAATGCGTTTGGTTGCGGCCGTCTTTCGCCGAGGAGCGGATAGGCGCATCTAAGACCCAACGGAGCGCCCGGTGGCGCCGGAGAGAAAGGATCACGGCAATGCTCAATCAGATCAAGGGTCTGCATCACGTCACCTCGATGGCGGACGATGCGCGCGAGAACAACCTGTTCTTCACCAAGTCGCTCGGCCTGCGCCGTGTCAAGAAGACGGTCAACTTCGACTCGCCGGATGTCTACCACCTCTATTACGGCGACGAAGCCGGCACGCCTGGTACCGTCATGACCTATTTCCCGTTCCCGCAGATGCCGCGTGGCCGCGCCGGTACTGGCGAAGTCGGAACCACCGTCTTCTCCGTGCCCGAAGGTTCGCTCGGTTTCTGGAAAGAGCGGCTGGCGACGCTCGGCGCCACCGGTCTCAAGGATGAAGAAACCTTCGGTGAAAAGCGCCTGAACTTTGCCGGTCCTGATGGTGACGGCTTTGCGCTTGTCGAGGTCAGGGACGATGGGCGCACGCCCTGGACGGAAGGCGGCATTTCCGCTGATCATGCGATCCGCGGGTTCCATTCGGCAGCACTGCGCCTGCGTGACGAAGGTGCGACGGCGGAACTTCTGAAGTTCATGGGCTACGAAGAACTTGACCGCAAGGATGGTGTAACTCGTCTAATCGTGCCCGGCGGCAACGATGCCCGCGTCATCGACCTCGAAACGATGCCGAATATCGGCCGCGCCTCGCAAGGGGCCGGCTCGGTGCACCACATCGCCTTCGCGGTCGATAACCGCGAAAAGCAACTCGAGGTGCGCAAGGCACTGATGGACACGGGCTATCAGGTGACGCCGGTCATCGACCGCGATTACTTCTGGGCGATCTATTTCCGCACGCCGGGCGGCGTGCTGTTCGAGATCGCGACAAACGAGCCTGGCTTCGACCGGGACGAGGACCTCGCCCATCTCGGCGAGGCGCTGAAGCTGCCGCAGCAGCACAAGCACCTGCGCCCGATCCTCGAAAGTCACCTGCAGAAGATCGACTAAGACGCCAAAAAGGCTCGCCGCCGCGGCGAGCCTCGCTACCCGATCTTGCACAGGTCGGTTCACAGTTTCGTCGAAACCGTGAAGCCAACGCTTTGAAATCAGGCAGGTTCGCACGAGGCTTCGACCCGTCGGAGGCCTGCCCCAGGAGACAAAAATGGTAGATCATGGCTATGTTCACAAGCTGAAGGCCGGAAAGCCCGGCCAGCCGATTTTCTTCGTGTTCCACGGGACCGGCGGTGACGAGAACCAGTTCTTCACTTTCGCATCCGAGTTGCTGCCCGACGCGACGATCGTTTCGCCACGAGGCGACGTTTCGGAATTTGGCGCCGCACGCTTCTTCAAGCGCACCGGCGAGGGTGTCTACGATATGGCCGACCTTGCTCGCGCCACCGAAAAGATGACGGGCTTCGTCAAGGCGCTGGCTACGGAGCATCAGGCTTCTCAGGTGATCGGCCTTGGTTATTCCAACGGCGCGAACATCCTTGCCAACGTGCTGATCGAAGGTGGTGTTTTCTACAAGGCGGTGCTGATGCATCCCTTGATCCCGTTCCGCCCGAAGGACAATGCGGGGCTGAAGGAGCGTAGCGTCCTGATCACCGCCGGCGAGCGTGACCCCATCTGCCCGGCGCCGCTGACCCAGGCGCTCGCGGACTTTTTCCAGGGGCAGGGCGCGGCAACCGAGATCGAGTGGCATTCGGGCGGGCACGACATCCGCCAGAATGAAATCGCGGCGATCGCGCGCTTCCTGAAGGATTGATCACTCCAGCCGGCGACGGAACAGCCAGGAGGCGGCCGAGAGGGTGACGATGGCGATCAGAAACAATGGGATCGTCTGTCGCGCCACCTCGACCGCCGGAATGTCCTTGAGGAACACGCCCTTCACGATCACGAGGAAGTAGCGCAGCGGATTGACATAGGTGATCGGCTGCAGCCAGGAGGGCATGTTCTCGATCGGCGTGGCGAAACCCGAAAGCAGCATCGCCGGCACCATGAACAGGAACGCGCCGAGGATCGCCTGCTGCTGCGTCATCGACAGGGCAGAAATGAACAGGCCGAGGCCGACGACGGAGGCGAGGTAGAACACCGCGCTGCCGTAGAGCAAAAGCAGCGAGCTGCGCAGCGGCACGCCGAAGATGAAGACGGCCGCCAGGATGTAAATGCTGATGTGGAAGAGGCCGATCATCATCGGCGGGATCAGCTTGCCGATCAGGATCTCGTGGGTTCGAAGCGGCGAGACCATCAGTTGATCGAAAGTGCCGAGCTCCCGTTCGCGCGCGATCGATAGCGCCGTGACAATAAGACCGATCAACAATGCGATGCTGGCGACGAGGTTCGGAACCATGAACCACTGGTAGGTAAGGTTTGGATTGAACCAGTTGCGGGCAACGACGGTGACCGCCCCCGATGCCATGCGCTTGCCGGCGGGCGTCTCGGCGGCAAGCGCGCCGACGATACGGCCGAGATAACCGGAGACGATCTGCGACGCATTGGAGCGGCGGCCGTCGAGGATGACCTGCACCTCCGCCGGCCGGCCGGCCTCGATATCGCGCGAGAAGGTGGGGCCGATTTCGATCGCCGCAATGACCTGCTGGGTGTCGATCGCCAGGCGTACCTCCTGCTGACTGTCGGTGAAGCGGATGCTTCGGAAGGTTGGCGAGCCGTCGATCCCCTCGATCAGATCCTGGCTCCAGTGGCCGTTGTCGCGGTTCAGCACCAGCACGTTGACATTCGTGACCTCCAGCGTCGCAGCGTAGGAGAACACCAGAAGCTGCAGGATCGGCGGTACGATCAGCACGGTGCGCCCCTTGGGGTCGCGCAGCACCGCCAGCAACTCCTTGACGATCAGGGCCTTCAGTCTCGTCCACCACATGTCAGCCGATCCTCTTGCGGGTACTGCGGGCGGCGAGCGCGAAGAACACGCTGCCGATCAGGAGCATGGCGGCAATGGACTTGCCGAACATCGGCCAGATGTCGCCAGCCAGAAACACCGTCTGCAGGCTCGGGATCAGATAGCGCGCCGGCACGATAAAGGTGATCCACTGGATGACCGTCGGCATCGAATTGATCTCGAAGAGAAATCCCGAAAGCAGAAAGGCCGGAAGAAACGCCGAAATCAGCGCGAGCTGCGAGGCGAGGAACTGGTTCTTGGTCGCCGCCGAAATCAACAGGCCCTGACCGAGCGCCGGCATCAGGAAAGTCGCTGACAGCGCGTAGAGCGCTGCGACCGAGCCGCGAAAAGGAACGCCGAAGAGGAAGACGGCAAGGAGGACGCAGAGCGTCATCGAGGTGAGCCCGAGAATAAAATAGGGCAGCAGCTTGCCGGCAAGGAGTTCGGCTGCCGAAACCGGCGTCGCCATCATCGCCTCCATCGTGCCGCGCTCCCATTCACGTGCAACGACGAGCGAGGTGAGCAGCGTCCCGACCAGCGTCATGACGATGGCGATCGAGCCCGGCACCAGGAAGTTCCGGCTGGTCAGCTCCGGGTTGAACCAGAAGCGCTGCTCGGCCGAGATCGCCGGCGGCCGGCCGGCGCTGTCGCTCAACCGCTGGCGCTCCCAATTGGCTACGGTCGCCTGCGCATAGTTCTGGACGAAGTTCGCGGTGTTGGGATCGGAGCCATCGACGAGCACCTGCAAGGCGGGGTGCCGACCGGCCGAGTAGTCGGCCACGAAGCTCTTGGGGATTACAACGATGCCGCGGACCCGGCCAAGCACTAGGTCTTCCTCGAACTCGCGGCGGTCCCGACCGACCGCCACCGTGAAATAACGCGAGGCCTGAAATCCCGCAGCGAGATCGCGCGTCAGCGGGGCCTCTTCTTCGACGACGAGGCCGATGCGGGTCTGCGTCGTGTCGAGCGAAACACCATAGCCGAAGAGAAACAACAGGATCATCGGCAGCACGAAGGCGATCAGGATGCTGCTCGGGTCGCGAACGATCTGATAGCTTTCCTTGCGCACCAACGCGGCAAAGCGTCTGGCTCTCGTGGCCCCGCCCTCGGTCGTTGCGGCGCGCGCGCTCATGCGGCCTCCTTCTCCTCTGAGCCTTGAACCAGAGCGATGAAGGCATCCTCCATCGTCGGGTCCGGAAGCTCGGGGCTAGCGACTTGCGCCTTCAATTCGTCCGGTGAGCCGAGCGCGATCGACCGGCCGCGATAAATCAGCGAAATGCGGTCGCAATATTCGGCTTCGTCCATGAAGTGGGTGGTGACGAGTACGGTGACGCCCTTTTCGACAAGGCCGTTGATGTGGGTCCAGAATTCGCGCCGGGTGATGGGGTCGACGCCGGAGGTCGGTTCGTCGAGAAACAGCGCTTCCGGTTCGTGCAATACGGCGCAGGCGAGTGCCAGACGCTGCTTGAGGCCGAGCGGCAGATCTTTCGCCGACATGTCGAGCAGGCGGGCGAAGCCGAAGATTTCCGTCATCAACTGGATGCGTTCGCGTTTGCGCGCGCCGGCAAGACCGTAGACGCCCGCAAAGAAGCTGAGGTTCTGGCCGACGCTCAAATCGCCGTAGAGCGAGAATTTTTGCGCCATGTAGCCCAGCCGGTTGCGTGCTTCCGCTGCGTCTCGCCGTAGATCGAAACCGGCGACGCGGCCTTCGCCGGCCGTGGGCTTCAACAGCCCGCACAACATCTTGAAGGTCGTGGATTTGCCGGCGCCGTTCGGGCCTAAGAGCCCGAAGATCTGACCGCGCGGTATGTCGAAGGTGATCGCATCCGCGGCGGTGAAATCGCCGAAGCGTTTCGTCAGTCCGCGCGCTTCGATGACCGGGCGTTCGCCGTCGGTCGGGAAGGGGGTCTGGGTTTCCGCGAGCTTGGAGCGGCCACCGGGACCGCCGCCGAGCATGTCGATGAACGCATCCTCGAAACGCGGCGTGGTCGTCGCCACGCCCGATGCGGACGAATGTCCCTCCGGGGTTGGCGGTTTGGTCCCTGGCTTCATGACCAGGCGGATCGCTTCGCCCTGGATGACCCCGTCGACGACATCGTCGTCGTCGAGATAGCTTGCGAGCTTCTGGCGCCGCCCATGGGGAATGCCGGAAACCTTGAAGACGCGATCGGCAACCCTGGCGGTCAATTCGGCCGGACTGCCCGTGAACAGGAGCTTGCCTTCGTTCAAGAGCAGAACGCTGTCGCAGGCCTCCGCCTCGTCCAGATAGGCCGTGGACCAGACGACTCCGATGCCTTCCTTCGTCAGGTTTTCGACCATCTTCCAGAGATCTCGGCGCGAGATCGGGTCGACGCCGACGCCCGGTTCGTCGAGGAGAAGCAGCCTCGGCTTGCGCAGCAGGGCGCAGGCAAGGCCAAGCTTCTGCTTCATGCCGCCGGAGAGCTTGCCGGCAAGGCGGCTAGTGAAACGCTTGAGGTCGGTAAATTCGAGCAGTTCGTCGAAGGTCGCTGCGCGCTCGCCAAGCGGCAGGCCGCGCAGATCGGCGTAGAGATTGAGGTTTTCCTGAACGGAAAGGTCCTCATAGAGGCCGAAGCGTTGCGGCATGTAGCCGATGGCCGCCTGGATATCGGCAGCATTCGCCACCGTATCGAAACCGAGAACCTCGACCTCGCCTTCGTCCGGCACCATCAGCCCGGTCATCAGACGGATCAGCGTGGTCTTTCCGGCGCCATCGGGGCCGACGAGCCCGGTGATCCGCCCGCCCAAGATTTCGCCAGCGATATGGTCGAGCGCCGGCGGGGCATCGCCGAAGCGCTTGACCACATCCGCGATGCGAACGAACGGCACCTCGTCGCTCATTGCGCGGCTCCAGCCTTTTCCGGCAGATGCACGGTCACGGGCATGCCCTGCCGGAGATCGGGGCCCGGCTTGTCGACCACGATGCGCAGGCGATAAACGAGATCGGTGCGCAGTTCCGGCGTTTCCACCGACTTGGGCGTGAATTCGGCGACCGGTGAAATGAACCCGACCGTCGCCTTGTAGCGGTGGTCCGGGGCGCTGTCGGACGTGACCTCGACGGCCATGCCGGGATGCACCCGGCCAAGGTCCGGTTCCGCCACATAGGCGCGCACCCAGACGGGTTCGTTCAGCGAGACGACGTAGACGGTGTCGGAAGGCGCGACGATGGCACCAGCCTCGCGCACCCGTGACAGGACCGTGCCGGCGCTCGGCGCGAACAGTTGGGTATCGGCAAGCGAGGTGCGGGCGCTTTCGAGCTTGGCTTCGGCGGCAAGCACCTGCGCCTGGGCGGCTTCAATATCCTCGATCCGGCTTCCCTCTTCGATGAGCGCCAAGGCCTCGCGGGCGGAGGTGGCGCGCGCTGCGGCTGCCGCCCTGTTGGCATTCGCCTCGTCGAGATTGGCCTGGGAGATGGTGCCGTTCGGGCGCAATTGCCGCGCGCGTTCATAAGCGAGATTGGCGTTTTCGAGATCGGCCAGACGTTCCTCATGGGTCGCGCGCGCCTGGGCGATCTCAGTCGGGCGTGCCCCCGCCCTCAGCTTTGCAAGGTTGGCCCTGAGCGCACCGAGATCAGCCTGCGCCGCGGCGACCGCCTGCTCGAACGGGACGGCGTCCAGCGTCGCCAGAACGTCCCCGGGCTTGACCACGTCTCCTTCGTCGACGCCAAGGCTTGCGATTCGGCCGCTGACGCGGAAGCCGAGTGAAACCTGCCGAATGTCGACATTGCCGTAGAGCACCGAGGTCTGCTCCGTGCCGATCCAGCCGAGCCGCTGCGGCACGTCGAACCACCAGGCACTGGCCGCGGCTCCGGCAAGCAATACAAGGGCTACTGCCGGCTTGTTCATGACCGGTCCTCCCGCTTGCTTCCAATGGTCGCGACCAGCTCGGCAGCATGTCGGCGCAAGAGGTCGAGCTCGTCAGGACCGACCGCCTGCCATTTCATCTGCCGAAGCACGGCTGCGTGGGCCATGCGGAAGACCAGGATGCTGCCGACGAAGGACAGGGTTTTCAGCCGGACCTGTTCCGATTGAGGAGGCTCGCCAAGGATGGTGGCAACCAGCCTGCCGGCCATGCCGATCATCGGGCCCATGACGTTGGAATAGACGCGCTCAAAGGCTTCCGTCGGCTCCATCTGTTCGCGGATGATGAAGCGCGCCCAGCTTTCGGACTGACGGCTCACGAAGAGGGCGACCATGTGCTGCGCCAGCTGGGTGAGCATGTCGCGGGCTTCCCGGGGTTCCAACGGCTGGCCTTGGCTGTCGAGGTGGGCAAGGCGAGCAAGAACCGCGTTTCGAAGGTCTGCGACGTGGTCGATGATGATCGAGGCAAGGTGCTCTGCAGCGGCGATATGGAGGCCTTCCTTGCCGCCGAAGTAATAGGGGATTGCCTGGAGGTTCACGCCTGCCGTTTCGGCGAGCATGCGAGTGGTTGCGCCGTCAAAGCCGTAGCGGCCAAAGACGTCGATGGAACTGGTCAGCAGTTTCTCGCGGGTGACATCTCCGCGGTCCTGCTTGGTCGGACGGGGCGAGGTTTCTTTTTTCATGACATACTGAAATTACATCATTCCATTGAATAAGTCAATCGAATGAATGTATGCGACGGATGACGACATGCCTTGGTTCGATGAGGTCGTGTTGCAGAAAGCGAGTCGCGCAAAGGCGCACAGCGGTTTTGCTGTGGCGCTCTATTTTGCGGGCGAGGAACCTCCGGTGAACCTTTTTGGCCTAAGCGACGTCGCGCTCTTCGCCCCGTTCGAGGCGGCGCTGAAAGAGGGCGGCGATGAGATCCGATTGGGTGACGACGCCGAGCAGCCGGTTATCCGGATCGACCACGGGCATATGGTGCAGCCCCATGTCGGACATCGGCGGCACGAGTTTGGCGATCATGGTTTCCGGCAGGGCGGATTGCACCTTGCGGGTCATGATGTCGGATACGAGCCGCGGCGTTTTCGGCCCGAAGCCGATAACGTTTCCGAGCCGCTGGCGGATGCCGCCCTGCGGCGTGAGCATCGCGTGTTTCATGAAATCGGTTTGCGTGACGATACCGACGAGGCCGTCCTTTTCAGTCACGACCGGTAGCGCCTTGATGTGATGCTTGATCAGGGTCTGCCAGGCCTGGCGCAAGGTCGTCTCGGGCGTGGCCGTGGCGACGTCGCGCGACATGATCTCGGCGCAGGTGATTTCGCCGGAGCGGCGGTTGAAGGCGCGGATCTGCGCCTGGTGGATCAACGCGTCGAGCTCTTCGGGACTGACGTCGACCACTTCACCATATTGGGCGAGAACGGCCTGCAGGTCTTCGGGGACGATGCCGAGCCTGTGCGTCGGCGCGGGGTCGCTCGTTCCATGCAGCGTCGGCGCCTGCGCAAGATGCGGGTAGCGGCGACCGGTCACGTTGTTGAACGCCAGCGCGATCAAGAGGATGACGACCGAATTGATGGCGACCGGCGACAGGACGAACCAGTAGCCCGCCTCGTGGATCGCCGGGCCACCGAGCACGGCGGTCAGCGCAACCGCCCCGCTCGGCGGATGAAGGCAGCCGAGCAGCAGCATGATCGCGATGGCGAGCCCGACGGCGACTGCGGCTGCGACGACCGGATCCGGGATCAGCAACGCCGCGGTCACGCCGATCAGCGAAGAGATGGTGTTGCCGCCGACGATCGACCAGGGCTGGGCGAGCGGGCTGGCCGGGGCGGCAAAGAGAAGGACGGCCGAGGCGCCCATTGGCGCGATCAGCAGCGGCAGGCTGGCGCCCGCCCCGAGGGCATAGCTGCTGATCAAGCCGGTAAGCAGGATGCCAAGAAGCGCGCCCAAAGACGCACGCAGGCGTTCCAGATGGCTGATCGGAACGAGCGATGGGATGAAACGCTTGATGTACGCGCGGGCCTTCGACATGGAGCCTCTCGGGAGGGGAGGTACGGACTTGGGCACGCCATTAGCACATGGCGCAGCATTGGGCATGAAATCCGCATCCAAAAACCGGCGTTGGATTGAAATATATGCATCGCGCCTAAAAAATGTGCGATGCACACGCGGGCGCGTGCTGTCCCTGTCGTCGGGCTCGTCAGCCCGACAGGGCGGCGGAAAAATCGATCGAGAACCGGGTGCCACGGCCGGGCGTCGTGTCGACCGCGACGGTTGCCTGGTGCAATTCACTGATGCGCCGCACGATCTTCAGGCCGAGGCCGAGCTGCCCGGAGCTTTTTACATAGCCGAGGTCTTCGTTGTGCTCCGGAAGGTCGATCAGCCCCTTGCCGTCATCCTCGACACAGACGACCGGGCCGGGGCCACAGGTCAGGACGATCCGGGTTCCCGGCGGGTTGTGCTTGACGGCGTTCTCGATGAGGTTGCGCAGCATGTTTTCGACGAGCGCCGGAATGGCGGTTATCTGTGGCGTGCCTTCGTCTACGAATTCGAGGGACTTGTCGTGGTCGAAGACGAAAGGTGCAATCGCCTCCGCAACGGCGGCGCCGATCTGAGACAGGCTGGTGCGCTGGTAGGCGGAGGGATCGACGGCATCGGCGCGCGCGAGCGAGGTCAACTGCTCCAGAATATGGGTGAGTGCGTCCAGGTCGCGCTCCGCATTGCGCGCCCGCGGGTCGTCGATGCGGCTCAGTTCCATCTTGGCGATCGACACCGGCGTGCGGATTTCATGGGCGATCGACGACGAGAACAGCTTTTGCGACTGGATGAGATCGGCAACCCGGGTCAGCATCCGATTGACTGCGGTGACGAGACGGGCGATTTCCTGCGGCATCCGCGTCAACGGCAGGCGCGCATTGCTGTCGCGCGGGTCGAGGGCGTCGGCGGCCTGCGCGGCCACGGCGACCGGCCGCAGGGCGCTGCGCACCGACCAGATCGTCGCGCCGATCACGAGACAGAACATTAGCGTCATCGGCACGATCATCGAATCGAACATCTCGTGCAGCAAGGCGCCGTACATGAAGCCGTTCGGATCGTTGAGGATCGCGAGTTCGACCAGGACGACCAGGCCGCCCCGTTCGAAAGTCTGGCCGCCGGCAACGCTGAAAGGTTTGCCCGGCGCGATCAGGCGTTTCCAGAATTGCGGCGCGTCGACGTTGAGCGGCAGGAAGTGCTGGGCACATTCGGCAGTGCAGTTCGAATGGATCATCTCGCCGGACGCAGTGCGGATACGCAGGAAAATCGCGCCGTTGTCGTCGGACCGGTCGAGATAGCGTTCGCGCACGTCGCGATTGGGCTCGTAACGCGCCACGCCGTCGCGCACCTGGACATACTCGATCAGGTTTTCGGTTTCCTGCTGCAGCATGAGCACGCTCAGCTTGTCGTCGTCGAACCAGTAGTCGGCGAAGACGACGCCGATCTGGATCGCCATGGCCAGCAGCGAAAAGGCGATGATGCGGCGGGCTACGATACCGATCAGGGAAGGGTTTCGGCTCCTCATGGAGCTTGCCTGAGGAGGTAGCCGATGCCGCGCACCGTCTCGATCTGAACGCCGCTATCGAGCGGCTGCAGGCGTTTGCGCACCCTTGAAACAGCCAGTTCCAGGGCATTGGGCGTGACTTCCTGGCCATATTCCGAAAGGGCCGTTTCGAGCTTCCGCTTCGGCACGACGCGACCGACCTCGCGCATCAGGATCTCGATCAACGACCGCTCGCGCGGCGGCAAAGGCACCACCGTGCCGTCGCAGGTGAGGTCGGCGGTTGCCGGGTCGTAGCGCAATGTCCCAGCTTCCAGTACCGGCTGTACGGCCTGGGGATTGCGCCGCAGCATCGCGCGACAGCGCGACAGCAGCTCGCGATGGTGGAACGGTTTTACGAGATAGTCGTCGGCCCCGGCGTCGAGCCCGGCGATGCGCTCGTCGACAGAGCCCTTGGCCGTGATGATCAGCACCGGCAGCCCGGGATACTCCAGGCGGACGCGGCGAAGCAGCGACAGGCCGTCGCCATCGGGCAGCCCGAGGTCAAGCAGCACCAGGTCATGCTCGCGCGCCGCGATCGCCGTTTCGGCATCGGCCACGCTTGAAACCGCATCGAGGCGCCAGCCCGCATCCCGCATGGTTTCACCGACCAGTTCAACCAGTCGCGGACTGTCTTCGACCAGGAGCAGGCGCATTGATTCGTCTCGATATTACAGGGCCACCGCCGACCATATGGGCTTTCGCCGGGACTGCCAACTGCCTGCGCGACACCTACCAGCGCGCGTATCGGCGCAACAATGAGCAATCTTGACGGGGTTTGGACAGCTTGTCCGTCGTATCTCAACGGCTGAGGGGGAGGCTGCAACCTAGCAGGTGGCCGCCACGCGGCCTCCATCTCGATTGAATGCCCGTGCCTGCAACGCCCCTCCCATGCGCTCTTGCAGTCACCGCAGGAGACTACAGTTTTGAGATTTTCAGGTATTCGCCGCCCCGAAATCGGCAGTATTGCGCTCAGCGCTCTTGTCAGTGCCTATCTGCTCCTCGCCACCAACAAATCCTTCTGGACACACACGGTCGCCTATTTCGACGATTCCCTCACGGCGCGTCTGTCTTTCAGCGCGGCTCTGTGTCTGCTGACCTTCGCAGGCCTGACGCTGGCCTCCGTCAAATATGTGATGAAGCCGGTGATGATCTTCCTGATCATGGTATCGGCCGCCGCCTCCTACTTCATCGATACTTTCGGCGTCATCATCGACAAGGACATGATCGGCAACGCGGCGGTGACGACGCAGGCCGAAGCCAGCCACCTCCTGACCGGCAGTCTGGCGACGCATCTGCTGCTTTACGGGGTACTTCCGTCGCTGCTGGTGATCTGGTTCAAGCTCCGCTACCGGCCCTTCCTGTCGAATGCTGCGGTCAACCTGGCGGTGATCATTCCCTGCCTCCTCGTCAGCGGGGGGCTGGTTTACGCGAACTTTGCAAACGTCGCCTACGTGATCCGCGAACACAAGGACCTGATGAAGCGGTTCAACCCGACGGGGCCGGTTTCGGCTGCCGTGCGATATGCATCCTCGACCTATAAGCAGCGCAACATCGTCGTGCAGCCACTCGCAACCGATGCCCGACAGGGTGCGCGGATTGCCGCTGCCGGCAAGCCCGTGGTTGTCGTCGTCGTTGCCGGCGAAACCGCGCGCGCGATGAACTTCTCGCTGAACGGCTATGGGCGCGAGACCAATCCGGAACTCAAGGCTCTGGGCGTCGTCAACTACACCGACACCACGAGCTGCGGCACGGCGACGGCAACGTCGCTCCCCTGCATGTTCTCCGTCTACCCGCGTGATGAGTACAGCGACTGGAAGGCGCGCTCGACGGAAAACCTCATGAACGTGCTGACGCGCGCCGGCGTTTCGACCACCTGGTGGGACAACAACACCGGCAGCAAGGGCATTGCCGACCTCATCAACTTCGCCAGCATGACCGACCAGAAGAACAGCCCGCTCTGCAAGAACGGGGAATGCCTGGACGAGATCTTCCTCGGCGAGCTCGACAAGAAGCTCTCGGCGACCAAGAAGAACAGCGTGATCGTACTCCACCAACTCGGCAGCCACGGACCGTCCTATTACCTGCGCTATCCCGAGAAGTTCCGGCGTTTCACGCCCGATTGCCGCACGCCCGAACTGATGAAGTGTTCGGTTGAAGAAATCACGAACGCCTATGACAACACGATCCTCTACACCGACTACGTGGTGGCGAGTGTCGCCCGGTTGCTGGAAAAGCATCAGGACCAGATCGCGGGCGCGATGATCTATATGTCCGATCACGGCGAGTCGCTCGGCGAGAACGGCATCTATCTGCACGGCGCGCCCTATGCCATCGCCCCGCGCGAACAGACGCAGGTGCCGTTTATTGCGTGGTTCTCGAAGCCCTACCAGGCGGCAATGGGTGTCGATACGGCGTGCCTCGCCAAGGATACGGCGCAGCCGAAATCCCACGACAACCTGTTTCATACCGTGCTCGGCATGATGAATGTCGAGACCAAGGTCTACAAGCCGGGCCTTGATGCCTTTGCGAGCTGCACGAAGAAGCCGGGCGGCGGGGCGGCGTTCCAGGCCGCGGATACGACCAACGACTTGCCGGCAAGCCCCGTGCGTTCCTCAGGGTTTCCAGGCGCCCTTTAACGGCCCGTAAATTTGCCCACGGTCGGAACAAAACCCGGCCTCGACGCTTCCTTGAAAACACACCCCGATTTCGTTCCCGCCACGGCCGAGGCGGCCAACGCGGCCTCGGCCCTTCGGGACAGCCCAAGGAAGGAGAGGTCCGATGCGCATCGTCGGCCAGCAGGTCACTGCCGAAAGAGCCGGTCGCTCAGGGTTCACCGTCGAATTCATAGGCGACGGCGATGAGGTGGTGACAGTGATGTGTCCCCAGGACAAGGCCGGATCCCTTAACCGGCTGAACGCGATCGCGAAGGCAAAGGAAATTCTGCATGCGGCCATTGCGGCCGACGAAACGGTCGCGGCCGCCGGCGACCAGGCAGGGGTGCGTCGCGGCACCCTGCCGAACGCGCGCCGGGCGCATGATCGCGATGCGATGGAAGAGCAACTCGACGAAGGGCTCGAGGATACTTTTCCGGCAAGCGACCCGGTGTCGATCGCCAGCTCGACCATCGCCAAAGGCCATTCCCGACGCTGACATCAGGACGGCACAATAGTGGCTCCCAAGTGCGGGCATCTCGCCCGTGGCTCCTTACACGGCGGCCCTCATTCTTAATTGTCGCACGGGTCCGCGTCGCGGCCGCCGCATCTTGCATCCTTTCCGCAAAAGGCATGTTATAGCGCCTTGATCTGGCGATATTTTCGGCCTCGAACCGGCCGGCGCCCGCTATCGGAATTTGGAGAGTGAATGCATGGCCGTCCGGCATCTGACGTTCGCCGTCGGCGATATTCACGGCTGCCTCGACCAGCTGCGCGCGCTGCTGGATGAAATCGAAGACTATGCGCCAACGGGGCGGGTGATCTTTCTCGGCGACCTGATCGACCGGGGGCCGGACAGCCGCGCCGTCATTGAACTGATCATGGCTGGTCCGACGAAGCCCGGCTGGACCTGGCTGACCCTCAAGGGCAACCACGAGGAAATGCTTTGGGGTGCCAGCAGTGGTGAAAGCGATGTCGACTGGTGGCTGGTCAACGGTGGCCGAGAGACGTTGATCTCCTATGACGGCACGGTTCCCGGGCGGCACCTGAAATGGATCAAGGAGCTGCCGACGATCCTGGTCGAGCGCTTTCGCATTTTCGTTCATGCGGGCGTCGACGACACGCGGCCGCTGGAACAGCAGGACGACGGGGTTTTCCTCTGGATCCGGCCGCCCGACGACTATTCCGGCGAGTACTGGGGCCGGCACCTTTGTCATGGCCACACGCCGAGCACGGCCAATCCGCGCACGGTCGGAAACCGCACCAATGTCGATTCCGGCGCGGTGTTCAGCGGCATCCTCTCCTGCGCCATCTTCGACGACGATCAGGCGGGCGGGCCGATCGACTTCCTGACGGCGAGCAAGGCTGCCTGGCGCGTCGAGTGAGCGTTGGCATCGGTGGCGTAAATGGCATTGTGCGGGCGGCTCTCCGGTAGTAGGTGTGGCTTCTCCGCTGGGCGAAGCCTTTGCCGCCCGTCTCATCATCTCAGGGGATTGCCTTGGACGCCGCGCCTTCATCCGTTTTCACGAAGAATTTTGCTGCCCTCCTGTTCGATATGGATGGCACGTTGCTGAACTCCATGGCCGTGGTCGAGCGTGTCTGGGGCGCATGGGCGGAGCGCAATGGTCTCGACCCAGTCGAGTTTACCAAAACCGTACATGGCGTGCGCGCCGTCGATACGATCCGCAATCTCGAGCTGCCGGACATCGATCCGGAGAAGGAAGCCTACGACCTGGCGCTGGCCGAGATCGCCGACGTTGAAGGTATTGTCGAGATCCCCGGTGCGGTTGATTTCCTGAATTCTCTGCCGCCGGAAAGGTGGGCGATCGTGACGTCCGCGCCGCTGGATCTCGCCGTGCGCCGTCTCGCGGCCGCCGGCATTCCGACGCCCCAACTGATGATCACCGGTGAGGATGTTTCCATCGGCAAGCCCGATCCACAGGGCTACCGGATGGCGGCCGAGCGGCTGGGCGTGCGTGCGGAGGATTGCCTGGTGTTCGAGGACGCACCGGCCGGAATTCTGGCCGGGCTCGCAGCCGGGGCCGATGTCGTCGTCGTCACCGGTGCGCATGCGGCCGCCGAGGGAACGCCGCACATGACGCTTGCCCGCTACCACGACATCGCGGTGGAGCGCGCAACAGACGGCACGGTATCACTGCGCCGTACCGCTTGAAAACCCGTCGATGAGAACGGGAGGCCGCGTGCGGACCTCCCGTCATTCGCGTCGCTGGTTTAGGCGTTGAGCCAGCATTTCGTCAGCGCGTGCCCGCCCATCAGTTCGCCGTTCGGATCGTCGATCCAACCGCCGACCTTGTCGTTGGTCGCGTCGATATAGTTGTTGAACATCGGTACGATGACGCCGCCTTCGTCGCGCAGCATCATCGCCGCCTGATGATAGAGTGCCTTGCGCTTGGCGTTGTCGAGTTCACCACGCGCCGCAAAGATCAGCTTGTCGAAGTCCTCCCGGAGGAAGCGGGTATCGTTCCACTCGGCCTTGGAGAGATAGGCGATCGAATAGACCTGGTCCTGCGTCGGCCGCCCTGTCCAATAGGACATGCTGAAGGGCTGCTTGTTCCAGACGTCCGACCAGTAGCCGTCGCCCGGTTCGCGCTTCAGGTCGATGGTGATCCCGCATTTGGCGGCGCTCATCTGGAAGAGTTGCGCCGCATCGACGGCACCGGGAAAGGCGACATCGGAGGTCCGAAGCAGAACCGAGCCGCTGTGCCCGGATTTCTTGTAGTGGAACTTCGCCTTGTCCGGATCGAAGACGCGCTGCTCGATATCGTTGTCGAACAGCGGATAGCCCTTGATCATCGGCGTGTCGTTGCCGACGGTGCCATAGCCGGCGAGCACCTTTGCCACCATCTCCTCGCGGTCGACGGCATATTTCAGCGCCAGGCGCAGGTCGTTGTTGTCGAAGGGCGCCGTGTTGCAATGGGCGATGAAGACATAGTGACCCTTGCCCGGCACATTCCGTATGACGACGCCGGGAAGGCGACTGATCAGGGCGACCACCTTGGGCTCGATGCGGTTGATCATGTGGATCTGGCCGCTCTGGAGGGCCGCGGTCCGAGCGGTCGAGTCGTTGATGACAGCGATTTCGATCTGATCGGCATGGCCGCGCTCGGCCGAGCCCCAATAACCTTCGTGCCGCTCTGCGATATGTTTGACGCCCGGCTCGTTGGACACGACCTTGTAGGGGCCGGTGCCGATGCCCGCCGTCGGGTCGTCCTTGCCGCCGTTCGGCTGGATCATCAGGTGGTAATCGCTGACGATATAGGGCAGGTCGGCATTGGGCGCGCGCAGCGTGATGACCACGCTGTCGCCATCGACTTTGATCGTCTCGAAGTCCTGAACGAAGGGCAGGGCCGCAGACTTGGAGTCCGCGTCGCCATGACGCTCGAACGTCGCCACCACGTCGGCCGGGGTCAGTTCCTTGCCGTTGTGGAAGGTCACGTCCTTGCGGATCTTGAAGCGCCAGGTCTTGGCGTCCGGCGTCGCCTCGTAGGCTTCCGCAAGCCGGTACTCGATCTCGCCCGTCGGCGAGACTTCGACGAGCTGTTCGCCCCAGCAGCGCCCGAGCGTGTAGGGGACCTGACTTGCCCAGGTTGCCGGGTCCAGGCTGTTCGTCGATTCCCCGCCGACGAGGCCCGCCTTGAGTGTTCCGCCCTTGACCGGCCCTGCGGCGCGGGCCGCTTGGCCAAGCAGCAGGTTCGCCGAGGCGGCGGTTATCCCGAGTGCCGCGGCGCGTCCGAGAAACTCCCGTCGCGACAGCCGGCCCGCGGCAACCTGCTTGCTCATGAATTCCAGTTCAATTGGCATGTCTTACTCCCTCTCTTGCAAGACCCACCCGGTGTAACCGGTATCGTTGCAGATATTGGAGGCAGATGCCGCGCCTGGTGTGTTGCCGCGCGACAGATGGTGGCGCAGATCGGCGAAAGAAAGTCGTATTCTCGACCGAATAGTTGAGGCGCCGTCACCCCTTGCGGGCGTAGCGTTGCAGGATCGCGGAGATATCCGGCTCGGTCTTGTCGGTGTCGAGTTCGGCGCGAAGCTCGACCGCGTCGAGGTGTTCGAGCATGATCCGTTCCGCCGTGGCGGTGTCGCGCGATTGCAGGGCGCGGATGATCTGGACATGCTCGTCGACGGCACATTCCGGCGAATGCAGCCGCGCGAAGCGAGCGAGGATCAGCGAACAGCGTGAGACGATCTCGCGGACGAACCGCGTCAGCGCCTGTGAGCCCGTAAGCTCGGCAAGCAGGATGTGAAACTCGCCAGCGAGCCGGATCGAAAGCGGGCCGTGATCTGTAAGCGCCGTCTCCTCCTGCCGGACATGCTGCTGCAGCCGCTTGACGCCGGGGGCGTCGAGATCGGCGACGAGCCGTCGGATCACCTCGGCTTCGAGCATGCGTCGCAGTGCGAAGATGTCGCGGGCTTCCTCCAATGTCGGCTCGGCCACGCAGGCGCCCT
The DNA here is from genome assembly GCF_014852195.1 of Ensifer sp. ENS08. Classification (NCBI taxonomy): domain Bacteria; kingdom Pseudomonadati; phylum Pseudomonadota; class Alphaproteobacteria; order Hyphomicrobiales; family Rhizobiaceae; genus Ensifer; species Ensifer sp. ENS08. The sequence goes on from NZ_JACVBF010000009.1 coordinate 206,234, forward strand.
TATTGGCGCGTAAATCGACAATGCCTTCTGCGTTGAGCCGGACCAGGGCCGCCCGAACGCTGGTACGGCTGACCTTGAAATGGTCGGCGATCGTATCTTCGGAAAGTTTCGTTCCGGGCCTCAGGGCCTGTTCCAGGATCGCCTGGCGCAGAAGCTTGTAGACCACTTCGCTGCGGCTAGATTTCTCAGACAAGGTTGCCTCCCCAACGGGCGATCGGGGACCGGCCGAACATGTCCCTTGTCTTCGATAGCGCCCGTCCAAATGGTCGTCAATATTGTATACAATAATGTTGATGTTTGTATTCTCTTGTCGTATGCAATTGCAGGCGCCGACAAAAAAAGGCCGGTGCCGGCCGGTTCGGGAGGAGGCGTGCGGAGAGGACCGCGCGACCTGAGAAGGCCTGAAAGGGAACAGCCAATGGGAGGGAATTCATGAACAGCAGGATTCTGCAGCTCTGTGCGACAGTTGCCGGCATCGCCGTCGGCCTGGTGGCCACGACCACTGCCAACGCCGCGACGACGCTCGAAACCGTCAAGGCCCGCGGCAAGCTGATCTGCGGCGTCTCGATGAGCACGCCGGGCTTTGCGACGGCCGATGCCAAGGGTCACATGGAGGGCTTCGACGTCGATGTCTGCCGCGCCGTGGCGGCTGCCGTATTCGGCGATCCGGAAAAGGTCGACTTCGTCCTGACCAACATCAATACGCGCTTCCAGGCGCTTCAGTCCGGCGAGATCGACATGCTGTCGCGCCAGACGACCATGACCTTTTCGCGCGAAACCTCACTCGGGCTCGATTTCGGCCCGACCGTGTTCTACGACGGCCAGGGTCTGATGGTGCCGAAGTCGCTCGGCGTCAGCAGCGCCAAGGAACTGACCGACGCGGCGATCTGCACGCTGCCGGGCACCACGACCGCCCAGAACCTCAGCGACTTCTTCCGTACGATCGGCGGCAAGTTCGAGTTGGTCGTCTTCGAAAGCCCGGACGAAAACCGCAACGCCTTCTTCTCCGGCCGCTGCGAGGCGATCTCGTCCGACCGTTCGGACCTTGCCTCGATCCGCGCCGTTGCCAACAACCCGGACGATTACGTCGTGCTGCCGGAAACGATCTCCAAGGAGCCGCTGGCGCCGGCCGTTCGCCAGAACGATTCCAACTGGCGTGACATCGTCTCCTGGTCTGCCTGGATGCTGATGGCTGCCGAAGAGCGTGGGATCACCCAGGCCAATGTCGACGAGATGACCAAGAGCGAGGATCCGGAGATCCAGCGCATGCTCGGCGTCAGCGAAGAACTCGGCAAGATGCTGAACCTCGACAACAAGTGGGGCTACAACATCATCAAGGGGGTTGGAAACTACGGCGAAGTGTTTGAGCGCAACCTCGGCACCAAGACCGCGCTTGGCCTGACGCGTGGCCCGAACACGCGCTGGAGCGAAGGTGGCCTACTCTACGCACCGCCGTTCCGTTGAGAATCGACGGGCCCGCGCGTTTCGCTCGGGTCCACGTCTCCACATGGTGCCTAATCGGCCCGTGGAGAGTGCGCGCGGTATGCCGCCGTACTATAAACGATAGAAATCGATCAAGTTATGATCTTGGGTCGCGCCGGCCCGAGATCATTGTGCTCCAAGGGACGGGTGCCGATGCCCCTGTTTTATGACGCGCGCATTCGCGCCTATCTCTATCAAGTGATCGCCGTCGGCGTCGTGCTGCTCATCGCCTGGGTGATGTTCAGCACCGCAAGCGCCAATCTTGCCAAGCAGGATATTGCGACCGGTTTCGGCTTCCTGGCGCGCCAGGCCGGATTTGTCATTACCGAATCTGCCATCACCTATGAGCCGACGGATACGATCGGCCGCGCGATCCTCGTCGGCATCACCAACACGGTCAAGGTTTCGCTGCTCGCTGCCCTGTTCGGCACTGTTCTCGGGCTGTTGGTCGGCATCGGGCGGCTGTCGCACAATCCGGTGTTGTCGCGGCTGATGCTTGCCTATGTGGAAGCGCTGCGCAACGTGCCGCTGCTGCTTTATCTTCTGCTCTGGTATTCGCTGATCATCTCCGTGTTTCCGCCAGTCAAGCAGGCGATCGAGATGCTTCCCGGCGTCTTTCTCTCGAACAGCGGCCTGGTCACGCCGGCGTTGCACTGGCAGAGCGGTTTCGCTGCGCTGGTCACGGCCTTTGTTGCCGGCGTCGCTGCCGCCGTCGTTACCGCGCGCATTCTCGGCCGCCGCCGCATCGCAACCGGCAAGGAGCGGCCGATTGCCCTGTTCGCGACGATCGCGTTTCTGCTGCCGCTCGCCGCAACCATCCTCTTCGCAAACATCTCGGTCACCTGGGATGTGCCGGAACTCGGCCGCTTCCGCCTGAGCGGCGGCTATCATTTGCGCCCCGAATTCGTGGCGCTTCTGCTAGGGCTGACGCTCAGCGTGTCGGCCAATGTCGCGGAAATCGTTCGCGCTGGCATCCAGGCAGTCAGCAAGGGGCAGTGGGAAGCGGCGACGGCACTTGGCCTGTCGCGGGCACGCACGCTGAAGCTCGTGATCCTGCCACAGGCGCTGCGCATCATCATTCCGCCGCTCACCAACACCTATCTGACCGTGTTCAAGAACAGCTCGCTCGCGATCGCCATCGGCTATCCGGATCTGGTGATGGTCTCAAACACGATTATGAACCAGACGGGCCAGGCGATTGAAGCCATTGCCATTTTCATGGGCGTCTATCTCGGCCTGTCGATCCTGATCTCGCTGGTGATGAACTGGTACAATGCGCGGGTCGCGCTGAGGGAGCGTTGAGCCATGACACAGGTCGACACCCTCGTGAGCAATGCGACGCTTGCGCCGAGCCGCGAAGCGCCACCGGCATCGCGCAGCCGCTGGTTCAGCGCCTATTTCGGCACGCCCGGCAATGCGCTGATCACCATCCTCTGCCTCGGCACGGTCTTTGCGCTCGCCAAGCTCGCAATCGGCTGGCTCTTCGTCGACGCCACCTTTGTCGGCACGCCGGCGGAATGCAAGGCGACCAGCGGCGCCTGCTGGCCGTTCCTGTCGGCGAAGATGCGCTACATCTTTTTCGGCTTTTATCCCTTTGAAGAGCAATGGCGCCCGCTGACGGCGATGCTTCTGTTTCTCGGCGCCTGCCTCGTCTCGATGATGCCGAAGGTCTGGGGGCGGGGACTGCTGATCGCCTGGGTCGCCATCGTCCTGCCGGTGCTCTATGTGCTGATGGCGGGCGGCTATTTCGGCCTCACGGTCGTGCCCACGACGCAATGGGGCGGGCTGCCGCTTTCCTTCATGCTCTCCTTCATCGGGCTTGCCTGCGCGCTCCCGCTTGGCATTGCGCTGGCGCTCGCCCGCGCATCGAGCCTTCCGGCAATCCGCGTCCTCGGCGTCGGCTTCATCGAGATCGTGCGCGGGGTGCCGCTGATCAGCATCCTGTTCATGGCGACGGTCATGCTGCCCCTGTTCATGCCCAATGGCATCACCATCGACAAGCTCGTCCGGGCGCAGGTGGCGATCATCCTCTTTGCCGCCGCCTATATTGCCGAGATCGTGCGCGGCGGCCTGCAGGCGGTTCCCAACGGGCAGGTCGAGGCCGGCCATTCGCTGGGTCTGCATTACTGGCAGATCATGCGTAAAATCGTGCTGCCGCAGGCGCTGAAGAAGGTCATTCCGCCCTTGGTCAGCCTGTTCATCGGCTTCTTCCAGGATACAACGCTGGTGACGATCGTCGGTCTGCTCGACTTCCTCGACACCGTCCGCACCGCCATGCGCGACCCGCAATGGCAGGGCATCGCGGTGCTGGAGGGCTATGTCTTCGCGGCTGTTGTATACTTCGTTTTCAGCGCTCTCATGGGGGCTTACAGCCGTTTCCTCGAGCAATATTTCAGGACCACGCATGACTAAAGAGATCCACGTCATCCGCAAAGCGCATACGCTCGTCGCCTTCGACCGCAAGCTTAATGGCCATGTCTATCTCAACGACGCCGACGTCGCCTATGACGAGAAGGGCTTCGTGCATGTCGGCGGCCACTATGACGGTCCGTTCGTCAGCGAAAGCTCCGGCCGCGACCGGATGATCCTGCCGGGCTTCGTCAACGTGCATTGCCATTCCGGCGAGGAGCCGATCTCCAAGGGCATCTTCGAGGACATGGGGACGGCAGCGCTCTGGGGCAATGCGCTCTACGAATACTCCAACCTTCTGGAAATCGATGACGATGCGATTGAGGCGTCGCTGACGGTCATGGTCGGCGACCTGATGCGTAGTGGCGTCACCACGTTGCTCGATATTGCCGGCCCGCATGCGAGCTGGCTGCCGACGCTTGCCAAGAGTGGTGCACGCGCCTTCGTCGCGCCGGGTTTCCGCGAAGCGCAATGGCACGTCGAAGACAGCCATCGTCTTGACTTCCGTTGGGACAGGGCGCGGGGGCGCGATGCCTTTGCGCGAGCGCTTGAGGTCGTCGATACTGCGAATGCACACCCATCGGGCCGCCTTGGCGGCGTCGTCGCACCGTCGCAGATCGAGACCTGCTCGCCGGAACTGCTGCAGGATGCGGTGGCGGCAGCGCGTCAGCGCGGCATGCCGATCACCATTCATGCTGCCCAGACCATGACCGAGCACGAAGAACTCTTGCGCCGGCACGGGCTGACGGCCGTACAATATCTCGAAAAGCTGGGTCTGCTCGGCAAGGACCTGATCCTTGGTCATTGCATCTTCGTCGACAGCCATTCCTGGACGCGACAGCGCACGGAGATCGACTTGCGTCTGCTCGCCGATCGCCAGACGACCGTCGCCCATTGCCCGGTCACCTTCTCGCGCAGCGGCATGGCGCTGGAATCGGTCGGCCGCTACCGCCGCGCCGGCGTCAACGTCGCGCTCGGAACCGACAGTTATCCGTTCAACATGCTCGAAGAAATGCGCCAGGCGATGATCTGCGCGCGGCTCTCGGGCAAGTCCGTCTTCGACGTATCCACCGGCGACATCTTCGAGGCGGCGACGACCGCCGGCGCGCGGGCACTTGGCCGGGACGACATCGGCCGGATCGCCGTCGGCTCGAAGGCGGATTTCCTGGTGGTCGATCTCAGGCACCACGCCATGCAGCCGGTCTACGACCCCTTGCGCAATCTCCTGCATTGCGCGGCGGAGCGGGCGATCGAGCGTGTCCACGTGGACGGCACTTGCGTCGTCAGTGATGGCCGCCCGACCTTGATCGATTATGACGGCGCGCTCGCAAAGCTCCAGGAAGCGCAGGACTGCGCTTGCCGCAAGGCGGCTGAGAACGACACGAAGGGTCGCGCGATGGAGACACTTGCGCCGCTCTCACTGCCGCGCAGGTAATTCCGGCCGCGGTCCGTCAGGACAGAAAGCGGTGTGCGGCGAAGAGGCAGATCAGGACTGTCGCCGCCGCGCCCGCCAGCGCGCCAAGACGCCTTTCGAGGAAATCCCGGATCTCTTCGCCGAAACGGCGCAGCAGCCAGGCGAGCAGGAAGAATCGCGCGCCGCGGGCAATGATCGCCGAGACGATGAACAGGCCGAGATTGATGTTGGCGGCGCCTGAAAGGATGGTCACGACCTTGATCGGCGGCAGATGCGCCAGGCCCGAGGTGACGAGCAGCAATGCCAGCATCTCGCTGTCGACCGAGGCCTTCAGGTGCTCGAAGGTGTCGAGCTTGCCGTAGAACTCGAGCAATGGCCTTGCGATGGTGTCGAAGGCATAATGGCCGAGATACCAGCCGGCGATGCCGCCAAGTACCGAGCAGACCGTCGCCACGAGCGCATAGCGCCAGGCCCGTTCCGGGCGCGCCAGCGCCATCGGGATCAAGAGAAGATCGGCCGGAACCGGGAAGATCGAGCTTTCCACAAAGGCAATGATGCCAAGCCAGACAATGGCGGTTTCCCGTGTGGCGAGCGACATTGTCCAATCGTACAGGCGTCGGAGCATGAGGTGCGGTTCTCTGTTGGCCCGGGGTCCGTTTACAGGCCCCAAGGCTCGTCTATAGGCCAGAGAGCAGGGTGTAAATGTGGCTGACTTCTGTATTTGAGACAATTCTCACGAGAAGCCGTGCCGGCGTTATCGGGCAGCCGCCATGCGCGCGTAGCGCCCTGGCGGTTGCCCGACATGGCGGCTGAAGGCCGTGCTGAAGGTGCTTGCCGAGCTGTAGCCGACATGTTCGGCGACGGCGGCAAGATCCAGTTCGCGTTGCCGCAGCAGGTCCTTGGCGATCGCCATGCGCCAGACGAGCAGATACTCCATCGGTGGCACGCCGACGGCGCGCGTGAAGCGCTCGAAGAAGACGGAGCGCGACAGTGCGGCCTCGTGCGCCAGCTCCGTCACGGTCCAGGGATGGGCGGGATCGGCGTGGATCTGGCGAATGGCCACCGCCAGCCGCGCATCTCCCAGCCCGCGCAACAGGCCGGGTGCCGCGCTCTCCCCTTCAATTGATCGAAGCGCCTCGACAAGCATCACTTCCACAAGGCGTGCGAGGACCAGGTCGTGGCCCGGGCGTACGTCGCGTGCTTCTTCGCCCACTATGCGGATGAGCGTCGAAAGCCGTTCTATCCCGCGCAGATGCATCAATGCCGGCAGCAGCGAAACGAGCAGTCCGGCGTCGGGCGACTCGAGGACGAAATAGCCGCCGAGCAGGCGCACGTCCGGTTCGCCGTCCTGCCTGCCATGGCGAACTTCGCCGACCGGTGACGGCGCCGCCTTGGGATCGATGAAGGTCGGCTGAACCGGATCGAAGCCCGAGATGGTGAAGCCGGGCGTGCGAGGCAACAACACGAAGTCGCCCGCCTGCAGCGTCACCGGCGCCGCGCCATCGACTGCCAGCCGGCACGATCCCTCGATGGCGGTACAAAAGCTCGGATGACCGAATTCGGAGTAGCGAACCGCCCAGCGGCCGGCACCGCTGATGCCTTTGGTGAACACTGTGCGTGGGCGGAGAAGCTGAATGAGCTGCGAGAGAGGATCGGTCATTTCAGGATGCTAGCAAATAAAATCAGGACTTCAAGCCGTAGAACGTCCGCAGTCCGCGCAGTACTCCGTTTCCATCGCAACCACGAAGGATACCGCTATGAAGACCGTACTGATCACTGGCTGCTCTTCCGGCTACGGGCTGGAGACTGCGCGCCGCTTTCATGCCGAAGGCTGGGGCGTGATTGCCACGATGCGCTCGCCCCGACACGATATTCTGCCGAATTCGAAGCGGCTTCGTTTGCTGGCACTCGATGTCACCAATCCCGACAGCGTCTCAGCCGCCATCGCGGAAAGCGGTCCGATCGATGCGCTCGTCAACAATGCGGGCATCGGCGTGGTGGGTGCCTTCGAGGCAACGCCGATGTCCCATATCCGCAAGGTCTTCGACACCAATACCTTCGGCGTGATGGCGATGACCCAGGCGGTGATCCCGCAGTTCCGTGCTCGCCGGTCCGGCGTCGTCGTCAACGTCACCTCCAGCGTGACGCTTGCTTCCATGCCGCTGGCTGCCGCCTATACCGCCAGCAAGACGGCGATCACTGGCTTCACCGGTTCGCTTGCCCACGAGCTTGCCGCCTTCGATATCCGTGTCAAGCTGGTCGAGCCAGGTTACGCGCCAACCACGCGCTTTGCTCACAACACGACGATGCGGGTCGAGGACCTGATCCCCGAGGCCTATGCCGAATTCGCAGCGCCGATCTTCGCCCAATTTGCAGCACCGTCTCTGGTGACGACCGAGGCCGACGTCGCGGAGGCCGTCTGGCAAGCGGCGAACGATTTGTCCGGCCAGCTCCATTTCCCGGCCGGCGACGATGCGGTGGCGCTGGCACAGGCAGGCTGACGTACCTGAACTCAACTGCGCGTCTTCAGGCGATCTCGGGGTAGCCGAGACGATGCGCGAACCGCGCCAGTTCCGCCACAGGCTCGTAATCGGCATCCGACAGAACCGCGAAGTCTTTTAGGGAAAGCACAGCGCGGGCCTCAGCCAAATGGGGCTCCGTGATCGCCCGTCCGAGTGAACTGCGCAGCAGCAAAAGCTCGTCGTCCGAGGCGTCGCCGCGGGTGACGAGAGGCAGGCCCGGCGTGCTGGCGGTGGCGGTCAAGACCCGCAGACCGGCCACGCGTTCCGGATCAAAACGTTGCGTGTTGCCATAGGTCACGCAGTCGATGGCGGCCACGTCGGCAGTGCCCGATGCAACCGCATCTATGCTTGCCAAATGGCTGCCGGTTTCGGCAACAGAGGAGAAGAACCGGCCATTGCGGCTGCGGGGCGCGATCGCGGCGCGCAACAGGTTGGTTCCGGAATTGCTGATCGGATCGTTGATGGCAGCCCGTGTCCCCCGGAGATCTTCGAGGGAACGGACCGGTGCGTTTGCTCGCACGATGACGAAGCTGCACATGTCGGGCCCGTCGCAGCCCGGGTGCCCGTAGACCGGCGTAGCGACAAGGCGAACCTTGCCGCGCAAATGCCGCACGTAGGGATAGCCGCAGGTTTGCGCGAGCAGCAGCGCCGGATGAAGCCAGGCATCGGCATGATGGAGGACGGCGTCCAATCGGTCGGGCACATCCGTCAGGCCCTCGCGCCGCAGGTCGTCGCGCAGGAACGCCCAGAGCGTTGCCGTTGCGGCCGCGAGCGGCTGAGGGCTGACATACATCGCAAGGCTGGCTATCCGCATGGTTTCCCCGCGCTCCATGAGCACTCCCGCCATGGCGTAAAATGCGTTCGGCGAAGCGTCAAGGCCGTGGTCGCGGCGCCAAAGCGGTGGCAGCCATGCGTCTGGATGGCGGCGCCGATGTGCGGTGCTAGGCCGTGCGGCGAAGGCCAGCCCGCTCCACCGCGGCCGTTTCAGATCGACGTCCGCTGGATGTCGTGCGGAAGCGCTCGACCAGATCGAACAGGCCGGATGCCTGGCCTGAGAGCCTGTGGGTCATGGCGGTGCTGTCCTCGACCATCGCATTGTTCTGCTGGGTCACGGCGTCCAGCGACAGCATGGTCTGGTTGATGTGCTGCAGGTCGGTTGCCTGGTTGCGCGCGTCGCCCGCGATCTGCAGCGTCTGCTCGTTGATCGCGTGGATCTGACCGGAGATTTCGTCGAGCGCGTCGCCAGCGGCCCTGACGAGAGAAACGCCCTTCGCCACTTCCTCGGCCGACGCGGTGATGATCGCCTTGATCTCCCGGGCGGCCTGCGCCGACTTCTGCGCGAGTTCCCGCACCTCATGGGCAACGACCGCAAAGCCCTTACCCGCTTCGCCGGCACGCGCCGCCTCGACCCCGGCGTTCAGCGCCAGGAGGTTGGTCTGGAAGGCGATATCGTTGATCGTGCCGATGATCTGAGAGATGGCGACCGATCCCTTCTCGATCTGGGCCATGGCGCAGACGGCGTTCATCACCACCTGACCCGAACGATCGGAACTCGCCTTGGCAGCGGCGGCGATCGTGGTTGCGGATGTGGCGTGTTCTGCGGTGCGGCCGATGGTGGCGGTGATTGCGCCGAGCGCCGCGGTCGCTTCCTCCAGCGTCGCCGCCTGATGTTCGGTGCGCTTGGCGAGTTGGCCGATGGCGTCGCGCATCTCGCCGGTCTCGCCGTCGATCTCGGCGCTTCTCGCCTTCACGTCACCGAGCGTGACCGCCAGGCTCTCCAGCGACAGGTTGAAGTCCGAGCGCAGGCGATCGAAGCCGGCGCCGAAGGGGCGGTCGATGCGGGCCGTCAGATCGCCGTGGGACAAACGTTCGAGCCCCGAGGCCAGCATTTCGACGGCCTCGTTGATCTGGCGCGATACCTCGGCCTGGGTCGTCTCGCGGCCGTGCCGTTCCTCCTCGATCATGGTTTGCGTCTCCGCTGCCTCGGTTTCGAGGCGGGCACGGTCGCGAAGAGCGTCGCGGAAAACAAGGACGGAGCGGGCCATGTCACCGATCTCGTCCTTGCGGGTACCGCCAACACCGCTGATCGTCGTGTCGCCATCGGCGAGCCTGCTCATGTCGCGGACGAGACCGGTAATCGGGTGCGTCAGTCGGCGCGAGTACCAGATGGAGATCGCCAGCGCAGCCGCGAGGACGGCAAGCGCGGTCGCGAGCGTCCAGTTGCGCAAGGCGGTAACCGCGGAAAAGGCCTCCTGCGAGGTCATGACCGCAGCAATGGTCCAGCGCGTGCCGAAAGCATCAAGGTTGGTGGCCGCCATCTGGGCTTCCTCGCCGCGGAAATCCGCAAGCCTGCTGCTGACGATGCCGTCTTCCGCCGGCTGGTCGGCCACGATCCGGGCGTTCAGCATATCGTTGCCGGGTGTGGCGGCGCTGTCGGCGAGGAAGAACCCGTTACTGTCGAGCAAAATCGTTTCGCCGGTTTCGCCAAGGCCCGTGCGGTTGCCGACGATTTCGCCGATGCGCCCATCCGGCATTTCGAGGATCAGCGTGCCGATCTTGCCGTCGATCGATTCCAGGGGGGTGGCGACGAACGCAGCGGGGCTGCCGCCAAGCGGCGAATAGGCCTCGTAGGACGCAAAGGCGAGCTTGCTCTTGTCCGTTCCCTCGGCCGTTTCCCGGAAGACGCGGCCAAGCCCGGTGTCCTTCCAGGCCGCGTCCTTGAGGTTGACGCCAAAATCCCGCTTCTTGTTGAGGGCGTATACGACATCGCCGCTGAGATTGGCGAGCAGCACGTCGCGATAGCCGTGGGCTTCCGCGAAGCGCCGGAAGAACGGGTGATAGCGCGCATGCAGCGCGTCGTAGTCGTCGACGCCGGCGGAGCTGTAGAGGGCGCGCTTGTCTTCGGCGTTGGGGTTTTCCGCCAGATAGCGGCGCTGCAATTCGCTTTCGGTCTTTTCCCCGAACTTGGCGGCTGCGCCATTGAGGTCGGTTAGCGCCTTGGCGACGGACTTCTGTGCTTGCAGATTGCGCAGGTCGTTTTCCACGGTGGTGAGGTAATGGCGTAGCTCGTTGCGGCGGGCATCGGCGAGCGCCTCCAGCTTTTCGATTGCCGCGCGTGACGAGAGATTGCCGCTGACGGTCAGGCTGGCAAGACTGGTGGCAGCAATGGAAAAGGCGGCCAGAGCCGCCGCAGCGAGAGGAAGCTTCGCGGACAAACGCATAACAATCACCGGACGTGCAAGGGGAGGAGGCCATGCCGAAGGCTGGTCGCGACGCCTCATGCGTCCGGCGGAAGGGCTTCCGCGCGGAGAGTTATACTGTCTCACGTTACAGCTTGATGACAGCTGGATGACATCGCCAAAGTTTGCCGTGAAGAGCGACGGCTCTATCTCGGCAAGGCGCCTGTCAGGAAAATGTCGGCGCAGCTTTCTGCTCGCGCCGTGATCGTCGCCTCGTCGATGGTGCCAAGGCAACCCATCATGACGGCGCGTTGCGGCTCCATCGCCATCATGCCGCGCAGCATGCCTGCGGTCAGACGCGGGTCTGCCACCGCGAGCCGGCCGTGGGCCACCTGCGTCCTCAGCCATCGCTCCAAGGTGGCACTTGTCCGCTGGATCGCCTGTTCCCAGAAGGTGGCAGCAACTTCGGGAAAGCGTTCTGCCTCGGCGAGCACCAGGCGGATGATCGCGATCGTGTCGTGCGAGAGCACGAGATGTCCGTAGGCGGCAAGCAGGTGCACCAGGCCACCCCTTACGCCCAGATCTTCCAGGTTCTCTTCATCGGCTTCCAGTACGAACTCGGCGATCCTGAGGGAGATGACGCGCTCGAAGAGATCGGCCTTGGTGGGAAACAGCCGATAGAGCGTCTTGGTGGAAACGCCGGCATTCTGAGCTATGACGTTGATGTTCGCCGCCTCGTAGCCGAAGTCGCAGAATTGCCGTTCGGCGGCGAGGACGATCACCTGGCGCGTCTCGTCGTCCGGTCGGACCTGGGGACGGCCGCGGGAGCGTCGCGGCTTCTGCTTTTCGATCATGGCGGCTTTCCAAATTCATCGAATTTTTAGGTGAGCCGAGTTGAGAAAGCAATTGTTTTCCGAAATTTTCTGTGCCGCCTGTCCTGACCGTGGCGGATATTGCGACCTTTGCGAACACGTTCTAGCTTTGCTGCATGGCGACGTCGAAACTCACGACCTATCGTGCGAAGCGGGACTTTTCCCGGACGCCGGAGCCTGCCGGAAGAAGTGGCGCGGAGGGCAATCGTTTCGTCGTGCACAAGCACCATGCCACTGCCGATCACTATGATCTCAGATTACAGGTCGGCGACGTGCTGAAAAGCTGGGCGGTCCCCAGGGGGCCGTCGCTCAACCCCGCCGACAAACGGCTGGCTGTCGAGACCGAGGATCATCCGCTCGACTACATCGACTTCGAGGGCGTCATCCCGGAAGGCGAATATGGCGGTGGGCCGATGATCGTCTGGGACACCGGCGTCTGGGCACCGATGGACGATATCGAAAAGAGCCTGAGAACCGGCGCGTTCAAGTTCCGTCTAGCCGGCGAAAAGCTCAATGGCGGCTGGATGCTGACGCGGCTGAAGCCGAAACCGGGAGACGACGACACGCGCAACTGGCTGCTGTTCAAAGAGCATGATCCAGCCGCCGATCCTGATGTCGACATTCTGACGGCACGCCCGGAGAGCGTGAAAAGCGGGCGGCGCATCGAAGAATTGGTCGAGCCGCCAAAGAAGCCGGCTAAAGCGGCGAAGCCGGCCGTCCTCAAGCCCGGCTCGTTGCCGGGCGCTGTGAAAGGTCCGAAGCCGCAGCGGATCGAGCCGCAGCTCGCCAGCCCGACCCCGAAACCGCCCGGGGCCTCACCGGGAGAACAGACCTGGCTGCACGAAATCAAGTTCGATGGCTACCGCACGATGGCGGATCTCTCGGATGGTTCCGTACGGCTGATCACGCGCAGCGGGCTCGACTGGACGAAACGCTACGGCGATCTGCCAGACGCATTCCGCAAGTTGCCTTGTCGGGAAGCGATGATCGATGGCGAGATCGTCGCTCTCGACGACAAGGGCATTAGCCGCTTCTCGCTGTTGCAGGAGGCTCTTTCATCCGGGACCGATGGCAAGCTCGTCTTCTATGCCTTCGACATCCTCCATCTCGACGGCTGGAATCTCGCCGAAGTTCCATTGGAAAAGCGCAAGGGTCTGCTGGCGCAGCTGCTTGAAGGGCAGATATCGAGCCGTTCCGCCATTCAGTTCAGCGACCATGTGGAAGGTGACGGGCGCGGGCTCTACGATCAGGCGGCCGAGCTGGGGCTGGAAGGGATCGTATCAAAGCGTGCCTCCGCACCCTACCGCAGCGGACGCACCCAGACCTGGACCAAGACCAAAGCGCTCAAAAGCGAAGACTTCGTGATCGCAGGCTACACCGTCTCCGAGGCGGCCGAGGGGCTGGCGGCACTGGCGCTCGGGGAGTGGGTGGACGGCGAGCTGCACTACCGCGGCAAGGTCGGCACCGGCTTCGATGCGGCGACAGCCAAGCAATTACTCGCCCGGCTGCAAGCCTTGCGCGGGGGTGAGACCGCGCTGGACGGTGCGCCCAGGGAAATCCTCTGGGTGCGGCCGGTGCTATCCGCCCGCATCCACTACTCCAACCGCACGACCGACAATGTCTTGCGGCATGCGGTGTTCAAGGGGCTTCGCGATGTCGAGCTTTCGGCCCCGGCGACGGCGCCGCGCAAGCGGCTGATCACGGACGCCGACCTGGCGACGATCCAGGTGACCAACGCCGACCGCCGGGTGTTCGGAAGATCCGGACCGACCAAACTCGACATTGCCGTCTACTATGCGCTCGTCGGCGATTTCATGCTGCCGCATATCCTCGGACGACCGGTGTCGCTTTTCCGCTGCCCGACGGGGAAGCGGGCCGATTGCTTCTTCCAGCGCCATCCCTTCACCGGCATGCCGCCCTCCATCGTCGGCTTCAACGCGACCAATTCCGAGGGCGAGAGCAAGTCCTTCCTCTCGATCGAAGGCACGAAGGGTTATCTTGCGCTCGCTCAGTTCGGCGTGATCGAGCTTCATAGCTGGGGTTCGCGGCGCACGCGCTTGGAGAAGCCCGATCGCGTCGTCTTCGATCTTGATCCCGGCGAGGGGATCTCGTGGCGCGACGTGGTCGAGGCAGCGGTCCATATTCGCGGCGAGCTGGAAGCAATCGGCCTCGTTCCTTTCGTCAAGACGTCTGGCGGCAGCGGCATCCACGTCGTGGTGCCGGTCAAGCCGAAGCTGGACTGGAAGAAGACACACCAGGCAACGAGCGCGATAGCGACGCGGTTGGCGGCGGCCGCACCCCAGACCTTCACCACGACCATGGGCAAGGAAAACCGCGTCAAGCGCATCTTCATCGACTTCCACCGCAATGCCCGCAGCCATACGGCGGCCGCTCCCTATTCGCTGCGGGCACGCACCAATCTGCCGGCTTCGGCCCCGCTTCAGTGGGCGGATCTGGAGACTATCGACGCTCCGGAGGATTTGAACTATTCTTCGCTGCCTGGACTTCTGGATACTTTCGGCGATCCCTGGGCGGATATCGACGACTTTGCCAAGGATCTGCCGCTTCTGTCCGAAACGAGGACGTAATGCGTTTGGCCGCGTAGGAGACATCAATGGCGCCCAGGGCAAGTTGGAAAGGTTATCTCAAACTCAGTCTCGTCAGTTGCCCCGTCAGGCTCTATCCGGCGACCAGTTCGAGCGAGCGCATCAGCTTCAACCAGCTGCACAAGGACACCCACAACCGGATCAACATGAAGCCGGTCGATCCGGAACTCGGGCTCGTCGAGCGCTCGGATCTGGTCAAGGGCTACGAATACGAGGACAAGAAATATATCATCATCGAGGACAGCGATCTCGACAGCGTCAGGATCGAATCCAATCACACGATGAACATCGAGGCCTTCGTCGATGAAGGCTCCGTCGACGTGATCTACCAGGACGCGCCCTATTATCTCGCGCCCGACGGCGCGATGGCCGAGGAAACCTTCGTCGTCCTGCGCGAAGCGCTGAAAAAGAGCGGCAAGGTGGCGATCGCGCGCCTGGTGCTTTCGAGCCGTGAACGCGTCGTGACCATCGGCGCGCGCGAAACCGGAATGTTCGTCTGTACGCTGAGAAACCCGAGCGAAGTGCGCGGAACCGCTGAATATTTCGGCAATGTACCCGTTGGTCATCCGGACCCTGAAATGCTGCAGCTTGCCGAAGCCTTGATCCAGCAGAAGATGACGGTCTTCGACCCGAAGAACTATGAGGATCGTTATGAGATCGCGCTGATGAAGATGATCCGCGAGAAGCTCAAAGGTCATAAGCCGATCATTGCGGCAGCCCCTGAGCGCGGCAATGTCATCAACCTTATGGATGCGCTGAAGGCGAGCCTGTCGCAGTCGAAGCCGCCTGCAAAGAGCAAGCCCAAGGCCGAGCCGGCAGCCAAGCAAACCACCAAGGCGGCAGCGCCAGCCAAGCGGACGGCGGCAAAGCCGGCCGCGAAGAAGAAAGCCTGATGGCTGTTGCAGGCCAGACATTCGGTATCGTCGGGGCGTTGTCGGCCTTCCCGCGCCGGCTTGTGGCGCGCGAGGTCGAGCGCCAGCACGGCCACGTGCGTCGCGGCGTGACGCGCCAGACGACCTATCTGGTGTTCGGCCGCAGCCTGCTTGCCAAATCGAGTGAGGCGGAGATCGAAGCCCGTTTCGATGCCGAACATTCGTCCGGGCGGTGGCTTATCAGCGAGAACGGCTTTCTTCGCCTTTTGGGGTTGATGTCGGTGCCGGCTGCGTCCGCGCTTAGTCGCCAGTCGCTGATCGATCAGGCGAGGCTCTCGCCGCGCATCTTCGACCTGCTCTCGCTGTTCGACGCTTTCGAGCATGGCAGCGAGCCCTACTCGTTCCGCGACCTCATCCTCGCCAGGAAATATGCCGAGCTGATTGCCAGCGGCGCGAGTTGGACTGCGATCGCCCGGTCCGTTCATCGCTCCGGACCGGTCGCCTCGTTGACGGCGCTTTCGCTGCACCACGGTGGCACCGATGCGATCTATGCCCGCAGCGCCGAGGGCCTGAGCGAGCTGAATGGGCAATTGCTCTTCGATCTCGACACACCCGACGATGCCGCCCTGGAAGATCTCTTCGATCTGGCCGAGGAGGCGGAAGCCAATGGCGACTACCTGGAGGCTGCGGCCTTCTATCAACGCTATCTCGCTATGGACCGGACGGATTCGGTCGCGGCCTTCAACCGCGCCAATTGCCTGAAGGCAGCCGGACGGGAGCTAGATGCGGCCCATGATTACGCCCGCGCCATCAAGCTCGATCCATCCTTCGTCGAGGCCTGGTTCAACCTCGCGGGGCTGATGAACGAACGGGGGCGGATCGACGCCGCGCGCAGGCATCTCGGGAAGGCGATCGAGATTGACGGCGACTATGCCGACGCCGTCTTCAACCTGGCGAAACTCGAATTCGATGCCGGCGATCTCGCGGAGGCGAAGCGTTGGTGGACCCGCTATCTCGAACTCGATAGCGATAGCGAATGGGCGCGAACGGCGGAGCGCGGCGTGCAATATGTCGACCTGCAGAGCCGCCCGAGAACAGGCTGATGTGGGCGACAAATTTCTCTTCGACGGACCCGACGATGCCGCGGTCACCATCCTTCTTGCCCATGGCGCCGGCGCGCCGATGGATTCGGCTTCGATGACCGCGACCGCAGCGGCGCTTTCGACGGCAGGCTTTCGCGTTGCACGCTTCGAGTTCGGCTATATGGCGGCAAGGCGTACCGTTGAGGGGCGCAAGCCGCCGCCTCGCGCCGACACGCTCAATCCGGAATATCACGCCGCCATCGAGGATCTGGACGTCAAAGGCCCACTTATCATCGGCGGCAAGTCGATGGGGGGACGCGTCGCGAGCATGATCGCCGATCCGCTGCATGCGGCCGGCAGGATCACCGGGCTGCTCTGCCTCGGTTATCCCTTCCATCCGCCAGCCAAGCCCGAGCAACTGCGCACCAAGCACCTGGCCGGCCTCAAGACGCCGACGCTGATCTGCCAGGGAACCCGCGACGAATTCGGCACGCGCGAGGAAGTGCAGAACTACGTGCTTTCCGATGCGATCGAAGTCCTGTGGCTCGAGGACGGAGACCATGATCTCAAACCGCGCAAGAGCATTTCCGGCTTTTCGACCGCCGATCACTTAAGGACCTTGGCCGATGCGGTGGCAGCCTGGGCTGCCCGGCTGACACGCTGATCCGATCGCCGGAATGAAGATCGCCACCTTCAACATCAACGGCATCAACAGGCGGCTCGACAACCTGATCGCCTGGCTGGGCGAGGCGGAGCCGGACATCGTCTGTCTGCAAGAGTTGAAGGCGCCCGATCGCCAGTTCCCGCGCTCGGCGATCGAAGCGGCCGGCTACGGCGCCGTGTGGCAGGGACAATCCGCTTGGAATGGTGTGGCGATCCTCGCCCGAGATAGCGAGCCGGTGCTGACCCGTGTCGGGCTCGACGGCGACCCGTCGGATGCCGAGGCGCGCTATATCGAGGCTGCCGTCAGCGGCATCCTGGTCGCCTGTCTCTACGCGCCCAACGGCAACCCACAGCCAGGCCCCAAGTTCGTCTACAAGCTTGCCTGGCACGAGCGTCTGGCCAAACATGCCGCCGAACTCTTCGCCCTCGATCTGCCTGTCGTGCTTGCCGGCGACTACAACATAGTTCCGGAGCCGCGCGACATCTACCCGACAACCTCCTACGACGACAATGCGCTGGTCCAGCCCGAAAGCCGCGCCGCATTCGGCGAACTTCTGGACCAGGGCTGGCTCGATGCGCTGCGCAAGATTCACCCGAAGGACCAGCTTTTCACCTTCTGGGACTATCGCCGGAACCGTTGGCAGCGCGACGCGGGGCTTCGGCTCGATCATATGCTGCTCAGCCGCAAGCTTTCCCGCAAGCTTACCGGTGCCGGCATCGACCGGGAGGTTCGTGGCACGGAGGGTGCGAGCGATCATGCGCCGGTGTGGATCACGCTCCGCGATTGACCTGACAATGCTGCGGGGAGACTGCACGTCCATGCGCGACGGTGATACTGTTTCGCCTCGAACGCCGCTATTCGCAGCCGCGATCCGGGCTAAACCCCGTCTGGCCTAGCGGCTGAATGCGGTGACCGCGACATTCAGCCTGGTCAACACGAAGGAGAACCGCATGAAAATCAGCGCGCGCAACCGCCTCAAGGGCAAGATTGTCGAAGTCATCAAGGGCGCAACCACCGCCCATGTCCGGATCGACGTCGGCGGCTCGATCGTGACTGCAGCGATCACCAACGAGTCGGTCGACGAACTTGGCCTGAAGGTCGGTGGCGAGGCCTATGCGGTCATCAAGGCCTCGGATGTCATGGTCGGCATCGACTGATACGCTTGCGGCAAGGGCGCGTGGATCGACCGTCGCGCCCTGCCAAATCGCGACCGGATCACGCCTTCTGGCAGTAATGCGCTTTGCCGTCGCCGGTCTCGAAGTCGCCGCGTTGCGGCGGCGCAATCGGCTTGAACAGCGTCCGGTCGGGCTTGAGATCGATGAGTGGCGTACCGTCGAGGCAATCAAGGCCGCGCACGAGAAGGCTCGAGCCTTCCACGGCTTCGAGCTTGACGATCGAGGTGCCGATCGGGTTCGGCCGAACCGGCGAGCGCAGTGAAAATGTTCCGTGCACTTCGCCGTTGCTGGCTGGGCTTTGCAACACCAGATCGCGCCGCGAACGGTCGAGCCAGTAGAGGATTTCCAGCCGCTCGAACGCCTCCACGCCTTTCAGCGCCAGGACCCAGGGTTCGAAGATTTCGATACGGCAGACAGGGCCGTCATGCCGACCCTGGCAAGGGGTTTCCATGCGCGAGGTCCAGGGCGTGGAAATGCGGCCGATAAAGACGAGACCGGCGTCGGTTGCCGCGGGCGGTACCACGGCCACCTCGTTCTCACGGATTTCGTTCTGGCGGACCATGGTCAGTTCCTTTCCTTGCAGAGGGGGTGGTGAGGCGCGGCGCACAGACACGGGCGTCGCTGCCGTCGATCGAGCCGATCACCACATCGATGTCGTAGAGTTGTTTGAGAGAGGCGGGCGTCAACACGTCCTTGGGTAAGCCGAGCGCGCTGAGTTTCGAGGCGTGGAGAAGGGCGACGCGGTCCGCGACCAGGAAGGCGTGATCCGGATTGTGCGTCGAAAGCACGACCGAAAGCCCGCGTGCCGCCAGCGCTCGGACATGCGAAAGCACCCGCATCTGGTTGCCATAGTCGAGATTGGCGGTCGGCTCGTCCATGACGAGGATGGCGGGTTCCTGCGTCAGTGCGCGGGCGATCAACGCCATCTGGCGTTCGCCACCGCTGATCTCGGTATAGGGGCGCATGGCAAGGTGGGCCATGCCGAGGCCGCCAAGCGCTTCCATGGCAATCCGACGGTCGCGAGCGCCAGGCGATGAGAACGGCGCGAGGTGAGGGGCTCGCCCCATCAACACCACCTCCAGCACTGTAAACGGGAAAAGTGCCGCATGCGCCTGCGGGACATAGGCGATCTGCCTGGCGCGTTCGCGCCGCGACCAGGCGGAAAGCGGTCGTCCGTCCAGGATAATGTCTCCAGCCTTAACTGGCAGAAGGCCGAGGACGGTCTTGAACAGCGTCGTCTTGCCGGCGCCGTTGGGGCCGAGCAGGGCCAGCACCTCGCCGGACTCAAGCGACAGGGAGGCATTCTCGCCTACCGTGCGTCCGCCATAGCCGAAGGCGAGATCCCTGATGTCCAGCGTCATAGCCAGGCCCTCCGGCCGGAGGCGAGCAGCCACAGGAAGAAGGGCGCACCAACGGCAGCGGTCAGGATGCCGAGCGGCACTTCGATGAGCGCGATGCTGCGCGCCAGCATGTCGACAACAAGCAGATAGGCAGCACCAGATATCATCGAGGCCGGCAGCAGGCGGCGGAAGTCCGGGCCGACCAGCATGCGCGCAATGTGCGGGATGACGAGGCCGATCCAGCCGATGACGCCGCTGACGGAGACGGCCGCCGCAGTGATCAGCGTTGCCGCCGCGATCAGCAATGCGCGGGTAAGACGCGTGTCGACGCCCAAGGTCTGGGCTTCCTCGTCGCCGAGCGTCATCAGGTTCATGCGCCAGCGAAAAAGCACCAGCGGCACCAGCCCGATCAAAAGCGACGGCAGGATCGAAACGACGTCGAGACGCGTGATCGCAGTGAGGCTGCCGAGCAGCCAATAGGTGATCGCCGGCAACTGGTCATAGGGATCGGCGAGGATCTTGATCAGCGATATGCCGGCACCGACGAGGGCGCCGATGGCGATCCCTGCCAGAACGAGCGTCAGGGCCGGATCGCGTCCGCGGATTGCCATGCCGACGGCATAGACTGCGGCGACGGCGAGCAGCCCGCCTGCGAAGCTGATCGCCTGGATTGCCAGGACCGGCAGCGACAGAAAGATGCCGATGACGGCGCCGAGACTGGCACCGCCGGAAACGCCAAGGATATCCGGCGAGACGAGGGGATTGCGGAAAAGCCCCTGATAGGTGGCGCCGGCTGCGGCAAGTGCTGCGCCGATCAGGATCGCACCCGCCACCCGAGGCAGCCGCACGTTCCAGAGCACGGTTGAAAGAACGGGGTCGCTCGGCTGTCCCGATAGGGCCGCGTGCAGCGCCCCGGCGATCTCCGACGGGCCGGCATATTTGCCGACCGACATCGACACCAGGGCGAGCAGGAGGAGGGGGCCGACGAGGAGCCAGAGATTGCCCTTGCGCCCGTCGGCCAGCATGCCCGATGTTTCCTGCCTCCGGTTCATTTCGAAGCCGGCACCGCCCCCTTCAGGAGCGTGGCCACTTGTTCGTCCGTCAGGTCGACCTGGTAGAACAGCTTGTAGAAATCGCGGGTCTCAGCCTTCAGGTCCCCCTTGAAGCGGTCGGGATAAAACAGCTTCTGCAGCCAGACGACACCGATCACTCGGTTGATCGCAGGCGGCGAAATCGAACCAGCCGTAAGGCAGGGACGGCGCGGTGAAGACTCGACCGGTCGTGATTGCCTTCACGTCGGCCCAGAGCGGGTCCTTCTTTGCCGAGGCTGCGAACTTTCCGCTTGCCGCGATGATGACGTCCGGGTTCCAGGAGAGAATCTGTTCGAGCGACACCTGGGTCAGGCTGCCCTTGCCGGCTGCCGCCGCGACGTTTTCGGCGCCGACGGCTTCCAGGATCTCGACATTGATCGAGCCGGAAAGCCCCGTTTCCAGCCCTTCCGGGCCGCGGCCATAATAGACGCGCGGCCTTTGATCGGCCGGTATCATGGCGAGACTGTCGTTCAGATCCTTGATCCGCTGGTCGGCATAGGTTGCGAGCGTTTCGGCGCGTGCGGCCGCGCCAAGCAGCGCGCCGACGTCGCGCAGCGTCTTGCCGCTATCAGCGAAGCGTCCATCGATCAGCACGTAGGGAATGCCGGTCTGCGCCTGCACCTTGTCGGCCAGCGAGCGGTAGGTGTCGTTGACGGTTCCAACGTCGAGGATGATGTCCGGCTTGGCGGCAAGCACCGCCTCGACATTGGCGCTGCCGCCCTTGCCCGTGATTTGGCCATAGGTCGGCAGGTCGCGGACCGACGGTAGCAGATATGCTTTTTGCTCCTCCGTCGGCTCGCGCGCCCAGCCGGCGAGCTTGTCCGGCGCCAGAACATAGGTGAGCACCGAGGCCGGCGGGCCGGCAGCAAGCACGCGGGTGATGGTATCGGGAACCTCAACCGTCCGCCCGGCGGCATCGGTGATCGTACGCGCCTCGGCGGCGCCTGAGGCAAGGCCGAGCACGGCTGAGAAGATTATCGCAAGAGATTTCAACATGAAGGCCACGATAGCGAGAGGGATCGGTCAGGCCGCACTATGACATAGCGTTATATCTCATGGAATATATTGATTGCGCGATTTGCGATGATTGGGGAGCCACCCTGATGCACTGAGATACAAATCCGCTCCTGTCGGAAACATCCGCGATACGTCGCGATGGTCCTCTGCCGCACGTGACAAGCGATCTGTGCCTCGGGCATTGATCCCATGCGGAGAGACGGTGATGATCCTCTTTGTTGTAGCCTATCTTGCCGGCGTGCTGACGATCGTCAGCCCGTGCATCCTGCCGGTGCTGCCATTCGTGTTTGCCCGCGCCGGCCAACCCTTTTCCACCAGCATTCTTCCGATGCTGCTCGCCAAGATCGTGACCTTTGCGGGTATCGCCTCGCTTGCAGCCCTAGGCGGCAACTGGGCGGTGCAGGCGAACGCCTATGGCCGCTACGCAGCGATCGCAATGCTCGCAGTCTTCGGCGTGACGCTGCTCTCGACGCGGGCTGCCGCCTTTGTGACCGGTCCGCTCGTGGAACTCGGCAACCGATTGTCGAGAAAGGCTGCGACCGGGGAGAAGGGCAGCATCGGCGGCTCGATCCTCCTTGGCGTTGCGACCGGATTGCTCTGGGCGCCCTGCGCCGGACCGGTGCTCGGTCTGGTGCTGACCGGGGCGGCGCTGAACGGCGCGAATGCGCAGACCACGCTGCTGCTTGTGGCCTATGCGGCCGGTGCTGCGACCTCGCTGGCGCTCGCCGTCCTGGCCGGTGCCAGAGTATTCGCGGCGATGAAGCGCTTCCTCGGCCTTGGCGACCGCATCCGCCAGGGTCTCGGCGTTGCGGTGCTCGCCGGTGTTGGCGCGATCGCGCTGGGGCTCGACACCGGTCTTTTGGCGCAGCTTTCCTATGCCAGCACGTCGGGCGTCGAACAGTCGATCCTCGATCGCCTGCGCAGCGGTGCTTCGCCCGTGGACGTCGCAAGTACCCGCATGACCCTTGCCGCAAAGGATACGCGACAGGCGGCCTATCGCAGCGACCTTCCGGTGGAAGGGCAATTTCCGTCGCTCGACGGCGCGGTTCAGTGGCTGAATTCGAAGCCGCTGACGCCGGCCGAGCTCCGCGGCAAGGTCGTTCTCGTCGATTTCTGGACCTATTCCTGCATCAACTGCATCCGAACCATCCCTTACGTTCGGGCCTGGGCGGAGAAGTACCGGGACCAAGGTTTGGTCGTCATTGGCGTGCACGCCCCCGAATTCGCCTTCGAAAAGCAGATCGGCAACGTCGAGAAGGCGGTGCGCGATTTCAAGATCACCTATCCGGTGGCGATCGACAACAACTTCGCCATCTGGCGCGCCTTCTCCAACAGCTACTGGCCGGCCCACTACTTCATCGATGCCGAGGGGCAGATCCGCTACACCCATTTCGGCGAGGGCGACTATGAAGGATCCGAGCGGGTGATCCAGGATCTGCTGGCGGAAGCCGCCGGCAAGAATAAGGCCGAAGGCGATCTGGTCAAACCGGAGGCAAAGGGTGCCGAGGCCTCGCCGGACCTGGCACGCCTCGGATCCGGCGAGACCTATGTCGGTTATGCGCGTGCCGCAAACTTCGTCTCGCCCGAGGGCGTCTCGGCCAATACGTCCGCGGGGTACACGGTCGGCAACCCGGGGCTCAATGAATGGGGGCTGACCGGCAACTGGACGGTCGGCGCCGAAGAGGCACGCCTCAACGAGGCCGGCGGCGGCATCACCTACCGGTTCCGCGCGCGGGACCTGCACCTGGTGCTCGGCACTGGCGCCGGCGGCAGGCCGGTCCCGTTTCAGATAACCATCGATGGGGTGGCGCCGGGCGCGGACCATGGCGCGGATATCGATGCGGCCGGCAAAGGTACCGTTACGGCGACCCGCCTTTATCAACTCGTCCGCCAGTCCGGAGCAGCCCGGGAGCGGACCTTCGAGATCCGCTTTCTCGCACCCGGCGCAGAAGCCTTCGTTTTCACCTTTGGATGAGAGTTTGCCATGAGCGACAATGAAAAACGGCGCGGGCGCACCTGGTCCGCCCTCACGCGACGCCTTCTCGTCGCCGCGACCATGGTCGGTGGCGGATTGACCTTCGTTCTCAACGGGCCGCCGTCGGCGGCACAGGAGACCAGGCCTGTGCCGAAGGCGCTCCACGATATCGCGCCGACGGACGGCCGCCAGACGGCGGTCTTTGCCGGCGGTTGCTTCTGGGGCGTGCAGGCGGTGTTCCAGCACGTGGCTGGCGTCGCGAGCGTCACGTCAGGATACGCGGGCGGCAACGCCGCGACGGCGACCTACGAAAAGACGGAGACCGGCGCCACAGGGCATGCCGAAGCGGTGGAGATCACGTTCGACCCGAAGCAGGTGAGCTACGGCAAGCTGCTCGAGATCTACTTCTCCGTCGCTCATGATCCGACGCAGCTTGGTGGGCAGGGACCCGATAGCGGACCGCAATATCGATCGGTGATTTTTCCGCGCGATGAAAAGCAGGCGAAGGTTGCTACCGACTATATCGCGCAACTGGATGCGAGCGGCGTTTTCAGCCGCCCGATTGCGACGACCATCGAGGACGGCAAGACCTTTTACCCGGCCGAGGCGTATCACCAGGATTACGTCTACAACAATCCCGGCCAGCCCTATGTGGTCATCTACGAGAAACCGAAGATCGGCGCGCTGCATCGTCTGTTTCCGGGCCTCTATCGGCAGAAGCCGGTGCTTGTGTCAGACAGCGCTTCTTAGCTGATGAGGTGCCGTGAGGCCTCCCGAAGGGGCGCGCCGGTTCGGGCCTTTACACAAGGATACAGTTTCGCGGCCTGCTGCACGCACCCGCGATACGTCCAAGAGACACTCTGGCCGCGAGCACGTTTCGAGCCTTCGGCGACGAAACGCCGCTGCTGACATCAATAACGGAAGGAGCCATCATGCGTATCTTCGCGACAGTTTTCGCCATCGCCGCGCTCGCGGCGGCACCATGCGCCTGGGATAGCGACCCGAGAGAACCCTCGCTTCTTGCCGCACTCGTCTCCGGTTCCGGATCTGCAACGGTTGCTGAGAAGGGAGCAGGATTGCTGCAAGAGGCGCCGCACGAGGAGTTTGCCGATCCGTTCTTCGACTGACGATAGTACCGCCGAGACGGGCGGCCCGAACCTTTGATGCCAATCAACCTGGAGGAAAGTGACATGCTGGAGAAAACGAGAGAGCGCCAGACGACCGGGGCTCGGACAGTATTTGTCAACGAGTTGACCAACGGGATACTCGACCCCGCCGAGCCGATGCTGGGGCCTGTCGCCGATGGCGGTGTCATCATCGCGAACACGGCGCCGGGATGTTGGGGGCCGATGATCACGCCGGAGATCCGCGGCGGACATGAGGTGACGCGCCCTGTGGCGGTCGCGGGCGCTGAAATCGGCGACGCCGTTGCCATTCGGATCCGATCGCTGATCGTCACGTCCGCGGCGACGGCCTCGGGCAACGACGAGGTGGTGGCTGGTCGCTTCAACGGTGATCCCTTCTGCGCGGCCGTTTGCCCGGGCTGCGGCACGGAATGGCCGCGCACGCGCGTGGAGGGCATCGGCCAGACTGCGATCCGCTGCGAGAAGTGCGGCGCGGACGCGACGCCCTTCATCTTCACCAACGGCTACACGATCGCCTTCGACGATGAGCGCCAGGTGGGGCTGACCGTCGGCAAAGCGACTGCCGAGACCTTTGCCACGGATGCGGAACGGCTGCTGGCCCTGCCGGACGGCTCGATCCAGCATCCGATCCTGACCTTCGCGCCAGCGGACCTCATCGGTGTTGCCACAAGGCTTCGGCCATTCCTCGGCCAATTGGGCACGACGCCGTCGAAGGCGATGCCGGACTCGCACAATGCCGGCGATTTCGGCCAGTTTTTGACCGACGCACCACATGCTTACTCCCTGACCGCGGACGAACTCGTCCAGCATAAGACTGACGGCCACATGGACGTGAATACCGTGCGGGAAGGCGCGATCCTGATCTGCCCGGTCAAGGTGCCGGGTGGTGGCATCTATATGGGGGACATGCATGCCCTGCAGGGCGACGGCGAAATTGCCGGCCATACCTGCGACGTCGCCGGCACGGTGACGCTGGAGGTCCATGTCATCAAGGGGCTCAAGATCGACGGGCCGATCCTTCTGCCGGTGCTGGATGATGTACCGTTCCTTGCACGTCCGCTCGACGAGGCGGAACGCACGCGGGTGGCGGCACTTGCCCGCAAGCACGGTGTCCGAGAGGTGGAAGCTGACGCCCCGGTCACCTTCATCGGCACGGGCGCGAACCTCAACGATGCGACCACGAACGGGCTGGAGCGGGCGGCAGACCTGCTCGGTCTCAGCGTTCCCGAAGTGATGAACCGGGCAACGATCGCAGGTGCAATCGAGATCGGCCGCCATCCGGGCGTGGCGCGGGTAACGTTTCGTGCCCCGCTCAGCCTGCTCGACGCAAAGGGCATCGGCGCGTTCGCGCGCAGTCTCTACAATCTCTGAGCCTCCTGTATTTTCAGGGAGTTGCTTGCAGATGATAGCGGGGCCGACGTCATGTCGGCCCCGTTTTGATTTCTGACGCTAAGGCGCAGGCGTCAGAAACCCCAGGGCATTTCGTATCGGTTTGCCGCCGTGCGCGGCCGTTCAAACATTGCGATACACAGAGGCCGCTTCCGAACACATCGCGGATACACAGCACACGCATGGTCACGGCGAAATTTGGTTCGCGTCCGCCCAGGCGGGTTATGTCCTGAAAAGACGGAATTATGACATTTGAGACGCGATCTTTCGGCCGTACCATCGAGGCTCCAACCCAAGCAAAGGAGCTTGAAATGAGCAAATCAAAAGGCACTGCACTGATCACCGGTGCTTCGTCCGGTATCGGCGCGATCTATGCTGACCGCCTGGCACATCGCGGATATGACCTCATTCTCGTCGCGCGCAACCGCGTACGCCTCGACGATCTAGCCCGCCGGCTGGCGGACGAAACCGGCCGCGCCATCGAAGTCGTCGCTGCGGACCTCGGCAACAGGGATGATGTCAGGCGGGTCGAGAAGATCCTCGAAAGCGATGCGAGCATCACGATGCTGATCAACAATGCCGGGGTCGGCGCGACGGCGCCGCTGCTCGCCTCCGATGTCGACAAGATGGACGAGATGATCACGCTCAACGTCAGCGCGCTGACGCGGCTGACCTATGCGGTGGCACCCGGATTTGCGGCGCGCAGCACTGGCACGATCATCAACATCGCCTCGATCGTCGGCGTGGCGCCGGAAGTTCTGAACGGCGTCTATGGTGGCACCAAGGCCTTCGTCCTGGCCTTCACCCTGTCGTTGCAAAAGGAACTTGCCGACAAGAATATCCGCATCCAGGCCGTGTTGCCGGGTGCGACCGCCACCGATTTCTGGGGCATTGCCGGCACCCCCATCGAACACGTGCCGAGCGAGATCGTCATGCGCGCCGAGGACATGGTGGACGCGGCACTTGCCGGCCTCGACCAGGGCGAAGTGATCACTATCCCAGCGCTGCCGGATGCCGCTGACTGGGCAGACTATGAGGCCGCACGGCAGAAGCTGATGCCGAACCTTTCCAGGAAAACGCCGGCTGCTCGCTACCGTATCGGGAGCTAGCGCCCGCTCACCTTCCGGCAACCTTCCAACCCGGACTTTCGAGGCGGTTCCTCGCCTCGCCAATCGAACCAGGAGAATGATGATGTTCAGACGTTCCATGCCCATTGTCCAAAACCGCCGACTGGCCGCCTTGGCATTGTCGGGCGCGATCGCGATCCTGCTTCCTCCGCTCGCCGCTCAAGCGGCGGGCGTGTCCGCCGGCGGCGACGTCCAAATCACGTCGGCTGCCAAACCGGCCACGGACGAATCCATCCGCCCTTTCCAATTCCACGCCAGTGATGCCGCACTTGCCGACCTCAAGCAGCGCATCGCGGCGACCAAGTGGCCGGATCGCGAACTGGTGGCGGACGGCACCCAGGGCGTGCGGCTTGCCACCATGCAGAAGCTCGCCGACTATTGGGCAACAAACTACGATTGGCGCCGCGTGGAGAAGACACTCAACGACCTGCCGCAGTTCGTGACCAACATCGACGGCGTTGACATCCACTTCATTCACGTGCGCTCCAAGCATAAGAACGCGATGCCACTCATCGTCACCCACGGCTGGCCGGGCTCGATCATCGAGCAGTTGAAGATCATCGATCCCCTGACCAATCCGAACGCGCATGGGGGCACGGAAGCCGATGCTTTCGACGTGGTCATCCCCTCGCTTCCCGGCTACGGCTTCTCCGGCAAACCGACGGAGCGCGGCTGGGACCCTGTCCGGATCGCGCGCGCCTGGGCAGTGCTGATGCAGCGTCTCGGCTATTCCCATTACGTCGCGCAGGGTGGCGACTGGGGCGACGCTGTTACCGAGCAGATGGCGCTGCAGCAGCCGGCGGGCTTGCTCGGGATCCACACCAACATGCCGGCGACCGTGCCTGACGAGATCCAGAAGAGCCTCGATGCCGGCCAGCCGGCACCAGCGAACCTTTCGGCCGACGAGCGCCGCGCCTATGAGCAGCTCGACTTCTTCTACCGGAACGGGCTGTCCTATGCGCAGGAGATGAGCAAACGTCCGCAAACGCTTTATGCGATTGAGGATTCGCCGATCGGGCTTGCGAGCTGGATGCTCGACCACGATGCCCGCAGCTACGAGTTGATCGCCCGCGTCTTCGATGGCAAGCCGGAAGGGCTGACGCGCGATGACGTGCTCGACAATGTCACGCTCTACTGGCTGACCAATACCGCCGTGTCGTCGGCACGGCTCTATTGGGAAAACAAGCTTGCCTTCTTCCAGCCGAAGGGCGTGCAGATCCCGGTGGCCGTCAGCGCCTTCCCGGACGAGCTTTATCAGGCACCAAAATCCTGGGCGGAGAAGGCATTCCCCAAGCTCATCCATTATAATCGTCTCGCCAAGGGCGGGCACTTTGCAGCCTGGGAACAGCCGCAAGCCCTAGTCGACGAGTTGAGGGCTTCATTCAAGTCACTGCGTCAACCGAGCTGACAGGAAGAGGCGTGCGAAAGCGCGCCCCACCGTCGCAACAAAGGAGGTGGCATGAAAGAGACCGCGTCCGCTGAGAGAACGGATCACTGAGATGCAGGTGATGATTGAGGGACAGCCACGCTTCCGGCCTTTCGGCTTATCCTGTTGGGGTTTTGGAGATCTCAACA